>CAYIGN010000019.1:0-13758 GCA_964363055.1 uncultured Candidatus Saccharibacteria bacterium
GAGCAGAAATCCGCCGATTGCAGCCCAAATGCATTTTTGAGATGGGTTCTAGTTACCAGTTACCCTGTCTTCTCCATCCCAACTCTTGGGCAGAATTCCGATTGAGAGAAGACGTCGGGTTATGCCGCGGCGCAGTATTCCAACCTCGCGGCTGCCCAACGCCGCCAGCAGCCCACAGTATACTGCAAATCCGGCCGCGGCTGAGGCCGCCCCCTGTACCAGTACCCGTACAAAAGTAATCAGCGGCAGGGTTTCGGAGAAACTGACTCGCACCCCATACCCCGCTCCAGCCCCGACAAGCGCAGCCGCAACGATCTTGACGATCTCAGCCGCCGAGCCGCGATCCGGCTTCTTGCCCAATACCTCCTCGGCCTCTTTCATCAAAAAGACATAAAGAAGTCCGGTATTGATTATGGTGCCGGCGGCGAATCCAATTCCCAAACCCAGTACCTCCGGATGCGGCAGATCACCGATGCGCAAAACCGCGGCGATCCCGCGGCTGAGTGCTGACCCGCTCGCCAACGCCGCGGTCAAAATCCAAGCAAGCGCGATCGTGCCGATTGACGCGACTGCATTGATCACAAGCGGCAGCCGGGTGTTGCCCAGCGCATAGAACCCGCGGATCAATAGAATCTGGGCCGCACCCGCAGCCATTGCCAGCGCCAGCACCGCCAGCAGAGCCGCGGTGAGACGCGTATCCTCCCAAGAGAATTGGCCCGCGCCAAGGGCCACCCGTACGATGTGCGCGCGGAGCACCAGGAAAAGTGCGGCAGACGGCGCCACCCAGAAGAGAATACTTCTGATGCCGGCGGAAAGATCGCGCAAGAACTCATCTCCGGAGCGGCGCAGGACCGCCTCAGACAGCCGCGGGAAAAGCGCCACTGCGTAGCTTATCCCGAAAATCCCTATCGGCACGAAATACAAATCCTGCGCAGCGGAAAAGAGGGCTACACTGCCTTCCGCCAGCAGCGAGCCAATAGCAAAGAGCGCCAAGAGCGTCAACTGATGCAGCGAGATAGCCAGGGTCCGAGGAAATGAGAGCAGCACCACCCTCCGAATACCCTGATCCAGCCCCGCCCTAAACTTGTTCACGAGATCGAAATTGTTCACGAGATCGTATCTCATAAACTGGATCATCCTGACCCAAACTAAGTTTAGGGCAGACAGTCGCGGATAACCAATCTGAACTGCAACCCCGAATTGCAGGCCGAAATGCAGCAGCGCTCCGGCCACCACTCCGATCCCGAGGCCGTAGATCCCCAACGCAGGCACCAGAAACACGATCCCAAAGATAATTCCCAGATTATAGAGTATCGGCGCTGCAGCATACACAAAAAACCGGCCAAAGGTCTGCACCACTACCGAAAAGATGCTTGAAAGGCCAAACAGGATCGGCGAGAGAAGCATCACGCGGGTGATGGATACGACGAGCGCCTGCTCTTGCGGCGAGAAGCCCGGCGCTGCATACGGCACCGCGAGCGGCACTGCTAAAAACGCCGCAGCCGAGGCCGCGGTTGAACCAAGAAAAAAGAGCCCCACAAGGGATGCAATAAACTCCTGCGCCTTGCGCTTGTTCTCCAACAGACGCTCCTGAAACACCGGCAGCACCGCGGCAGACGCGGCCCCCAGCAGGAATAGAGCGGCCATAAAATCCGGTATCTGGAATGAGACGTAATATATATCCAGCTCTCTGCCTGCGCCGAATTCGGCGAATAGCAAGCGGTTGCGAAGCACCCCGACCAGGCGCGATAAAAGCCCCGCCGCGCCAAGAATCAGCGCGGCGGCATGGATACTGGATACCTCATGATTAAGCAGGAGGAGCCGCATCAAGGTCTTGACGTGTCTTCACCTATTGGCGTCTCGCGCCGCTTCTCGGGCGGCTCGGCCGGAGGTGCGATCCCGGAGAGCGCCGACTTTCCGGCTTGGAGATTACGGAGAATCAGCTTTACTTCTTGGTTGTCCGGGTTTAGCTGCGCGATCCGCTCAAACTCGGCGATCGCCCCTCTGGTATCACCCTCTCGATCACGAATTAAACCGAGGAAATAACGCCCATTGGAATAATTGTCATTGAGGGATACTGCGCGTTCAAACTCCGCTCGCGCCCGGGCGAGATCATCCTTTTGATAGTAGAGGAGCCCGAGCTGAAACGCGATGCCGATGTCAGAGGGCGCGGCAACCCGGGCTCTCTCCGCGCTCTGAATCGCCTGCTCAAGATTGCCGAGCCGAATCGCGCTTTGCGCGAGCAGCAAATGCGCAGCCGCGAAATCGGGTTTCGCGTCTATGGCGCGCTGAAGTATCGCAACCACATCCTGCAGACGTTGCTGGCGCTCACGCCCGAGCGCCTCGCGATCCTCTGCTCCAGCTTGATTGGCCGCTGCCAGGAGCCGATCACTGGCGGCGAGTCCGGCTCTTCCCCTCTCAACATAAATAGCAGGATTGGACGGATTGAGTTCGCTGGCTCTGCGATAGGATTCATCGGCAAAGCTATCGGCTTCTTCAACCCAAGGAATGATCAATTCATACACTGCTCCTTGCAGCCGCCACAATTCCGGCTCCTGAGGATGGAGGGAAATCGCCAGCTTGGAACTCTGAATTGCCAGTGCGGCTGCGGTCTGGAATTCAGCCGCTATGTCCTCCCCCGATGCTATACGCTGGATCACCTTCCCCACCTCTTCCAGCCGCGCGCGAGTCAAGACCTGTGCATTCCGGAAGTTGCGCGGCTCGCGCCGCACACTCTCTTGGGCCTGCGCAATGGCTTGAACGTGGTCTCCCTGGATGAGGGCTTTGATCGCGCGGTCGAGAGCAAGCGCGCCTCGCACCCGATTCAGCTGGCCATAGAGGCCCACTGCCCCCAAGACGATTAGAAAGACGATCGCAAGCGAGGCCACAAATACCGCGGCCGGAGCAGCGAAGCGTACGGTTCGTACTTCCGGCGACCAGAAATCAGCGCCGATTCCAACGGCCACTTCCGCTTCTTTGCCGGAGTTGGACAACTCTTGACTTCCATGGTCTGAGGTCTCGAGCCGCAAGGCGCGGCGCGTAAGAACTATGTTGAGCATCCCAATGAGCATGAAAAGGAGAAGTGCGAGCGACAAATTGGCTGGGTAGAGAAACACGCTGATCAAAAGCGCCATCAAACCGAGGGACGCGCCTTTGATTAGAGCGGAAGAGTCCTCTACTGATGAGGGTGGAGCAGAGTCGGGTACTGAATCGCCCGAGGCCAAACTGTTGGACAGCTGTTCCCCGCCTCGACCATCTGCTCCCATCAGGAACATGCGCAGGAATATAAAAAGGGTCAGCGCCAAAAAACCAACGAAGGCAGCCAATCCCGCCACGCCCACGGTTGATAGAAGCGTGGCAGCCCAGGAATGCCCTTGATCAAAACGGATGGCTGCTAAGCCCGGCTGACGCAGGGTTATGCCGCTATATCGCGCCCAGTCCAAACCAAACATCCCCGGACCTGATCCAAAAAGAGTGCGCACAACCCCCTCTTTGAATACTGAAACCGCGACCGAGACAGTCGCGCGGGGCGAGGGCGAAATCTCATCTGGCAGCTGAGTGATCAAGGGACCGGGCGTCAATAGCATCACTGCCGATAGAACGACAAGGCCCAGCGCCGCTCCCTGCCGCCACCCCAGTCCTCTTGATCGCCTTACAATTTTATCCTCGATCAGGAAAACCCCAAACAGAAAAACGGCTGAGCCAAGGATCGCAATCCAAGACGATACGAAATTAACACCGAGGAGGTCAAAGAGAAAAAGGGCTGAGCCGGATAGTAAGGCCCCCTGCAACCACCGCGGACGCATCTCCCCGCCGACAATCAATCCTATCCCAATCATCAGCAGGGCTGCATAAAAAACGGCTAGGCCATTGTGAGTCCCGATCACATTTGCCGCTCGAGCGCTGGCCAAGCCAAAATACCGCAGCAGTGAAATATCCGCGACCAGTTGTAGTGCCGTCAGCAGAGCGGCCGCAGCGCCGGAAAAAAATAAGATCGCGAGTAGCAATTTCGCCTGGCGGCCACGGCGCATCACGCCGGCCATAACCCCCATCAGCAATACGCCAACAATTAGGGTCGAAAAACGCTCGGCCGTGGCATCCGCCAAGAAGAGCGATACGAATGGCGCGCGAGAGGTAAAAGTCGCAATGCCAAACACTGCGGCCACTACGCCGAGTCCATACCACAGCGGCGAATGGGAATATTGAATCTCGCCTGATGACAGAATCGAGAGCAGCCACAGAATCGCTGCTGCCGCGACGAGTGTAGTAAACGTAATCTCCCGCCAAAATTCAATCCCAAGCGGATGGGGCACAAACCACACCGGAAGCATGCAGGCCAGGATATAGAGACAAATTCGCGCACTTTGTTCCAATCGGTTTTTACTCATTGTTCCTTTTTATCGTTTTATAATAATTGAATTGGTAGCGATCTTGCGAAGAGGCTACTCGTGGCGGTCCCATCTATAAAAATACTTTATCAGCGTCTCACCGTCAAGGAGGAGACCTTGTTCCAGAACCCTAAAGACACTTTCCGAACGCGCCATTGCGGCAAGTTCGCTAATATCCCGACCTGACTCCTGCCATCCACCCATCACCCCCTTGCCCAATACCAAGACCGCGGAGCGCAGCATCTCCCCATCCGGCATCCGGATCACATTCATTCCAAACACACCGGCCATAAACGACACCCCAAAGATCAAACCAAGGACCAGCCCATCCGCCGCGATATCGCGCATGAACTTTACAAGCACTCCCCTCGGTAGCTCTTTTTTGAGCTTTTGGTGAAAGAACGGCTGGGATGAGTACGGGCGATTGAATTGAACCCCAGCGTAATGAATAGTATCCGATCCCTGATGGTCACTGGCAAGCGCTCCCATGGCTCTTGATCCGGCAAGGGGCAACTTACCCATTTTTTCCATCTTGCTCGCAAGCGCCTGCTCCTGCCGTGCCAGATAGCGCTGGAGCGCTTCAGCCGTGGTATACCAATTCCGGCCTATTTTTTTGGCTTCAATCATACCTTTTCGAGCAAGTAAACCCATGTACTCTTGCGAGTATGGGGAGGATTGGGCGGCTTGGGCCAGAGTTATATAGCCAACTTTTTCTATTTTTTCAGACATCTTGGGGTTCGCAAGCCAAAAACCTTTAATCCAATAGTACATCGGCTTGTGTACAAATAACACTGTGGATAACTACTGTTGCTCACCCTATGGGAAATAGCCAATAATAGGAAGGGAACAAGCAGGCATAAAAACAAGGTCTTGCAAGGTATTTCTAACTTTATACTGCTACGTCCGAATTATTCTTCGAGTCCCGTTAGAAATCTGTTGATTTCTAACGGGGCGAGATTGTCGAGAAGCTGCTTTTTGCGAATACTCACTACCAGTTCCATCAGATTGCAAGACCATCTATTCTATGGAGCGTCGTTACCTCTCAATCAAACAGGCAGCCAGTATGCTGGGCGTAACCCCTTTGACCCTGCGCAATTGGGATAAAAAGGGAATCCTCACTTCTTATCGCAATCCGGCCAATAATTATCGGGTGTACCGGCTCGATCAGATCGAGCTATTTACGCGCAAAATCGAGAACTCCAAAAACGAACGCGGCGGAAGAAAAATTGACATCTCGATGGCATAGAGCATGTATCCAAAATCAAAAATCCGGCCAGCGCCGGATTTTTGATTTGTCCTCTCCACCTATAAGCCGAATTCTGTAACAAGCAGAAGTTGGAGGTTAGAAATTGGAAGTTAGACCTATCTTGATTTCTCTAACTTCTCATCTCCAATCTCCAACCTCTTCTCATGGTGATCATTTATCTGGGCGCGCGATTGCTCGACGCGCTCAAGCGGTTTTCCCGATGGATCGGGATCCCTTGCACCGGATAGGAGTTTTTCCTCCCCGATAGTTACCTGTCGGGGTTGTGGGCTCTTACCCCATCTCTTTTCACCCTTGCCTCCCGTCCCGCTCTTTTGATTTTAATCAAAAGAGCGGGACGAGGCTCCCCCACTATGTGGGCGGCCTCCGTCTCTCAAACTTTTAGAGTTCCTAAGACGATGGATCGGCGGTATGGTCTCTGTGACACTGTCCCGTTCGTCCCGCTCTTTTGATTTTAATAAAAAGAGCGGGACTATGGCGGCCGTTAGCCGCTATCGCTAATAGATAGAAGTTAGAGATCAGAAATTGGAGATTAGAAACACTCAACGGCTTTTCTAACTTCTAACCTCTAAACTCTAACTTCCACTAATGGTGTTCGGACTTTCCTCCCCGCCTAAATTTTTGCACTATTATCCGGATAACCTTGAGTATAAGATGAGTCCTCAACGTCTTTGGGAGATTGCGGAAAGAGGGTATGTTATGAAGATTCGCTTCAGTGCAAAAATTTAGGCGGGGCGATCACCCGATGGAGAGAACATATATTAATTATATATTAGATTCTGACAAAGGTCAAGCCCGATCCCAACTTTTCCACAGGGCGCATTTGACTCTCTCTCTCTGGGCGCTACCATAGAGGCACCTGATTTGGATAGGTTCTTTCCAACTCAATACTATATCGCGAAAGGGGGAGAATTATGACGGTTGACTATACCCAAAGCGTGAAGGAACTGCTGGAACAGGGTCTGACAACCATCCCCTTTCCAGCTGAACGGATCATCCCCGGCACTATCCGCTGCTTCAAACGGCTACTCCGGGAACCAGAACTCTATAGATCACAATGGACATTTGATCTCCGCAAAGATGTCCCACTGGACGATCAAGATGGCGCCGATGATGGATACCTACGAAGGAACGGAGAGCTGCGCAAAGAGAGATATGATGATCTTAAATCAATTATCCACTATCGCTGGTTCTTACCGCATCTCTTGCGAGTACGGGGGGTAGAGATTCGAGAGCACGAATACCTACTGGGGTACTGTCGGGGTATCTTCACTCTCGCCCAACGCGTCGCTCGCGAATTTGCGGCGGAGCTGGATAAGGCCTTACCCGGCTTCCGGTTCGAGAAACGGCTCGCCATGCTTGCGGCTCAGGAACAGAGTGTGCTTCGTATTCAATCCTACGATGATACCGCCGGCTCCAAACCAATCATTGGGAAAGGTCATACCGACCTTTCGCTCCTCACCCTCCATATTGCGGACTCGCGCCCCGGCCTGCGTGTGGGCATGGATAAGACCCTGGTGGAAACCATACCAGGCAGGGCGGTCGTATTCGCCGGCTATAAGATGGAGAAATTCACCCAAGGCAGGATAAAAGCCCTCTGGCACGAGGTGACCGACGAGCCGACCTACGACGTGGGAGAGCGTTGGTCAATGGTCTTTTTCGCCCATATTGTCATTTAGCCGGTGGTCGCCCGGCACCACCGACACAATATGCGCCGCATCCTCCCCGGATCCGGCGCTTTTTATTTGCTGTGGAAAAATCGGTTTGCTTCTCCCCCATTTTTGTACCAGACTAAGTCTGGGGCAAAATATAGAACTCATGTTATGAGAAAAGAAGTTTTTGAAACAGGCGAATATTACCACATTTATAACCGAGGGGTTGACCATCGAATAATCTTCCACAGCGATAAAGACCGCATACGCTTTATCCACGGAATTTACATCCTCAATAATTTTCGGGATATTCCTCCTCGATTCAACCTGTACACTCTTGAACCTCGTGAGTTACTCACGCCAATGGAACCGTATGTTGAGATCTGCGCAGGATCTTTAATGCCAAACCACTATCATTTGTTTGTCACGCCAAAAAGGAAAAACGGAATCAGTGCACTCTTTCACAAACTGGGTATAAGCCATACAACTTATTTCAATAAGCGATACGAACGCACCGGGCGACTCTTTGAAAGCACCTTCAAAGCGCGACACGTTGATAAGCCTGAGTATGCGCAATACATAACCCAGTATATACACCTCAATCCTCTTGCTTTATTGCAGACTAAGTCTGGTACAGATACCTCAAAACAACTCTTTCAAAAATTATGCGGCTACAAATGGTCAAGCCTACCTGATTATTTGGGCGGTAGCAGTGCGTTTTCTCATGTCCTCTCGCCGCATTTTCAAAATGAAATCTCTGATCTATCACCCGATGAGTACCGCGACATTACCTACGAACTTTTCAAAGAATCGTACCAGACTTAGTCTGGTACGTCGGTACGTATGGGCTGATGCTCCGGGCTAGATAACTATCTCGGGATTATTCTGAGCGCTCTTTCCCAGCCCAGGATGGGGAGGACCGAGAAGTTCTCCTCGGCCGCGCCCCCGATGGTACCCCCGCGGTGGGGGCCGAGGATACATTGCTTCGCGGCATTGAATGCAAGCCCGCCAGAGTCGCCGTAAAAAGAAGGCACCCGGCTTATCATATACGGATGCAGCCGTGACTGGTCGTTGGTGTAGACAAACACCGGCGTTTTGAAAAGAAAAGTTTGATCCTCAGACAACTGTTCCTCAATCCCCTTAATGTCAGCATAGACCACCGCCTCTCCGTCCAGTTCTGATAAATAACTCTGGTTTAAGAAATTAGAAGGATAGCCAAAGTGTAGGAGCTTGTCTTTTAACATCCGCGGCTCGTCACAGATCGGATACGGTATGTATGGATAACCGTCGGGGAATACCGCCTCACCTTCCGGATAGGCCGAGAGTACGGGCAAAGAAAGCGCTGCGACATCAATCCCCTCTTCGTCGTGACGCCGCTTGATGTCCGCGCGGTCCTCGGTGATCATGCCTTTCAAATAATGCGCGGGGTGGCGGTCTTTGGAGAAAATAATCGTGCAGGTCTCACTGCCGGAATCCATCACCAGATGCGCGGCGGTCACCACCACTCCCTGCGGCAGCAGGAATCCGGATCCCGCGTATTTTCCTTTCTGATCCTCGCTCGGACATTCAATCTTCACCACTGCGGCCAGGATTGCCCGTTCATCAAGCGGCGGTAGAGGCGGCGGTAGAGGTAGAGGTGGAGCGATCGGGGTGGATGCTGCAGGCGAGGTCGTTGCGTGCATGTCGGGTAGATCAGCAGACGGCAGAAAAGCAGGAAGTTTAACCTCTGGGATCGCTGGAGGAAGAATAATAGGGGGCTCTCGTTCCTGCACTGTTGCAGAGAATCCACGCGGCTGTGCCCGCCCGCCCGCATCCTTATCAGGCATTGTCAAATCAGCAGCCGGTGCTGCTATGTCGGACGGCGTAGCAGTTGCATTGGCGCCCGGCTGAGCTGGGGCATCTGCCTGTATAAGGAACGGTCTTGTTTCCTGCGGAATTTCCCGGCCGGGGGCCCAAAGATGAATGAAAAGAAATGCTCCCGCACTCACAACCAGTGCCCCAAGCGCCATTAATAATTTCACCATGCATTCATCCTAAACAAAACCGTCCGGAAATCAAAACGCCCCCCACAGATTGCGGCTGCGGGGAGCGCAGTGCGCCGCGTAGCGTCCTTACCTCAAGAAAGCGTTCAGGATTGAACCAAAGAAGCGCAACACCGTTGACTGACTGGAAGGAGGAGGCGGTTGAGTAAAGGAGCCCTCTGTCGGTTGAAGCGTACTGGTCGGCGGCGGAGGAAAACTTTCAGTCGAGGGTTGAGTGAACGATCCCTCCGGCGGAGGCGTGAATGTTTCAGTTGGCGATGGAGCTGTCAATCCCTCTGACGATGGCGCTGAAGGAAATTGCTGGGACTCATGCAGTTGCTGGTCAAACTGCTGCTGGATTTGCTGCTGTTGAATCTGTTGCTGAATCTGCTGTTCAATCTGCTGCTGTTGGAATTGCTGTTGTTGTTGGAACTGATCCCCTCCCGGAAATCCCTGCGTAGGACCGCCAGGAAATTGACCTTCTGTCCCCGGAAATCCGCCTGGTCCGCCAGGGAACCGACCATCCATCCCTGGAAATTCTCCTGGATGGCCAGGGAATCCACTGCCTGGGGGCGCAAACTGCTCAAACTTCTCTCGGAATATCCGCTCGCGCTCCTCTTGCTCAAGTTGATGGAAATCAGACGGAATCTCTTCCGACTTGAACTCCTGAATCAGATTGCTTCTCAACTGCGGAATGCCCTCCGGCGGACCGAATGGACCACCTCCTGGAAACCCACCTCCTTCTCCGCGCGATGGCGGCCCTCCAAAACATTCTTCCTTGTGAGTGGTACAGAACTGGATGCACTCCGTCGGCGAGCTACACCCACCCGGACCCAAGAATACCGGGCCTCCGGATGCTCCTCCAAATCCTCCTGGGAAGCCGCCTGGCGCGCCGCCCGGGAATTCACCCGGACCACCGGGAAATCCACCTGGCGGCCCTCCCGGAAATCCTCCTGGGAAGCCAGGCCCGCCTGGACCGCGGAAGTGCTCTTCCAGCTGACGAAATTCTTCAAATCGCTGCTGGGCCTCTTGCTGGAAATGATCAAAGTCCTCCAGTCCCGGCGGTCCGAACTCGCTGATACCGCCGTGCACTTCAAACCGCTTCTCATTAAAGTGCTTGAGCATCTCGCGTACCTGCTCGGGCGGCACACCTCCGTGTGCGGCCCCGAATGCCACGCATTCCTCCACGTGGCTCGGCTCCGTACAATACGCCCGACATTCGTCATCACTCTTGCAGCCGCCCGGGCCGCCGGAGGTCTGCACCACCTGCTGAATCTTCATCCCGGCTTCAAACTCCTTCTCTTCATCCTTGCTGATCAGTCCGTTTGATTTTACGAATTCAAAACAGGACTCTTGATTCGCGGGGTTGCGGCAGAATTCCTCGCACTGCCTCCCCTGACATCCGCCCGGGCCGCCTTGACGGGTTGCCTGCAGGAATTTCTTGGCCCGCTCTAACTCCTCGGTCGGCAGTATTCCCTCCCGCTCAGCAAATTCAAGACACACATCTTCATTCCCCGCCTGTTCGCAGAAATCGCGGCACTGCTCCCCGCGGCATCCGCCCGGGCCGGTCTTGCCGGCGAACTTGCGCGCGCGCTGGGCTTCCTCCGGTGTCATCAACTCATTCTCAACCGCAAAATCAATACAGCCGGCCTGGTTATCCGGATTTTCACAATAGGCGCGGCATTCCTCTGCCCCTTTGCATCCGCCGGGCCCCTTGCCCGCTAATTTTTTAGCCCGTTTTGCCTGTTCCTTATCTACGAATCCATTGTCCTCGGCAAACTCAATGCACTCATCAATATGGGAAGGGTCATTGCAATACTCGCGGCAGGCCGTCTCCGAACTGCATCCGCCCGGGCCGGTGCGGGTCTTGCCGAATTTCTGCTTAAATTGGCGGATGCGCTCGGCTTCCTCTTTGGGAATAAAGCCATTGGCTACCGCGTATTCAAAACATTCTTCTTGATGCGCCGGATCCTCACAATACTGCTGGCATTGTCTGGCGCGGCATCCGCCTGGACCAGGTTTGAGGATTCGATCGGCTTCGGCCCGGGTCATAAAGCCCTTTTGTACCGAGAACTCAATGCACTCCGCCTCGTGTGCCGTATCATCGCAGTAGGCGCGGCATGCATCCTCGGACTGGCAGCCGCCCGGGCCGCCTTCGTTATGAATCGCCTCTGCTTTCTCTGCATCTTCCTCGCCAATCAGTCCGTGCTTTTTGGCAAAGACAAGACATTCTGTCCTATGAGCCGTATCATCGCAGTAGGCCCTACAAGCGTCCTTATCCGCACAGCCGCCGAGCTCCGGAATCGGGAACTCAATATCAAAGGGGGAACTTGCCGCGGCGCCATATGCAAAACCCGCCAGCAGCACAGTGGCGGCAAAAAAGAGAAAAAATGTCCGATTTCTCACAGGTTTATTGAATGAGGAAGCAGGAATTAAGAATGGGAGTCACAAAAATGCATCACACCCTTTCCCTAATTCCTGATTCATGATTCCAGTTATTCGAAGGGATTAACCTTTACGTTTTCAAAGGGGTTGGTCTGCACTTTCTCCAATGGGTTTGCCCCGGCCTGCTCAAACGGGTTTACGGCCTTGGCCGCTTCGCGCTCGGCCTCGCGCTTACGAGCGGCTTCGGCCGCTTTCTCCTGCGCCACGCCCCGTGTAATCCCCTCACTGACCCCGGCTGACTTACCGCTCTGGTAGCCGCCGCTCTTACCGATATAGTACCCGCTGCCCAGCCCGACCACCAAGGCAACGACCGCGGCCACCCACTTTGTCATATTGTTTTGCTCCATGGATGAATTGAATTAAACCAATAATGAGAAAGATATGTTATTTATTATACCAAGCAATAGCTACTGCAAGAAACCCACTTATCCACACCCCCTTCATTCTACTCTACCCAAATTGATAAAAATCAATTATCATACACCTATTGAACATAGGACTTATTAAGTGGGTTCTGCGAATCGCGGTTGCCGGAGAGTTTATCGGCCACGGCGTGTTTGCGCTTCAGCAAAAAGCGGGCTGGGTCAAATATTTTGAAGCGGCTGGCATCTCGCCCGATAGCGCAATGACACTTATGCCGATTATCGGTGCGATGGACCTCCTTCTGGCTCTGCTTGTGCTCATAAGGCCAATCCGTATAGCGGTATTATGGATGGCGTTTTGGGGATTTTGGACAGCACTTCTCCGTCCGCTGGCCGGAGAACCGGTATGGGATTTTGTTGAGCGCTGGGCAAACTGGGGAGCTCCTTTAGCATTGTTGTTACTCATGGGCGGCCCAAGTAGTTGGAAAGAATGTTTTAAGTAAGCCCCGCCCTTGACCGCAATAGATACACCTATGGTGCAAGCCGCACAGATGCCCAAAGAGGCGATGGGTGCGATGCTCCAGCGCGTCCCGCCAAGTTGTTCTGCCGGGCTCGCGACTTAAAAATATGAAAAACCCGATTATTCGCACAATTTATCTTTATCTTTTTGCGCTCACGGGCTTGGCGCTGATTTCGATCGGCGCGGTGCGGCTGGTCAACCTAGGGTTGAAGACATTCATCTTCACCAAGGCCGATGAGCAGCACGATTTCTCTCGCCAACCCCCCATTTTCGCGCCGCAACCGCTTCGCGAAGTGAAGGAGGAGGACTTTCTCGCCGCAGTGGAAAAATGCAAGGACAAATGCGATCTAACCGACGCGCAGAAGATCGAAATCGGCCAATGGCTCGCCAGCTACAATGAGTGGCAGAATCAGCCCAAGATTGATTACAAAACCCAGCAGCGTCACCGCGAATCCGCCTGGTCCTTTGCCTTCATCCTCGTCGGCCTCCCGCTCTGGCTGTATCACTGGGCGATTATCAAGCGAGAAAAAGCATCAACATAAGACCTCTTGCACAATAAGCTTTCGTAACGAAATTTCAGAATTTTGAGCGAAAATCGTGAAGGACGAGGCGGCCTACTTGGCTAAAGTAAGGCAACGTGGTCCTCGGCGATTTGCAGCCAAAATTCTGAAATTGCAGTAGAAATGTTATTGTGCAAGAGGTCTATAAGATCATCCTTCGCGCATCTCCAGACGCCGGATCAGAATGAGTAATGCCGCCGGGGCGACCAACCACCAGAGGTGAATATCGGGGTCGGCAAAAACCCTGCGGGTGAGAGGCGATAAAACCTCAATACGATCAGGCGTCAGGAACGAGATCGTAATATGGGTGAGAAGGCCGACCTGCGTAAAACTCAAAAGCAGAACCTGCCACCAAGAGCCGCCGGGTGAAAAGGGCTTCGCGCGCCTCGCGCCCAGCAGCCAGATGAGCAGCGCCAGGAGAATAAAGAAAACTCCGATCTTGCCGGCAACCGCATCGCGGAGACCCAAGGAGCTGACGATACGCTCAACCGGAATTGCCGGAAAAATAGCGAGCGCGACATAGGAGAGCATAATGGAGGAGACGAC
>CAYIGN010000020.1:0-13501 GCA_964363055.1 uncultured Candidatus Saccharibacteria bacterium
TCCTTATTCTCTTTTTGAACGACTTTAACCATATTTCAGATAGGTAATTAGTCCACTTTGCCACCACGCATGATACAATAACTGCGTGGGTATGCTGAAAATCAATGAAAAACGATGTCTGACGTCTTTTCTTCTGGGAAGAAAGTGCGTCCACTGCGGCCACCGCAAGTTCTATCGGATACGGCGCGGGTACCGAAGATGCGTATACTGCGGCAGGGAAAAGAGATTGAAACGACTCCGCAGGATCATTATCGTCATCGCCGCCTTCCGCCGCTCCCAGACCGCCCTCCTCACCTCTCTTGATACGGACATCCCCTACAAGGCAGTCAAGCGCATCTATGACAATCTCCGGCTGGCTATCATCAGAGCATGTGAGCGGGAAGCGGGAAAATTGTCAGGAGAGATTGAGCTTGACGAGGCGTACTTCGGCGGCAGACGAAAGGGCAAGCGAGGCAGGGGCGCGGCAGGCAAATCAATCGTATTCGGCTTACTGGAGCGGGATGGAAGGGTATACACCAAAGTCGTGGATGCGGTCTCCAAAGAGATACTCATGGAGGTCATACGGAGGAAATCACGCAAGGGATCGGTATATTATACGGACAAGTTCAAGAGCTACAACTCCCTCAAGCGCTACGGCAAGCATTATACGCTCAATCACGGCAAGACCTTTGTACGGAGAGGCGGGAGGCGGAGCGTTCACATCAATGGGATTGAGGGGTTCTGGTCTTATGCCAAGCACGGGTTGTACAATTACCGAGGGGTATCCCGAAGTATGTTCCCGCTCTACCTGAAGGAGATGGAATACCGATACAATCATCGCAAGGACAATCTGTTGAATCTGTTCATTTATCTGTATTTTGGTGGCAAAGTGGACTAATTACCTACTTTTTATCGTGAGCCTGTTCGGAATCAACAATAGCCGCTACTTCCTCGTTAGTAACTTTTGAACCAGAAAGCCGCATTGAGACGCCGGTGCTCTCAATCAATGTTTTTCTCCTCTGCTCCTTCCAGAAATCGGTATTAAACCTGTTGTCGGAAGGAGGCGTTTTTGTGCTTTTCTTTGTCATGTTGCTGGTATAGCGCATATTTCCGTCTATAGCCAATCTTATATATCAACTATATACGATTCCCACTATATCACTCGGCTGATATAGTAACCGGCCTTACTATATCAATGCGTTGATATAGAGACCCCCCCCAACAACTAATCCGTTATATCAACTATAGCGGGTTGTAGCGGATTAATTTCTGATTGCGATTACCAAAATCAATAAGTAAGTAATTGCAACCCGTCAATGCGTTGATAATCACTATCGTTAGAAATTAAAATAGCACCATTCGTTTTGGCGGTTGCTCCTATGAGTAAGTCGAGGGGCGATATCGTCATGCCATTACCATGAATTGCTTTTTCTATCACACTCGCTTCTTCCGCCTCCCGCTCTCCAAATGACAATACGGTCATTTTTTGACGCAACTCTTCAAATCTATTAACCTTTTCTTGATTTTGCTCCTCGCCCCGTAAAATTTCAAAAAGAACCACCGATGCAATGGCGGTTACACTAAGAGGAGCATCTTTTATCTCATCGTATAAACGAACGGCGTTATCTTTACCGTTGAGAAGATCGATGATAAAGTTACTCTCCAAACAATATTTTGTTTCTACGAGCGAGGTCGTCATCAAAGCGGTTCTTAAATAAACTAATTTCTTCCTTCATTTTCCTCGCCTCGTCATCGCTTAAAATTCCAATGAATCCTTCCCGGTATGTTTCGGGAGGGGGCATAACCGGGCGGGGATAGTTTACCCGCCAAAAATATGAAATGCTCGCGCTTGAGGTGTCCTCTAATCCGGGATAAATACCTGATGGGAACATTAAACCTCCCGGCAAAACATCGGCGGGCGCAATGGTAGTATACTTCTCCTTTTCAATTGTGGAAGCTATGTTGTTCATATTAATTATTTTTTTACCCACGACTGCGATTCAAAGTTGATATCGATCGCGGGCTGATTATTCCTTATGTTCTTTTTTACTTTACCAGTAAATGTGAATCTGTAGGACGAATCTGCGGTTTCGAGGTAGGCGCCCCCTCTATCAATCTCTGCCATTTCCTTACCTGCCAACAACTCATTTGGATGAAATGGCTGGCCAAGTTTCATTTCTGATGCATATAGTTCATATAATTCTCTCATTGTTTTATCAAGCGTATCAGAAGCTTTTTCTATTTTCAATCCGAGATCGGTTGCTTCGTCTCTATCTATCGGATACGCATGAATCGTAATATCGCCTGTAATTTCTTTGATGATTTTCTTAATTCGCTCTTTATCTTTTTCTTTGTCCATGTGCAACCATAAAAGTCGTTCAGTAAGTAATCTCGCCATTCGATATGCTCGATATGCATTGCCTATGGAAAGTGGGTGTAGTTTTTCCACCAAAAGCTTATATGCGTCAATCATCTGTTCATCTTTTACTTCTCCTTTCTCCTTGGCGAAAAGTAAATATGAATTCAAGTCTTCAACGCTCACTTCAAGGCGCTGTTGTGGATTGATAGGATTCTGAGGGTTGAACGGATGACCAGTAGTAGGATCAACTGGTGTAAGTTCACTTAGTTTTCCCATCACAATCGCATCCGCTCCTAAACATATAAGTGTTCCGGCGCTATGTGCTTTATATGGAACTATCACCTCAAATTCCTCACAATGACTGCGGATCAGTTTTACGATGCGGATCGGGGCAAGCATATCTCCACCACTTGTGTAAAGAAGAAGGCTGATTTTCTTCACCTTCCCGATTCCATCAAGAAGATTTCCGAGAAGTGGGACAATGTCGCCAGCAATCTTGGTCGCAAAAGGCGGCCTATCGCCAGTGACATAGGAAATAACGCGAGAATCTCGCTCTTTTTCTAAGCTTTGAATCAGGTCTTTTTTAGCCATATTTGTATCTTGTGGTTATAATAGCATTTTATCAACTTGTAGTAAATGGTCGGCACTACTTCACTACCTCAAACAAATCCTTCGGGCTTTTGAGGACTTTGAACTCCCATGTACTGAATTCGCCGTGTAAATTAACAGCCTTAACCCACTCTTTTGCGGCGGTCCACTTTGCCTCATCTTTTTCCGTTTTCTGGCCTTTTACTTCAAGAATAGTATACCGGCCGTCATCGAATTTAATTATGAAGTTGGGATAATACACATGTACCTAACCTTGCCACAAATAGTAAATTTCAAAGCCGAGGTGATCATTTTTCGCCCACGATACTATTCCAGGAATTCGTTTGCGCTTGAACTCGAACCCCACCGACTCCCATCTGCTGTCCAGGACTACATGACTGATCTGGCTTTTCTGTATTGGTTGTGTCGGCTTGCTGGTGTACCAAACGGGCGCGGTTGCCGTGCTTCGTACCGGCCGAACAGTATCAAATACCGCCACCGGCGCTTCTTTACTGGAACCGCGCACAAAGTTTCCGATATGGTTTATGATTTTCTGCATATTGAGCGCAATAAAGGTTTTTCTGTTGGTTTTTATGTCTGGATCCCTGATCGAGTCGGGGATGACATGAAACCCGTAACTCCTGTTAATTAAATCGACCCTTGAAAGTATTATCTTATAGATTTGTCGTTAAAGGAAGCTATAACTATTTTACGCTCGAGCGTAAAATAGTTACAAAGTCGGCGGCTTGTCCGTTCCCTGCCAAAAACCTCTTTCATCGCGATCTTGAAGCGAAGCCGCGGTAAAGCGCCAGATACTTTTCAATCTGCCGCTCCCAGGTCATGGTGCGCACAAATGCGTGCGATGCCTCGGCCATTATTTTTTTCCTCTTCAGATCACCCAAGATTGCAATGATCTTTTTGGCAAAATCGTCCGGGTTGCGGGTAGGGATCAGAATCCCATTTCGACCGTCCTGCACCGCATCATCAATGCCGCAGTTTTTGCTGCCCACCACCGGCAGTCCGGCCGCAGCGGCTTCAAGAAATACCAAACCGAAACCCTCCACGTCGTGATTCACGTTCTGTGAGAACAAACAAAATAGCTCCGCTCCTTTATAAATATCCGCCAACTTCTGGCGCGTATCCACATCTTCAAGGATGTGCACTGAGTCCTGGAGGCCGAGCTCTTGTATCAATCCCTGCAGACGCCGATAGTAAATATCGGTATATTTTTTACCGACGATGACGTAGGAGAGATCCGGAAACTCTTTTTTTACCTCTGCAAAGGCGGGGATTGAAAAGTGATATCCTTTGCGCCAACGCAGCTGCCCCACTCCCAAGATATAGGGCTTGTATTTCCGCACTGCATCATCTTCCGGGTTAGGTGTTTCGTGTTTTGTGAATTCTTCCGCATCCACCCCGGGATTGATGACCGTGATCGCAAGGTGCGGAATTTTCTTTAATATCTCGGCTTTGGTGAATGTGCTGATGGCGGTAATCGCTGAGGCCCTCCGGTAGGTCCAGCGAAGGATCCATGCCAAGCGACGCTGATACAACGGCAAAATTGAACCGCTGCCGATGGCGGTAACAATAATCTTCTTGGGCATCCCGAGCGATGTAAGCGCCGCAACAAAGCCATATGGGAATGCATCCATCGCATGCACAGTATCGCACGATCTAATAATCCGGCGTATCTGGGGCAGATGCGCGATAAGACGCAATTTACTAAGGGATAAGAGCGGAAACTCGTATGACTCCCCGCTCGGTACAGTCGTGAGTGCCGCTATCTCCGCCCCGAGTGTCTGCTGTAAACCAGTGATGATTCTCCGCGAAAAAACCCCTGCCCCATTGTCCTGACGCAGATTGTGAGTAAGAAAGCATATCTTCATGTCTTTATATGACGGTCGGCTCGTCAATTGCAAAACTTTTTTTATCCGCATCAATCGTTGCCCTACATCCCACCGGAAACGTATAATTTTCCACGTTGTGGCCAAGTTCACCTATCTCCAAAATCGGGAAATCGTATCCTCTCGCAATTTCTAAAACCATATCCGCCACGTCGCGGTTTTTCTCGGGCTCCTCCATTTCATGATTGTCAAAATAGCCGATAATGAGACCCTTGATCTTCGCAAGTACGCCGTTGAGGCGAAACGCGGTAAACTGGCGGTCGAGTTTCGTAATCGGCTCCGTGCCTTCCAAAAATAATATCGCGTCGCGGAAATCCGGGCCGTATCCGGCGAGCATAGCCGTGACTAGACACCCCGAGTGCCCGCCCATTTAGGATACCGCTTGCGCGTCCGCTTCTCACTCCGCGCCATCCCGGATGTGTCAACCCTTCTTTCTTCTCATGCCGCCAATACGGATTCGGCTGCAACTCTCCTACGTTTCCATCAAAAAATGTTTTCTTGAAGTTATCCACGAACAATGCCGACATCGGCCTACTGAAACCCCACAAAAACGAGGGGCCGTAATACGTCACTAATTTTGCCTTGGCAAAAATCGCGTTAACCAGCGTCGTGCCGTCCGAAAAGCCCGCGAAGATTTTTGGATCGCGCCGGATCATATCGTAATCAATGCCGTCGAGCAGGTGATTGGCGGTATCGCCGCCCTGTGACATCAGAATCATTTTTACCTCCGGATCGCGCCATAAGGTACGAAAATCCTCCAGCCGCGCCTCACGGGCGCCGGCGTTATAAAAATGCCGGTCAAGCGCGTGCACGCCCATCTTCACCTTGAGATCGAGCTCTTCAAGCGCTTCGCGCGCCAGATCACACTCCGCCCGTAATTTTTCGGGTATATATTCGGACGGCGACACAATACCCACAGTATCGCCTTTTTGCAATCGTCTTGGTTTGATAATCTCCATATGCATATGGTAGCATCAAAAAAACTATTCTTAAAATATCCCCTGCCGTCAGCCGCATCCCCGCCCCACCCGCAAGTGTACACACACTGTCCGATCGAACAGTATGTGTACAGACGGTGGTTATTCGACGCGTTCGAGCGTGCCGCTTTTCTTTACGCCAACAATATGAACATGGCGCAGGAGATCCCGTTCTCGCAAGGCGTCCATAAATTCTTCAGGGATGCCTTTTGTGCCGATCCACACGCTCTTTTGCAACAGCGAAAATGATAGCGATGCTAACGCTGCTCGAAGCCATCGCCGTTTTCCTTTTTCACGCTCCGGAATGTCGAACGAGACGATCGTCACTTCCTGTCCTGAGCTCGACGTATAATGGGCGGTTGTTAAAGAATACGGGTTTTTCCGCCGGTCCTTGATCTGCCCCAATCGCTCGTTACCCTTTTTGGTGATCACCCATCTAATATTCTGTCCGTGCATGCGTCTCTGAATAAGCCCCTGTTTCTTCATACGCGAAAGCATATTTGTATATATTCTCCGCTGGTGATACCACTCCGCCCAATCTTTACGAAACGGCCGCGGGCCTCGCCGCGCGAGAAACCTTTTGTAATCGCGCTGGAACTCACCGGGCGATAGGGTAAGCGCCTGCAGGAGATCAACCGCCGCCTCCGCGCCACGCTGGAGGAGGGTGAGGACTTTTTCGGTAAAGGTGGATTCTTGCATAGAGATAGTGTGACTACTGTACACAGTATGTTCGATCAGACAGTGTGTGTACAGGAATCTTCTTTTGGTTATCTGCGGAGAATGGTCTCTTGCATGCATCGGATTACTTCTTTTCCCGCTTGATCCCATGAAAAATTTTCCTTCCATGCGGTTCCCTTTTCAATCAGTTCCCCGCGGAATTCGCGGTCAACCGCGATCCGTTCCATCGCCCGCGCGATCTCTTCCGGTCTATACGGATCAACGAGAAGCGCCGCATCTCCAGCAACCTCAGGCAAAGAAGACACAGCGGAAGTGATCACCGGAGTCCCGCAATCCATTGCTTCAAGAATCGGAAACCCGAATCCTTCAATGATGCTGGGATAAATGAGCGCCTCCGCGCGCCGATACAGATACGAGAGCTCCCCCTCGCGCCGATATCCCCAAAAATGCACCGCATCACCCAAACCCTGCTTCTGCACCGCCCGGCGAAGTCCTGCAGCATATTCCCCCTCTCCTTTGCCGACCAGCAACAGATGATAGCCGGAGTGGCGCCTATGGAACGCGCTAAATGCTTGAATGATATTGGCGATATTCTTGCGCTCCTTTAACGCTCCGACAAAGAGAAAAAATTTCTCCGGAGCGTCTGTCGGCTCTTCCGGTAAAGAACAGATGCGGTTGAAGCCAAGATGGACTGTCTCTATTTTCGAGCCGGGTATTCTGAAAAATTTGATTGCGTCCCGCCGGGTCTCTTTGGAAATGGCAATCACTTTATCGGCCCGCCGCAGGGCACTGCGGTGACGGGACTTAAGCAAAAAGAGCCTCAGGCGCTGGAGTAAGCTATGGATTGGCCCGTTCACCCCCGCACCCTTTTGGGTGTGGGGGTGAAGATAAGCAAAATCGAGCGCAATCACAACCGCTTTGGGCGGATGCCACCAGATGGGCAGTACCGGAGTGTTGAATATATAGATGTCAGCAGCCGGGGCATTGCGCAAATTGTCCAGCCACATCCATCCCCTGCCGAGCGTATGAACGCGCCAATTCGTACCGGGAAATTCCGGCTTCCGCTCCGGAATCCCCTTTACAAAAATTAGAAATTCATGCTGCGGCCCGGCCGCTATCATCGCCTTGGTCAATTCAAAGATCGCGCGGCCGAGTCCAGCCGGCTCTCTTTCTCCATATGGATGTAAGACAACGCCGATTTTCATGTTTAAGAAAAACATTCTCACATTCTCAAGAATGTGAGAATGTTTGGAGGATTGATCGTGCTCGCTTCTCCCACGTGAATTGCCGCACTCTGGCTAGCGCGTTTCCGCCCTTCAGGCGCGCCGCCTCCGGCCAAGAATCAAATGCGTATCTGATTTTTTCCGCCAGATCTTCGGCGTCATCTGCTTCATAAAATGTAGCTTCGTCGTAAGACAGAATCTGCCTATTGGCCGGCGTATTGCTTACAACAATGGCATGCTCGGGTCCAGCCGCCATATACTCAAAAATCTTCATTGCTGAAGTATGGAGGTAGGAATAATTATTTTGTTTTGTACCGCCTGCCACCAACACGTCAGCAGCCGCGAGCCACAAAGGAATTTCCCTAAAATCAATACTACCGACGCAGACAAGATCGTGCGGAATGTCGGAGATCCCCGTAGCCCTTCTAAATTCTTCCTTGGAACCGCCTACTACGTATAGCGTGATCCCATCAAGGAAATAAGCAGCCCGCGCCAGGACTTCTAATCCTTTCCATGGATATAATCTGCCGACGTAGAGAGCCATCCTTCCGTCAGGCGACAGTTGTAATTTCTGCCGCGCCTCATCTTTGGAAAGCACTCGAAACTGGAGCAGGTCCACCCCATTCGGATGTACGGCAATCCGCTCAGTCGGAATCCCGAATGTATCGCTCAACTCCCGACCAATTATGTCGTTGATGACGATAATCCGCGCGGCGTGCTTGAAAAGCGCCCGGAAAGTTATTGTGTCCGGCTTGGCATCGTGAATCTCGGCAACATACGGCATGCCGAGGAAAGGAATAAAGAAGAAAGAAAACTGATCAACGTCAATGGCCCAGATCATACCCCCTTTGCCTTCGCGGAGTTTGCGCCGCAGATACCGCGCATATCCGCACATGAAGACCAGAGAACTCACCAAAAATCCCAGCCGTCCCCACCCATACCAGTCAGGCGTCCAAAGGTACACAGTGGGGATTGCCGCGCGCAGGCCGTAGAAATCTTGAACCGATGCATCCGCATGTCCGCGCCGAGGCACGATCAATTCCACCTCGGCTCCGGCTTCAGTCAGCGCCTCGCACATCTTGGCGATCTGGATGCCATGCGCTTTTTCGGTCGGCATCCTCGCGTTGGCAACGTAATAAATCCGCATATCTCATCCCGCTCCCAATACTTCAATAACACCCTATATTGAAGTATTGAGAATCGCCGGTCTACAGTGTCTCTCTGAGTATATCAACGAGTCTGCCGACGGTTTGCTCCAACGCATGCTCGCGGACTACAATCTCCCGCAGAGCTATGTTCGGCCGCGGCTCGTCGGCGAGCGCCTGGATCCGCGCGGCCAGGAATTCCGGACTGAGATGCTGAAGAAAATAAGGCGCGGGCAGAACTGACCGGTAAGCCTGGTTGGAAGTAAGGACCGTCAGGCCGCAAGCCATGGCTTCAAGCACCGCTTTGTCGAGCGACCCGGTGCGTGAGGCGTTGAGAAAGATGTCGTGGTCGCGGAGAATGGCAGGAATCTCGGAGTAACGGTGCTCGCCATAAAAATGAATTTCTCCAGCAAGCCCTTTCTCCCGCACCAATTCTTTGAGGCGCGCCGCGTAGGCCCGATCGCTTGCTGTCAGCGGTCCTCCGATAATCGAAAGGGTCCAGGCCCGCTGCCAGTTGCGGCGCAAAATCGCGCAGGCGTTGATGATGACTTCGTAATTTTTCACCGGAGCGAGACGTCCGATCGTAACCAGAGAAAGGCCGTTCGGGGAATGGGGGAGACGGATGGATGCGGATGGAAAGAAAAATTCCGTATTGATTGCCTGTCCGAGATGGAATACTTTCTTGGAAGGCAGGCGGAATCCGTCTGGGGAAGAAGTGAATACATAGTCCACCATACGCTCGGCCCAGCGGAGCCGACGCGGGACACTCCCGTGCGCGTACCACAAGGCCGCGCTCCGGGATTGAGCAAAAAGAAACGGGCTTGCGGCCAGCACGAACTCTGGAATCTGATGAAAGAGGACTGTATCGCTTCGGGCAAAGTGGTGCGAGAAGAGAGTCCAGAACCGCCAGATGCGTCCGACTCGACCGCCGCCCTTGGTGTCAAAAGAATAGACATCGGTGTTGACGGGCAGGTCCGGTGTCCCGACATGACGCGCGAGTATGCATAGCGACTCTACTCGCTGCGCCAGCGCCTCAAACCAATAATAAAATGCTCCGAGATTCGGATCCTCGCGATCTACGGACTGGGTGACGATAAGCAACCTCATAGTGTGAGATGGCGACAGGAAAGGAGACACTTTTTATATAACGCGAGGTACTCTTCCTGCGTTTTGGGAGACAAGTCGCGGACCGTCCTCTCTCCGGCAGCGGCGAGCGTCTTCCTTTTGTCAAAGCTCTGATAGAGATCCGCGATAGCCGCAAGAAACATACTTTTGTCTCCCACTGGCGCCACTCGGCCGTTTTGTTCGTTCTTCACTACTTCTCCGGCTAGCCCCACATCGGTCATCACCACCGCCAGTCCAGCCGCCATTGCCTCTACGACCGCCCTCCCCCACCCTTCATAATTGGAAGAGGAAAGAAAAAGATCAAAGGACTTATAGAAAGACGGCAAATCGTCTCGCCATGATTCCAGAAATACGTTTTTTTCTAACCCATAATTCGCAATCCGTAATCCATAATCCGCACGATCCGGTCCGTCACCGACCAGTACAAGCAATCCTCGCGGACATATCTTCACAAACTCGCGCATTATATCAATCAGCATGCTGAAATTCTTTTCACGGTCCACGAAGCGCCCGACGGCGAGCATCTTAAAATCATAGTCATTGAACCGCCGCTCTGTCTCCGGATCCGCGGCTGCATCCGCGTACTTTGAAATATCCGTAAAAATCGGCAATACCGTGATACTGGATACTGGATACGAGATACGAGATACGATAGAGCGCCCTACCCGCTCGCTTACCACCCGCAAACAATCTGCGCGCGGTATCAGGAAGAGCGCGATCCAAAAACGCACCCACTCCTTCCATGAGGCGCTGCGATACTGCGGGCTCATAATGTCGGTATGGATCTGCAGCTCGAGCGGAATGCGAAAGCGTC
Organism: uncultured Candidatus Saccharibacteria bacterium; assembly: GCA_964363055.1. Lineage (GTDB taxonomy): Bacteria > Patescibacteriota > Minisyncoccia > Sungbacterales > HO2-52-23 > CAYIGN01. The sequence goes on from CAYIGN010000020.1 coordinate 10,793, forward strand.
TGGCGAGCAGCAGCCCGATGATACCAATCTCATCCGGGCTCTGGACAGTGAGGACTTCAAACTGTCCGCGGCGGCAGAGCCGGCGGCCGATCCGCCAGGCCCGGAAAAGCCGCACGCTGCCCCATGCCGCAGCCGCCGGATACACAAAAAGATTCCGATGGACACTGCTATTCCCCCGCCGCGCCAAAACCACGATATGCAATTCTCCAAACGTATCCGCATACTCTGCCATCCGGTCATGGACTTTGCTGCCTCGTGTCAATACCTCCGGATCGGTTGAAAACATTAATACTCTCATACAGCCGAAAGTACACCGACGGTTTTACGGATAATTTCCTCTCTGCCGAATCGCGTCAGATCCCGCTTGGCGGCTTGGGTAAGGCGCTGGCGCAGTCCAACATTCCCATGGAGCATGCGCACAGTCCGCGCGACCGTCTCCGGATCGTTCCGGCTGTAGAGAAGGCCGTGAACACCGTCCGAGATTATCTCCATATTCCCGCCGACTGCGGTTGCCATGACCGGAATCTCCATTGCCATTGCCTCGAGCAATACATGCGAGAACCCCTCGTAGCTGGAATTGAGTATAAAAAGGTCTCCGGCGCGCAAATATCGCAAGAATTCATCGTGCGGCATATCACCCCTGAGCGTGACGGCGGCCGTGAGTCCAGTGGTTGTAATGGCATTACATAGCGCCATTTCTTCGGGCCCTGATCCGATAATGACGAGTTTCGCGCAAGGGACCTCAAGCTTGATCTTCGGCATTACCTCAATGAGTAATTGAAATCCCTTCCACGCAACCAACCGACCTGCTGAAACAATAATAAATGCGTCGTGCGGGATTCCGAAGTGCTCGCGCGCCTCTTCCTTTGTCACCGGCGAGGAGGGCCGGAGAAACGCATTGTGAATTATCTCGATCTTTTCCCGCGCTACTCCCCATTGCATGACTACGCCGAGAAGATATCGGCTCGGCACAATGATCCGATCCGCGCGCCGCGCGACCGCTCGTTCAATCCGGCGCAACAATTCCAGACGCCAACCATAGCGGCGGGCGAGAAAATCATCCAAGACCTCTTTCACTCCAAAACGCATCACCCCCTGTTCCCACGCATAGTCGCCGACGATTTTGAGGAGAAAGCGCCTGCGGAAGAGTTTAGCCGCGACCATTGCGGGCAAGCCGACGCTTACCGGATCTTGAGCAAAAATGATGTCGGCGCCGCGGCTTGCCAGAAGCAGGTGCCAAAAATAAACGGCATGCCGCAAAAGTTTGGGGAGATGCCGCACCAAACGGAATGGTACCACCCGCATAGAGATCCCGCGCTCCGGCAGCTCCTCCACTAACAACTTGCTGTAGGTGGCTGGTCCGCCTATTTCCGGCGGGAAAAGCCCAGTGGCGACTACCACCCGCTTTTTCGTAGCGAATTCCTCTAAGAAAATCTTACAGTATGATGCGGCAATCACATCCCAGTCAAATCCTCGTTCCACTTTTTCTTTACCTGCCGCAATAAGCTTCCGCGTAAATTCTTGATCGCCTATGATGCGCGCTATCTTCTTGGCTACATCGTCGGCATCACCGCGTTCTGCCAAAAGTCCGGTCTTTCCATCTTCTATGACATCAGGTATTCCCCCTACTGGAGTGCCAATTACAGGTACACCTGCCGCAAGGGCCTCTACAAACGCATTACCCATGCCTTCGGAATCGGATGGCCGGACAAATACGTCAGAATCTCCAAGGTAACGCGGAATATCCCCATGGGGAATAGTCCCTAAAAACGATGTATCGCTGCTCACGCCCAAATCCTTAGCTAACGTCTCTAATCCACCCTTATCGGGGCCATCACCGACAATTTGTAGACGAATCGGATGGACTTCTTGACGGTTGCTCTCTCCTATTATCTTCTTCAATCGCGCAAATGCACGGATAAGAATATCAATCCTGTTTTTAGGAACAAGCCGCGAAACCGTAATAATAGTTTTCGTTCCCCTGATTCCTGCCTGCCCCGTAGAGTCGCGAAGCGACTCCTTCTGGAATTCCTGCCTGCCTGCCTGCCCGGCCAGGGACCGGGGATTCTTGATTCTAAATTTCTCAATATCCACTCCATTAGGCACCACCTTCGCCGGTCCGCAATAATCAAAACTGCGCGACAAATCGAGGAGATATGTTGAAATCGCAGTGATATAATCGGCGCGGCGGAGCATCAGACCGAATGCGAAACGATTCAAGCCAAACCGTCCCCGCTCCAACCGCTCTCTATTCTCTCCGTACTGTACGGTCAGCACAAAAGGAATCCGTGGTAAAAATAGTTTTATCGCCGCTGCCGCAAGCGCCCCCTGCCCAATGTCCACGCCCCAAAGCAAAAAAGGAGGCCGATTTGTACCGATCTTAGTACGGTGCACCTGTACCGATCTTAGTACGGTACGGAAATGCAGGAGAGCGCCGAGAGGTAAAAGCCACTTATCCCACGGCCTTCCAAACCCGATTCGAAGGACCTGAGCTTCGGGTCGGACTTCGCGGCGCGGGAGGGAGCGCTGGAGGCGCGAAGTTACAATAAAAAAATCAAACTCGTGCGCGAGTCGTCGAGCCACTTCCAGTATCGCAATTTCCGCACCACCGATAAATGGATAATAGCTGGTGGTGAAAACAAAAATTTTGGGTTTAGAACCCATCTCAAAAATGGCTTTGAAGGCGAAATCGTGCGGATTTTGTCGCAA
>CAYIGN010000021.1:0-12753 GCA_964363055.1 uncultured Candidatus Saccharibacteria bacterium
CGTGGTTTATCCCCTTGTACCCGGATCCCAAGCCGCCGCTCCAGCGCACCGGCGCCGGAGACGCATTTTCTTCCGCATTTACCGTGGCGCTGGCGCTTGGCAAAAGCGTGGAAGAGGCATTGCGCTGGGGGCCGATCAATTCAATGTCCGTGGTGCAGGGCATCGGAGCGCGCCAGGGACTGCTTACTATGCCCCAACTGCTGGATTACCTACAAAAAGCGCCGCCCCAGTATATGCCGCGACCGCTCTGACGAAACCCCGGAATACTTCGATACATCGATGTATCTAAGTATTGCACTTGGTGCGGATAACCCGCTTTTTTTTTGGGGGGGGGGCGAGTGCGTGTTATACTAAAAGAATTATGAGGGACATCCTGATTGAGGCGATAAAGCGGGGCTGGATCGCCGGCCATTTCAACGCCTCCGAGCTTGACCAGATGCCGGTTTTTCCCGCTTTTATCTTCACGGGTCTTATGCTATTGTGAGAGTATGGCATTTGCTTCGGATATCAAATTGGTCATTCTTTTCGGATCACAGGCGTCCGGCAAAGCCGGAAAAAATTCCGACACCGACGTGGCGGTTCTTTCCGATCACCCGCTGACGCTTGAAGAAAAAGCCGCGATCGGGGCAGAGGCCGCAATGATTTTTAATGTCTCCGAAGACAAGATTGACGTGGTGGATATTTGGCGCGCGTCGCCCCTGCTGCAGCAGCGGATTGCATCCGAAGGAAAGATGATTCATGGAGACGCTTTTGATTTTATCCGTTTCCGGGTGGTTGCATGGAAACGGTATTTGGACACAGCAAAATTCAGACGCGCGCGGGAGCGCGCGCTCGCGCAACACTATGGGAAATGAACTTATCTTGAAAAAACTTGAACAAATAAAGGAATTATTGAGTGAATTGGAACGACTGCTGCAGGCTTCGCTTGAAGTATTTGTTAAGGATTTGGTCGCCATTCGCGCGGCTGAGCGAAACTTTCAACTTGCAGTGGATATCGCGAGCGATATCAATACGCAGATTTTGCTTCAACGCGGAGAAAAAACACCCGATACCTATCGCGAATCGTTTATGGCGCTTGAGAAAGCGGCAATTCTTCCGCGCGATCTTACACGTCGGCTGATGGAGAGCGCTAAAGTGAGGAATATCCTCGTGCATGAATACGACTTTGAAGAGGACTATGAGAAATTTTATCACGCGGCGCGAGAATGCATACCTGCATATCGCGAATACACAAAAGTAATCTACGATTATGTGCGTATATAATAGATGATATGAACCTCCTCCAACAATACAGAGAGCAGCACTCCGAAGGGCCCAAAGAAAAGCCCCGATGGCAGCCGCCATCGGAATACGGCTTTTTCATCCGGCTTATCGTGCGCCTCTCCGGTGGCAGGATACGGGAGATGAGGCAGGTCAGTCGGATTTTGCTTTCCTTATCAATTTTTATAGGAGATGAAGTGGAAATAAAGCCCGCGGCTCTCGCACGATGGGAGAAGATCAGCCGCGATCTTGACGCAGGCAAAGGTCTTGCGTTTTTTTCGGCGTCCAAGATGCGGGGATGGTTAAAATATGATGATTCATCTTCAAGAAATTCTCCGCAACGCGACGAGGGAGGGATGGGCAACCGGGCACTTCAACGCCTCGGAGCTTGACCAGATGCGGGCGATCGTGGAGGCATGCCGCGAGGTTGGGGCGCCCGCGATTATCGGTACTTCGGAAGGGGAAGGAGCCCATTTGGGGCACGCCGAGGCGGTGGCGCTCCGCGATGTATTTCGCAAAGAGTATGGCATCCCCATTTTTCTGAATGCCGATCATCATAAGAGCGTCGAATCCGCCAAAAGAGACATTGACGCGGGCTATGACTCGGTGCATATTGATTTGTCCGCTCTGCCATACGAGGAAAATGTCGCGGGGACCAAGGAGGTCATAGATTATGCCCATGCGAAACCTACAACCTACAACTTACAACCTACAACCTTATCGATTGAAGGAGAACTTGGTTACCTGCGGGGCGAATCAAAGATACAGAAAGAGAAAATTGAAGTGAAGCCGGAGGACTATACGGATCCGGAACAGGCGGCGGATTTTGTCCGCCGCACGGGCATAGACCGGCTGGCGATTGCGGTGGGCAATATCCACGGTATATCGCTGGATGAACCGAATCTTGATATAGAACGGATTCGGGCGATCCGGCGCGCGGTGCCCGAAGATGTTGCGTTGGTACTCCATGCAGGTTCAGGTATTCCGGACGAGCAAATCCGCGCCGCGATTGAGGCGGGCATCAGCAATGTCCACATCAATACGGACCTGCGCACGGCATTTGTAGGCGCGTTGAAAAAATCTCTCACAGAACATCCGGACGAAGCCGCGATGTACAAGCTGGATGCGGACGCCATTGTCGCAATGAAAGAAGTGATAAAACGGAAATTGACGCTTTTTGGCGCGGTTGGTAGGATAGGTGTGCCAAACGCATAAAGAGTACTGCCATGAATTTCAACCGTGATCAGATTGTCTTGTTATCAAAATATTTGTCTGATATGTCTAAAATCCTTTTTGTGTCCACGCTTCTTGGGTTTGTCGTGCCGACAAACGCCGCACTGATAACATTCCCCATATTTATTCTTGGCGCATTGACCGCCACGGGCTGCCTCATTTTGAGCATCAATGTACTGAAGTAATATAAAGCCATATGAATCCATTGGGAGTTGCTTACATCGTTATAGCGATCATCATGACAATTATTTTTGTCGTGGCGATGCGGCATAAACCATAAAACTATGAATGACGCTATTTTTTACATTGTTGCCGGGGTCGTCATTGCAATTATGTTCGGCGTAGGTCTTTTTTACAATCCCAGATCAAAATCCCGTTCGCAAGGGCGGTAAAATGTTTGAAGTCCGACTTCAAACAAGGAGTGTGGATAAATCGTCCTTGCGGGGGGGGCGATGCGGTATAATCCATAGATATGGATCTCCTCTCTCAATACAATAAAGACCAACCAGAAGCGTTTCAGGAGGAAAAAGCCGCGCCTATAACGGATGAATACGGACGCGCCCACAGCGGTATGATCCGTCTCGTGATGCGGCTCTCCGGAGGCAGGATACGGGATGCGCGGACTGCGAGTTATGTGTTGCTTATTGCGGCGGCGGTGATTTTGACCGTTTCTTTGGTTTTCTTTTTTGCTGGAAGCGGCAACAGTACTCTGCCGCCCCCGCCCACTCCGTTTCAATTGGAAGGAAGATAACACTATGCGATACGCGAACAGGGGCTTTACCCTTATTGAACTTCTCGTCGTCATCTCTATCATCGGACTTCTGTTCAGTATTGTGCTGACCAGCGTCAATTCTGCGCGCGCCAAAGCGCGCGACGCATTGCGGATTTTAAACAAATCCAGACCGCACTGGAGTTATTTTATGACCAGACCGGCAGCTATCCAAAAAGTCCGGGGCATGCGACATGGTCGGGGCATTGGGCGTATTTTTCCGAATGTCTGGAGACGGGCACGAACTGCGGGTTTACAGTTTCCAATTATCAGTCGTCTATCACGAAAGTGCCGCAGGATCCGCGGCGTACGGCGACCGATCCTTTTGCCGAGGGCATTACCTAATTACCCGGGGTACCCCACAGGGTGCGACGATGGACAGAGTTATCGCATCAAAGCCGACTTAGAAACAAATAGCGCTGCGCTTGCCAGCAGCATAAAGGGAAGTTTCTACAATAATAATGGCGGATGCAACGGACAGGGATATTGCGTAGGCGTCGGAACCTGCGGCGGGTGGTAATCATCGCTTATGAAAATCCTCATCAGGTACGAAATACCGGATCGCGGCGTCAATAGAAGGACGGGCCAGGACATTTCCGCGAGCCCTTGCGAGAGTAGGGGCGAGCGAACCGAAATGCTCCGGGTTTCGCCGGGGGCGAGACGACCCAGCCGCAGCCAAAATTCTGCGGTGCAACAGAATAAAGGGTTTTGTAATCATCTTAAGGTCGTTTTAGGAGAATAATTAGCGGTTTAACAAAAGCGTATGTCTAAAAAGATTATTTTTTCTACTATTGTCACGGTGGCGGGGTTGGGGTCGGCTGCGTTGGGGGTTTTCGGAGCAAACAGGCCTTTTCCGGTGGAGCCGGCCATACCATCTCTTTCTGTTGAGATCAAAACAAACGGGATCGTCGCCGTGCGGGGCGCCAAGGTGTCCGAGGTCGCCACCAGCACTCTTGTCGCCACCACCAACTGGGGGTCAAGCAGTCTGTCTTGGCGAGTCAACGCCGGGGATAGCACCGAAATACTCCGTCGCTATCCCGGGCAGGCAAGATTTTCCGAGATTGCCCCGGGCCATACGATCAGCTTCAGAGGATCGCTTGATCAGACCTCACCCGGACTTATTGTTCAAGCAAAAGTAGTGCGCGATTGGTCAATTGAGAGGATCACTCTGAATGTATTTGGCGTGGTGACGAGTAGGGATGCGGGGGCCAAGCGATTTGTTATTCAAACCGAAGAGCACGGTCCGATCACGGTCGTGGTCATGGATGCCACCCAGATTCTGAAGTCCAAGGCAACTACTACGTTTGATGCCATCACAGTTGGGATGCGGGTGGGGGCACGCGGCGCGTGGGACCGAACGGCAAAAATACTCCAGGCCGATCAGGTGAAGGTGCATAGAGAGGAGCGCAGGGTGTTCTCGAATGGCAGACTCCAGTCGCTTCCCACAACGAGTGTCCCGCCGACATCTATTATGGTGCGATTTGGAGGTGTTGATTACACAGTTAATATCAGCCCTGAGACCGCGATTCTTAACCGGAATTGGGAGGCAGTCAGCTTGAGCGACTTGAAGTCCGGAGATCATATCCGGGTCTATGGGGTTCGAGATGAACTGGCGGTTGATGCGACGGTTGTCCGTGACGTTGATTTGAAGTAAGCTTTGAAGGTTTTTATCACCCGTCAGATCCCCAACCGCGGTGCAGAACTCCTTAGGGCAAAAGGAGAGGTATTCGTCAAATGATCATGACCTGACCGGAGAGGAATTTGCTGATGTTCTAAGGGGAGGCAGCTACGATGCTGTGCTTTGTGTTTGGATGATAAAATTGACGTCTCTCTGCTGGATGCGGTCAAGAATTCTGGAGTGAAATTTTTTGCCATACGCGGTCGGGTATGATAACATTGACGTCAAAGCCGCGGCGGAGCGGGGGATTGTGATTACCAATACCCCGGAGTACTGACGGATACAATGGCTGAATACATCTTAATCTGCGCACCGCGTATGTCAGAAAACTCAAAAAATCCCTTGCCGCGCATCCGGACGAGGCCGCGATGTACAAGCTTGACGCAGACGCAATCGCGGCAATGAAACAAGTCGTAAAAACCAAATTGATGCTCTTCGGCGCGGTTGGTAGAATGGGGGAACCAGCTGAATTATGAGGTTAAATAGAGATCAGATTGAATTGATTGCGAGAACCCTTGCGGATGTTGCGAAATTACTGTTTGCTTCATCGGTAATCGGATTTTTCATCCCCGGATCATCTGGCGCGGTTACTCTGCTCATATTTGTCATTGGATCCGGATGCGCAATCGGCGTCTTTTTAGGCGGTGTTGCCATATTAAAATCATAATATCCGTCAAATTATGCTGCAGTATCTCATTATCGTTTATATTTTTGTGGGAATAGTCGGCACGATCGGCTTTATCTATGTGATGAAGCATAAGTGAAAAGTATTTCCTGTGTTTATGAATATCTTGATACTCGATATTATCGCTGCAGTGGTTCTCGCTATCTTCTTCGGCGTGGTGGTATTTTATCGTCCCAAGAAATAATAGTTTGATCATTTTTTGTAATTTTAAATTTGTGTTTGAAATTTCGTACCTATGCCCAGTAATACAACTTCCAGTGTGCTCTTCCATTATGTATATGTGCTTGAGAGCGTCAAAGAAAATAACCGCTATATCGGTTACACAAATAATCTGAAACGCAGATTGGAAGAGCACAGAACAGGGTGCGAAGATGGACAGAGTTATCGCATCAAAGCCGACTTAGAAACAAATAGCGCTGCGCTTGCCAGCAGCATAAAGGGAAGTTTCTACAATAATAATGGCGGATGCAACGGACAGGGATATTGCGTAGGCGTCGGAACCTGCGGCGGGTGGTAATCATGGTCTATGAAAATCCTCATCACGCACGACATTCCGGATCGCGGGATCAACCTTTTGAAAAGCAAGGGATATGATGTCGCGGTCGGCAATGCGGTCAACAAAGAAGCGTTGGTTGTGGCTTTGCGAAAAGATCGATATGACGCGGTGCTGTGCCTTCTGACGGATACGATTGACGCGGAGGTGTTGGACGCGGCTCGCGCAAGCGGCGTCAAGATTTTTGCGAACTACGCGGTCGGGTATGATAATATTGATGTCAAAGCCGCGCAAGAGCGGGGGATTGCGGTGACCAATACCTCTGGAGTGCTGACCGACGCCGTGGCAGAGCATACATTTGCGCTGCTGCTTGCAATCGCGCACCGCCTTGCCGAGGCCGATCGCTTCACCCGCGCCGGAAAATACAAGGGATGGGAGCCGATGCTTTTATTGGGAAGCGATGTATCGCGCAAGATATTTGGAATTGTGGGTTTGGGGAGGATTGGCGCGCGGGTGGCGCATCATGCCGTGAAAGGATTTGATATGCGGGTGATCTATTATGATCTAAAGCGTAACGAAGGATTTGAGAAAGAATTCGGCGCTCAATTTCGCGCTGACATTGACGACATTTTTCGCGAAGCGGACTTTGTCTCAATTCATGTGCCTCTTCTGCCAACGACCCATCATTTGGTTGACGCGCGGCGCCTGTCGCTCATGAAAAAAACCGCATACCTCGTCAATACCTCGCGCGGGCCGGTGGTGGATGAAGCGGCGCTGGCGGCGGCCCTTCGGAACGGCGTGATCCGCGGGGCAGCGCTCGATGTCTATGAGCATGAGCCCGCGCTTGCCCCCGGGCTGGCAGATCTCGAAAATATAATTTTGACCCCGCATATTGCTTCAGCCACTGAGGAAACCAGGCAAGCGATGTCGGAGCTCGCGGCCAAAAATATCATTGCCGTTTTGGAGGGCAAACCGCCTCCTAACGCGGTTCCTCCGGCGTAGGATGCATCGGCTCAGATGCGGCGGATTCACTTTCAACAATTGTAGGACTTACGCGTTTGGTGTCATTCCCGACCCTCAATCAAGTTGAGGGCAAGCTCTGATCGGGAATCCAGAGCGTCAAATAACGGCTTATCTGCTGGATTCCCGCTGGAGTTTACCCTCGACCGCGATCGGGGGCGGGAATGACAGAAAAGGGTGATATTTACCCAAACGCGTAAGTCCTAAATTGATACGATCGTGATAGATTGCTGAAAGTCGGATTTTACATTGGCTGCGGGGATCTTTCCTTGCCTCTGCATATATGCTATTGTGGTTTATATGCAGGAATTGGAGGCTCAGGCGCGACATCGGCTCGGAAAAAAGGTAAAAACCGTGCGAGCGGCCGGTTTTTTGCCAGCGGTTATTTACGGCGAGAATCTGGCATCCCAGCCGATCGCCGTGGCATATAACGATTTTGAAAAGGCGTGGAAGGAGGCAGGGGAGTCAACTCTGCTCAATTTGAATGTGGACGGGACGACATATCCGGTTCTGATACAAGAGATCGCCTATGATCCGCTGACCGATCGGCCGATCCATGCCGATTTTTATGCGGTACGGATGGATAAGGCCTTGCGGGTGAAGGTGCCGCTTGAGTTTATAGGCGAGTCGGCCGCAGTCAAAAACGAAGGCGGAGTATTGATAAAGGTGCTGCATGAGCTTGAGGTAGAAGCCATGCCTTCTGACTTGCCGCATGCGTTGTCGGCTGATTTGACGCGACTGGGCGCATTGGGCGAGCGGATTCTGGTAAAAGATGTTGCCGTACCGGACAAAGTCAAGATTTTAGCATCGCCCGAAGAGGTATTGGCCGTGGTGGAGGCGCCGCGCTCCGAAGAAGAGCTTGCGGCTCTGGAGGCGGCACCGGCGGCCGAGACGGTTGAGGTCAAGACCGAACAAGAAATGAAGAAAGAAGCCAAAGCCGAAAAAGAGACCAAGGCCGAAGCGGAGATAACTGAAGAAAAATAAATCTTTAGGACTTACGCGTTTGGTGTCATTCCCGACTTGATCGGGAATCCAGAGCGTCAAATAACGGCTTATCTGCTGGATTCCCGCTTTCGCGGGAATGACAGAAAAGGGTGATATTTACCCAAACGCGTAAGTCCTATCTTTTACAAAATGTATAATCGGATCGTCTCGAAATTGAATCACGACATTATTATTTGAGATGACCCCATCGCATTTGAGGATGAAAACGGCCTTCCATATCGCGATCCTGCTGATCTTTTTTTCTGTAACGGTCCTGGGGGATGCGGATTTGGCCGTCGCCCAGCAGACGAACGGCAATGGGTCTCGCTCCGATTTAGAGCGCCAGATTGCTCAGCTGGAACAGGAAGCAGAGGAGTTGGATCAGGGGCTACAGCAGACCCAAGGAGAGACGCGGAGCTTGAGCAGCGAGGTCAAGACCATAGATACGGAAGTCAAGCGCCGCGAGTTGGAAATCAAGCGCCTGGCCTTGGCGATCCGCAAGGCCGGCCTTCAGATCGCAGAGAAAAAAGAGGGGATCATCCTCCTTACCCAAAAAATTGAAAAGAGCCGCCAGGCGCTGGCCGGCAGTTTATTTTTGCTCTCAACTCAGGAGGAAAATAACGCCTTGATTATCCTCCTCAAATACCGCAATCTCTCTGATTTCTTCACCGCCCTTCATGGTCTGGAGACGGTCCAATCCAATATCCAGAGCGCCCTGGGCGATTTTAAAGAAGATCGATCGGCTCTGGAGGAAGAAAAAACCGAACTGGAGGAATTTCAAGAAGAGCAGCAGGAGCTCAAAGTCCTGCAGGAAGTGGAACGTCGATTTCTCGCCCGGAAGAAAAAAGAGAAAGATGAATTACTGCGTCTGACCAAAGGTAAAGAGGCGGTGTTTCAACAACTGCTAAAGTCAAAGAAGCGCGACATCGCGACTCTCAAAACCCAGCTCTTTTATCTGGAAAAGACGGGTATCACCGCCGAGGAAGCAGTGCGGCTGGCGGATCAAGCCGCCAAGCGAGTCGGCATTCGAACCGCATTTTTGTTGGCGCTCCTGGAGGTGGAGACCGGCAAACAATTTGAAGACGGGGTCATAAGTGTGGGCACCAATCTCGGCACCGGCAATTGGAAGACGGATATGTATGACTGCTATGTACGTCTTGGCAAGCGCAAAGCAGCTGAGGCGGAAAAAGCGGCCTTTTTGGCAATCACCGCAAAGCTGAATTTTGAGGCGGATCGGATGCCGGTCTCGCGAAAACCCTCGTACGGCTGCGGGGGGGCAATGGGACCGGCGCAGTTTTTGCCCACCACCTGGTTGCAGTTTGAGTCAAAGGTGGCGCAGCTCACCAGTCACAATCCGCCCAACCCATGGACTGCTGAAGACGCATTCACCGCAGCAGCACTTTTTTTGGCCGACGCAGGGGCCGATTCCCAGACCGCATCGGGTGAAATCAAGGCCGCCAAGACCTATCTTTCTGGCCAGCCCAATTGCTCGCGCTACATTTGCCGATCTTACGCCAACCGGATTATTTCTCTTGCGAGGGACATCGATCGCATCCTGTAGGATGCGGCAAATCCAAAGTCCAAAGCCATTCGTTTTTGACATTTGGATTTGAGTAATTGATTTGTCATTTGGATTTTGACATTTGAACTTCTTGCTGGAGCGCCTTTACTATCGGCTCCAGATTCCCCTGCATAACTGATTCAAGATTGTGCCAGGATTTCTTGATGCGGTGGTCAGTAAGACGGTCTTGGGGGAAATTGTAGGTGCGGATTTTCTCGGAGCGATCAGCGGTGCCGATTTGCTCGCGGCGAGTTGCCGCGATTTTTTTGGCCTCTTCCTCTTGCCGGCTTGCGAGAAGCTTTGAGCGCAGCAGCATCATCGCCTGCTCCCTATTTTTCTGCTGGGAGCGGGATTCCTGAGAAGCGACTACCAGACCAGTCGGGGTGTGGGTCACCCGCACGGCCGTTTCAACCTTGTTTACGTTTTGTCCGCCGGGGCCGGATGAGCGGAAAAATTCAATCTTCACATCCTGCGGACGGACTTCGATGTCGGCTTCCTGCGCTTGAGGAAGAACCGCGACCGATGCGGTGGAGGTGTGAATCCGCCCCGATTTTTCGGTGGCGGGAATCCGCTGGACGCGATGCACGCCCGATTCCCAGCGGAGCATTTCATATACGTCCTCCCCGCGGATTTGGGCGGTGATCTCTTTATAGCCGCCGAGATCATTCCTTGATTCATCGAGAATCGCCGCTTGCCACCCGCGCCTGGCGGCAAAACGCTGGTACATCTCAAAAAGATTCTTGGCAAAAAGCGCGGCTTCATTGCCGCCGACCCCAGCCCGAATTTCTAAAATAACCCCTTGTGAGGAAAGGTATGCGCCGCGCGCTGGAGGTCCTTTTCGATGCGGGAGAATTCGATTGATAGTTCCTTGACGCGCTCGGGGTCGGCGAGCACCGCAGGATCACTCAACAGCCGCTCAAGTTCCTCTTTGCGTTGTATGCGCGTGTCAATAGCCATTATTACTTCCGCTTTTTGGCGAGCCGCGCCTTGAATCGCTCTACCCGGCCGGCGGCGTCAATGATTTTTGAGCCGCCGGTGTAAAACGGATGGCAGGCCGAACAAATTTCCACTCCCAATTCTTTTTTGGTCGAGCCGACAGTAAAAGTATTGCCGCAGGCGCAGCTGACCTTGGCTTGGTAATATGCGGGATGAATATCTTTTTTCATAATCCCACTATATCATACGAAAACCCAAACCGCAACCCCTTGACTCATAAACCATCTTTATGAGTCAAGGGGAGTTGCGTAAGACGATACAATCTGCTATATTATTTTTATGGAGGAAGCAACTGCGGCAATAGAGTATAAGGAGCAAACCCCACTTGCGGCGGCGGATGGAGAACTGGAGGAGTTGATGAAGGCCGGAGTGCATATGGGGCATGCTAAGACCAAGGATCACCCTTCCATGAAGAGGTATATTTTTGGGGTGCGCAACACCATCTCGGTTTTGGATCTTATCCAAACCGTGGAGGCGCTCGGCCGGGCTGAAGCATTTCTTAAGGATGTCGCCGGCCGGGGCGGGTTGGTGCTGTTGGTAGGTACGCGGCCGGCAGCGCGGAAAGCGATTCTGGAGGTTTACGATCGCACCAAGACGCCTTATTTTGTTGAGCGCTGGATCGGAGGGACGCTTACCAATTTCAAGGTAATCCGCAAGCGGGTGGAATATCTGGAGACGCTGGAAAAGGAAAAGGCGGGGGGTGAATTGGAAAAGTATACCAAAAAAGAACGGATGAAGAAGGAAGAGGAGATGGTGCGCCTTGTCAAAATGTTTAATGGTCTACGGACGTTGACCCGCCTGCCGGATGCGATTTTTGTCGTGGACACAACCCATGATACAACCGCAGTGCGCGAAGCGCGGCGGATGAAAATCCCGATCGTCGGCCTCTGCGATACGAATGCCAACGCCGGATTGATTGACTACCCGATCCCGTCAAATGATGATGCCCTGCCGGCCGTGCGGTATATGGTTAATCGAATCGGTGCGGCGATCGAGGAGGGTATGCGCGCCAAGAATATGGTTATGGATGAAGCAGCGGGCGGAAACCAATGATCACAACACAGCAGATTAAAGAATTGAGAGAGAAAACCGGAGTAGGCATTTCCGACATCAAGCAGGCGTTGGAAAAGAGTGGTGGGGATTCAGCAAAAGCGCAGGCGTTGATTGAAGAATGGCTGGGGAGCTCGGCCGGCAAGCGGCTGGACCGCGAAACCTCGGCCGGAGTCATAGACGCCTATATCCATTCCAACAATCGGATCGGAGCGCTGGTGGAGCTGCAGTGCGAGACCGATTTTGTGGCACGCAATCCGGGGTTCAAAACCATGGCTCATGATATTGCGATGCACATTGCGGCTATGGCTCCGGCCGACACTGCGGCTTTGCTAAGTCAGCCCTTCATCAAGGATGAGCGCAAGGCCGTCGGGGATTTGATCAATGAATCCATCGGCAGATTTGGCGAGAATATCAAGATTGGTAAATTCGCGAGGTTTGAACTGTAATTATAACTGTAGCTATGTTTGATGCTTTCTTGGCAGCCGCATTTATCGGTAGCGCCGGAGTGCTGTGGTACCGCATCTCGCAAAAGATTCCGGAGCTGGTGGCTATACCCGATGAGGTGATCACCCAGTGCCTCCACGAGGATTCAGCCCGAGTGCGGGTCTTTATTCTAAACATCAAGAATTACTGGCGAGAGAAGCAGTATCGGGAGCCCTTGTGGAGATTCTGTGAGAAGATTATCTATCGCCTCCATATCTTGTTGCTGCGCGCCGACAATGGGACAGTCGGGCTTCTAAAAAAAGTACGGGCGGCGAGTGGTCTCCCCAATGACAATGGCAGCGCAAACGGCCTGGCGGCGCATGCTGCTGGGCATAAGACGGAGCAGGTTGTCATCCCGCCGGCACATAGCATCCGCATCCAAGAAGTCCGGCGCAAAAAGAAAGTAGATGTGCCAGGGTAGATCAACTTGCGTTCCCGCTTTCTGCCGGAGTAACTCAGCGGTAGAGCAGCTGTTTTGCGCCAGTCCCGCCCTTTCATGAGCCAGCGTAGCTCAGCGGTAGAGTCCCGCCCTTTCTTT
>CAYIGN010000022.1:0-11115 GCA_964363055.1 uncultured Candidatus Saccharibacteria bacterium
GGCGGATGAGCAGAAATCCGCCGATTGCAGCCCAAATGCATTTTTGAGATGGGTTATAGTCATCAGCCATCATGAAGAAAATTTTGTTCATTGAAGATGAGGTCGGGCTCCAGCGCGCTGTAGGACAGGTGCTGAGGGAGGCGGGGTTTGAGGTATTGTCGGCCCTGAATGGCGAAGACGGCTTGCGGCTTGCCAAGAGCGATCTGCCCGACCTTATTCTACTTGATCTCATCCTCCCCCAGAAGAGCGGTTTTGGGGTGCTGGTAGAGCTCAAACAGGAGTCAGCGACCGCCCGTATTCCAGTAATCATTATGTCTAACCTGGAGGGGGGCGTGGAAGTCCAACGGGCGCTCGAGCTTGGCGCCACCACCTACTTGGTGAAGGTGAATTATCGCCTGGAAGATGTTGTAGCAAAAGTCAAAGGGGTCCTGGGAGAGTAGAACCCTTTTGAGATAGTTTATAGTAAGTCGGGCGGTCAATCCGCATTGCTATGCGCGTTGCAGAGCCACAACTTAAAACCTTCCTGCTTGACACCGGCGTGGTGAAGCCGGCCGAGCTGAAGAAGGTGGAACAGGAAGCGGCCGCCAGCGGCAAGCCGTTGCGCGAGGTATTGCTCAACGCCGGCGTGATCAAAGAGGAGGAACTGGCGCGTCTGGAGGCCTATATTGTAGGCGTCCCATTTGTTGACCTGACCCGCGAGACGATCGGACCGGAGGTGCTGCAGCTGATACCCGAACCGATTGCCCGGACCTATCACGTTGTCGCCTACCGCCGGACCGGAAACGACTTGGAGGTTGCAATGCTCGAGCCCGGGGATCTTCAAACCATTGAATTCGTCCGCAAGAAGGTAGGGCTTCGGATTTTGCCGCGCATCACCACTGGCGAATCCATCCAGCACGCCCTGCGTCAGTACCAGAAGACCTTGGAAGCGGAGTTCGGGGAATTACTCAAAGGCGAAGGGGACCTCTCCTTGGCGCTTGCCAAAGAGGCGGCTGAAGCCCCGGCTGAGGCCGAGGAGTTGAAGAAACTGGCCGAAGACCTGCCGGTGGTGCGAATTGTGGATACCCTGATCCGCCACGCCATTCTGCAGGATGCATCCGACATCCACGTGGAGCCGGCCGAGAAAGAAGTCGCAGTACGCTACCGCATTGATGGGATTCTGCGCGATGCGATGACTCTGCCGCGTCGCATCGCGACTGCCATTGTCGCCCGGATTAAAGTAATGGCCAATCTGAAGCTGGATGAGCACCGCCTTCCTCAAGATGGCCGCTTCCGGATTGAAACCCCGGAGTACCGGATTTCTTTCCGCATTTCGGTCTTGCCGGTGTTTGACGGCGAGAAGATTGTGATGCGGCTTCTGCCCGAGACCGCCAAAGGGTTTTCCCTGGAAGAGCTCGGATTCTGGGGCTCTAATCTGGAGCGGGTTGAGCGCGCCATCCGGCGGCCGACTGGGATAATCTTGGCAACCGGCCCGACTGGTTCGGGCAAGACCACCACCCTCTACACCGTCCTGGAAATGCTCAATACCCCGGCAGTCAACATTTCTACTGTGGAGGACCCAATTGAATACCGAATTCCGCGCATCAACCAAACCCAAGTGCGTCCGGATATTGGATTCTCGTTTGCCAACGGCCTGCGCGCCCTCTTAAGACAGGACCCCAATATCATTATGGTCGGAGAAATCCGCGATAATGAGACCGCGGGACTCGCAATCAATGCGGCCCTGACCGGCCACCTGGTCCTCTCCACCCTCCACACCAATTCAGCAGCCGGGGCACTGCCGCGACTGCTGGACATGAAAGTGGAACCATTCTTGATTGCTTCTACAGTTACCGCCATTATCTCACAGCGGCTGGTGAGGCGTCTGTGCGAGGACCAAGAGTCATACCGCCTTACCGAAACCGAGATCGCAAGCTTAAAAACCGATATGGACCTGGAACGAGTTCTGGGATTTCTGAAGGAGGAGAAAGTGGTTGATCCGGAAATGACGCCGGAGAAGATGATCTGGGCTAAGCCCAAGAAATCGCAGCAGTGCCCCGACGGCTACAAGAGCCGGATCGGGATTCATGAGGTGCTGGAGATGTCCACCACTGTCCGGGAATTAGTCATGAAAAACGCAACCTCGGATGATATTGAACGCCAAGCCCAAGCCGAGGGCATGCGCACTATGCTGGAAGAGGGTTTTATCCGCGCAGCCCAGCGCGTTACCACCATAGAAGAGGTACTGCGCGTGACGAGCGAATGACGAATGATTGACATTGGAGATGTCTGAAGTATAATGGCGTTGATAATCGCGAATTATGAATCCGGAGACATCTGCAAGTATCCTCCCGAATTTCTTCCTTGATGGCGCGAAGATTATTTTCGGATCATTGGTAATCGGTGTTTTCATTCCGAGCGCTGTTCCGCAAGAATTCCCGTGGCTAGTTTTCTTGACTGGTATCGGGATGACGACGGCCTTTCTTTTTCTTGCTCATCTCGCAGCCAAGAAGAAAAATGCGGGAATCTCAGCGCATCTATCTTTATGAATCTTCTTACGTTTTATCTTGCCGCCGGAGTTATAGCTCTAATCGGAGCAATATGGATTATCGTTTCCGGCCGACGCTGATAATTTTGCCTATGAATACTGATATCCTGCAAGCCGTTATGGCATTACTCTTAGCCCTTATCAGCGTGGGTGGGGTTTGGTATTACCTGCGGTCGCATACGTCATAATATGAAGCGTATACAAATAATTTTCCCGAGAAGTATGAAAAGCCGCCCCGAATCGTCGGGACGGCTTTTATTGTATCCCCATCAGAACCCGCGAACGGAGAGAGTTCACGAGATCGTATCTCGTAAGATTCGCGAATTCTGATAGGGAGGCGAAGCAATACCTCGCCTCGTGTTATCACCTCCTTTCTGGCGGCGATCCGCCTCGGGATTCTCGATAGGAAAACTCATGCGATCCCCCTTCCCTGTTTAGGCTATAAGCTTTCTGAATTCCATGACTACTATATCGCGGAATTCAGAGCGGAGTGGGCCAACACTTATTGACGCGAGATTCGCCAGCGCGACGTTGACAGCGCCGTCTTTCATGAAAAGCCGTATGCTGTCGCCGCCACCGCTTACACAAGCGCCCGATTTTCTGAGCATATCCTCATGAATCATCGACTCGTGTGCATAGACGATGATTATGGTTTCGTCTTCACAGCGTCCTACACAGACTTTGACATCAATAACATCGTCGTCTGGTATCTCCTTCAGACTCTGAAGCGCCCATCTCGCTACGTCATCAATGACGACTACTTTAGTGTCCACGATCGTTCTCCTTGTCACAAAGGCCCATAGCATAGACCGCAACGTTTCAAAGAACTTCATCAAAAGTATAGCATAGAAAAAATATAATGTCAATACTTATAACAATATCAATCTCGCGGATATAAATACTTTACCCTATGATAGGGGAAAAATGCGATATTTTAGCATATATACTATATGATGTCAGAAGTATTGACAAAAATATATTGTTTGCAGTATAATGGGGTATGACTGGATTCCCGCTGGAGTCCCCAATCAAGTTGAGGACAAGTTTACCCTCGTGAAAACGGGGGCGGGAATGACAGAACGATACAATGGCGTTAGAAACGGTTTTACAGGAGATCGGGCTTACGGCAAAAGAGGCCGCGGTGTATTTGGCGGCTTTGGAATTGGGACAGGCATCGGTGCTAAGAATTGCCCAGAAAGCCGGCGTCAAAAGGCCGACTGCGTATGTAACGCTCAATGCCCTCCAAGAAAAGGGGCTAATTGAGGTTATCCCCAAAGGCACGACTACGCTGTATCAAGCGGTGAATCCCGAAAAAGTCCTTGCCGGTTTTGAAGAAAGAGCGCGGGCGTTCAAGGAGGTACTTCCTGAATTCCGCTCTCTGGCGAATGCCATGCCCGGGAAGCCGCGGGTCCGGTTTTATGAGGGCAAAAAGGCAATTCTCGGTTTGTATGAAAAAGAGATTTTCTCCGGGGGAGAAATTATCGGAGCGGTATCAATAAAGGATGTACGCTCCATGCTCTCTCAAGACGAACAAATGGGTTTACTTCGTTTAATGAAAGCAAACGGCGGACACGTCCGCGACCTTATTGAGGACTCTTCCGAAGCGCGGGAATATCTTGAAGAAAAAAATCGGCTCGGTTTGGGTGAGACGAAATTTCTGCCCAAAGACATGGAGTTTAAGGTGGATCTCTTGATCTACGGCAATACAGTCGCGATGATCTCTCCCAAAAACAGGATCGCGGTACTGATTGAAGACCGCGCGATTGCCGATGCCCAGCGCCAGTTTCTGGAGTTTTTGTGGGGGGCTTGGTAGTACAATGCTAAGTGATTGTTAACATTTACTTTACGATCGTATGGCTTTTGTTGACAATGGGGTATGGGATTGGGTTTTGGTGGAAATCGATTGGTTGACACAGCATAAGGACGTCTTATACTAAAGAGTGATGGCGAAGAAAATGACAATTGATGAATTGGGGCGGATGACTGCCCGCGGATTTAGAGACACGGAGAAGCGATTAGGAGACAAGATTGATGGACTGTGGAATGATATGAAAGCAGGGTTTCAATTGGTGCTGGAGGAGATGCGGGGATTTCGTGAAGAGACGAAAATTGGCTTACAGGCGATGCGGATTGAATATGCGGAACTGCGGGAGCGGGTTGAAAATCTGGAGAAGCGCATGAGTCGGGTTGAGGCCACGGCCAGACGATAGTTTCTTATATTCAATTGCTCAACATTGTTCAACATTCAATGCTGTGCAAAAGAGGTTGGGGATTAGTGGGCTACGGTGATGGCCCAGATGCGTGCCGCGCCCGCGTCCTGAAGGACGCGGGCGGCTTCTTCAAGATGGTATTCATGAGATCGTAACTCGATGCGGTCTTATCTGCGGAAAAATGCGCGATGCAGGTATCGAACCTGCGGCCTCTGCGATGTGAACGCAGCGCTCTGCCACTGAGCTAATCGCGCATAAATCCTCTCCTGGGGGATGAATGAACGGAAGACTACGGCTCATTTTTACGGCCTGCTTCCCAAGCATAATTCAAAGAGGAGATAAAATCAAAACCGTCCCGATCGCGATCGGGACGGTTTTGATTTTATGTTTCAGATATTCAGCTTATTGATGAGCTTCTCATGCGGATATTCCAATATGTCCCTTAGAAATCTGTCGTACATATCCATTCGGTACCGGAATTCCTCGGTATCCATTATGGTGTGCTGAATCGGCTTGCCAATATCCGATTCGGTATTTGCCAAGAATACGTCAAGTTTGCGCTTCTGGATATCATCGCCGACAATTAGGAGATCAATGCGGGCGTTTTCATTGTTGATAAATATACCCGAGAGTACGACAAGTTTCACCTTCCCGATTCCTTTTATCTGTCGGAGCAGGATATGCCGAGGAGCAACTGATGATTTGGCTATCAATTCGCGCAGCTCCTTCAGGCAGTCAAAATCCATATTCACAAAATAGACCGGCGCCTTCTTTATCTTTGTCTTGCGTCCCCGTTTCTCCACCGCCGGCAGCTGCGCGCTGGCAGAGTGGACAAGCCCGAGGCGTATAAGTTTGTTTAGCTGGGCACGAGCTGTGCGAGGTCTGACTCTGCTCCGGCCTACGATTTCACTGAACTGAAAACGGTCCTCGGGATTACGCAGGAACAGGCGCAGAATCCGTGCTTTCGGGACCGACTCGAACAATCGCTCCAATAGCTGCTCCATGTTGTTCTACTTTACCGTAACTGTCGCTCCCGCCGCTTCCAGCTTCTTCTTTGTCTCTTCTGCCTCTTCCTTGGATACACCTTCTTTTACTATCTTTGGCGCGGCGTCTGTCACATCCTTGGCGTCCTTAAGACCAAGAGTAGTTACTTCGCGCAGCGCCTTGATGACTTGAATTTTCTGGGAACCGGCGTTGGTGAGCTCCACGCTGAAAGTGGTTTTCTCTTCTTTTTTCTCGCCTCCCTCCTCGCCCGGAGCCGCAACAGGCGCGGTCATCACCGGCAGCGCGGCGGAGACGCCGAATTTCTCCTCCAGCGCCTTTACCAACTCAGATAATTCCAAAACCGTCATCTTCTCAACTGCTGAAATGAATTGATCTTTATCCATTGTTATATTCGGGTATAGGGTCTAGCCAGCGGCCAGCCAAAGGGCTAGTGGCTATGCCCTATTAGCTTTTATTTTATTCAATACCACGACCAAATTCCTCATATCTCCGCCAAGCACGACAGCAAGGCCGCGCAGAGGCGAGACAAGGGCGTTTCTTAGCTGGGCCAGGAGCACATCCTGCGATGGGAGGCGCGCCAGGACGAGGATTTCTTGTTGGCTCAAGATCTTACCTCCCAGTATTCCCCCAAGGATTTTGAAGGTTTCGTTCTCTCTGCTGAATCTGAGCAGGGTCTTTGCCGGCGCGGCCTGATCATAGTAGCCGAACGCAATGCCAATCTCGCCTTTCAGTTCTTTGGTCTTGACGCCGATCCCTGCCGCCGCCAGAGCGCGATCGAGCAGGGTCTTTTTGACAACTTTATACTCTGCCTCCGCCTGCTTGAGGAGTCGGCGCAAACCGGTTAATCGCGCGACTGATATGCCCTGAAAATCGCTGAATATCGCGATTTTCTGGCGTTGGAAGCGATCCGTGAAATCCTCAATTATTTTTGTTTTCTCGGCTCTGGTCAACATAAAAAAAGACGCTCGGCACGGCCGAGGTAAAAGAATGGGTTTGACGCCATTCCGCAGTTCTTGCCCTCGGTCGGCCTTGTTCTCTCTTTGCGAGGATGCCGACAGTCATCGGACATACTTATCCAATAGTGTAGCCGCGACTCACTCTGCTGTCAAGTACTTTGCTTTTGCCGCTATATGTTCCTCCAGTATACGCGAGAAAATGGTGCGCCCGTCCGGGGCAGAGAGATAATAAAGATAGGGCGATGATTTTGGATAAAGTGCTGCGCGGATCGCTGAGAGTCCGGGATTCGCAATGGGTCCGAGGGGCAGACCCAGGGAACGGTAGGTGTTGTAGGGCGAATCAATCTGGGTATCTTTAATGGATATTCTTCCGTTATTTGTTATGCGTTTGGCGTTATATTTTTTGATATAGGTAATGGATGCGTCTACCTGCAGAGGGATGCCGGCCCCCAGCCGCTTCCACAGGATACCGGAGACAACCGCTCGATCCTCGTCCGAGCGCACTTCTTTTTCGATGAGTGAAGCCATAGTGATGATCTGAAAAATGGTCTTGCCTTGGCGCGTAATCAGAGAGCGCAGCAGAGGATCGAGCCGCCGATCAAAATTCTCGAGCATCCGCACGATGACGTCTTCTGGCTTTGCATCAGGGTAGATTGCGTAGGTATCAGGAAACAAGTACCCCTCCAGCCCAACGCTTGCCGGCCGCCCCCGTAAAAATGGGAACCGATCGGCAAAGGCGCGCGAACCCGCCGGAGAAACAAGCTCTTCAAACGCCGCCGCGCCTGCGACTCCGCGGCGCTGGAGATACGCCCCAATTTCACCCGCGCTCCACCCTTCGGGAATAGTGATGACGAGATCGCTCGGCTCACTCGCAGCGAGGGCCTCGGCGATCTCCGCGATCGAAGGGGAAACGAAGTTATAGGTTCCGGGTTTGAGAAGATGCGCTTGGCCGGTGAGTGATACGTAGATGATGAATGCCCACTTGGAGCGGATCGCGCCTGCATGTTTCAGGTTTTGGGCGATGGAGCGCGATCCCATTCCTGGAAGGATAACCACTTCCTGCGCGCCCGCAGCAGAAGAGTGGGGGAGATATATCTCGTATATCAAAAATAAAAAAGCAAGAAGCAAAAATATAACGGGAAGAATCGTAAGAATTTTTCTAGCTTTAATTTGCGGTTTTGATTTTTGATTTTCGCCGCCCGCCGTTGTGGAGCGAGCCTCGCCCCGAAGAGGCGAGGCTCTCCGGGGCGGGATTTTTGATTTTGCGTCCGTGACTAACGGCACGAATATAAATCCCGGGTACTCCTTTTCTTTCCATTCGCCTTCGCCCTTTTTCTCACACCTCCATACCTATCCGCCGCCCGGCGCCACGATTCTGCCGCCAATCGCGCGCTGGTCCCGCCATGTCTGGGGAATAGCGGCTGGGGTTGCGGCGCTGGCCAGAATTTTATCAAACGGCGCATGTTCTGGCAGGCCGGCCAGGCCATCGCGGCAGAAAAACGTTGCAGCACCTCTGCTGACAAAGTTATATTTCTTGACATTTGCTTCCCCGGGTTCGCACAGTTCCGGAATGCGCTCTACTGCCAAGACCTCGCCGCTCTTGGGAGGTGCCGCCTCCGAGGGTTGGGTTGCGATATGCGCGAGAAGGGCGCTTGTCCATCCTGATCCTGATCCGATATCCAGCATCTTGTCTCCGGGCCGTGGGTCAAGCAGTTCCAGCATAAAGGCAACAGTGAGCGGTTGGGATATGGTCTGGTCATGCCCGATTGGCAGGGGATAGTCGGCGTATGCCTCGGCGCGCTGTTCCGGCAGGACAAAATCAGCGCGGTCAATGGCGCGGAACGCCTCAATCAACCGCGGGGTCTTGAGATGGCCGCTATCTACCAAAGATTGAATAAGCTCTTCGCTGGAATGTTCCTTAGAATTATAAGTCATACCGCTTGTATAGTACTAAGATCTCTACAGATACTACATAATACTATAGAGGAAAATGTTGTCTTCTATTTTCTGCGGCGTCCACCCCGAGATGGGAAAGAGGTGCGAGACGATCCGGCTGCCGGGCTTGGCCTCGGCCGACAAACGCTCGCGCAACCCTTCAATCGCTCGGGGCAAGAGAAACATAAATACAATATCAGCTTGGCCTATCGGATGGTTAAACAGGTCCCCGCGTTCTACCCGGGCAAGATGAGCTAATCCATTGCGCCGGATCCGCCAGCGCGAGTACCAGACGAAAAAGGGATTGATTTCAACACCGACCGCCCGGGCGCCGCGCCGCGTCGCCGCAATCAATACTGAACCGTCTCCAGAGCCGAGATCCAACAACAATTCTCCGGGCTTAACCCCGGCAAGTTCCAGCATCCGATCAGTCCGACCTCTTCTTGTACGCGCAAAAGGCGAGCCCTTGGCCGGCGCGATGATAAGAGTATAAGTCCAAAAAACCAAAAAAGCGGCCGTAGCCGCGAGCAGGACCAGGTATGCGGCAAGGACAACATAAATAGCCATTGCGGGAGCTGAGGGAATCGAACCCCCGACCGCGGTTTTGGAGACCGCTGTTATACCACTTAACCAAGCTCCCGATATAAAATCCTAATAACCAAACCAGAAACCAGAAAAAATTTCCAATCGTCAATACCCAATATCCTTTTTCTTCCGAATGATCGCTGAGAAAATAAGATTCAACTCTTGCGCTTCTCTCCAGTGACTTCTTGCCTCATTCCGTAAAGTAGGAACCGCAACTGCAATCATCCGCAACCAGTGCGACTGGGGATCGCTCATTTTTTCGTTATTCTGGTTTCGGAATTGGTAATTCTTGGCTATGTTTTCTTCGCCTCCTTGTGTACAGTGTGCTTCTTGCACCACTTGCAGTGTTTTTTCAACTCAATTTTGCGCTCCACTTTGCGGATGTTTTTGCGGGTCCAGTAGTTGTAGCGCTTGCACACTGTGCACTGCAGACGGATGAGATTCGGTTGGGGCATCGGGGAAAAATTTAAATATTTAAATGTTTAAACATTCTCGTCTGGAGCCGATGGTCGGGATTGAACCGACGGCCTACTCCTTACCATGGAGTTGCTCTGCCACTGAGCTACATCGGCGTTCAGAGGCACTCGGAGAATTTATCCGGCGTCAATTTAATTTCCCGCAGAATTTGCCGCAATAGCCCGCGGCCAATATCCTCGCGGTCGTGCCGAGGAACGAGTGTCGTCCGGCCGTCGTCGTGCGCGAAGAAAATGTGCGAGCCGACTTGCCGCACCGGCCGAAACCCCAATGAGTGCAAAACACGCATAATATCGCGCGCCTTGAGGATCGGCAATCTTCTCGCCATACTGCGAAAGTCACAACGTCACCAACTCCATTCCGACGAAAGACGGCTCATACGCAAACTGTGCAATCTTTCTCCGATATGCCGGGTCTGTCTTGGCCACGCTCTTGCATAGCGCAATTGCTTCCCGTACCCGCTCCATCAGCTCCGGAAAACTCTTTGCCTGCGTATGACAACCCGGCAAGACAGGAACCGATGCGACAAAATAGCCGTCTTCATCGCGCTCAATAATGACTTTGAATTTATTCTGTAATCGCGACATACCCAAATCCTACACCTAAAAGTAATCAATCGCAAATCTTGATGGGCGGGGGGAGATTTGAACTCCCACGCCTTGCGGCACAGGGTCCTAAACCCTGCATGTCTGCCATTCCATCACCCGCCCCGATGCTCACAATCTATCGGAAAATCTCCCAAAACGCAACCGCCCGCCGAATTTTCGGCGGGCAACCGCAAAATGCCTGTCTTTTGCGGATTGTCCATCACTCAAAGAGTGAACTTCCGGGTCCGCCGGTAACCTGGGGGCACGTCCCAAAGAAATCGCATAAGAGATACACTATTCCCCAGGCCGAGGCCATAATAAACATCCCGATAATGCCGTAGAGCATCACCCGCTTGCCCTGAGTCGCTTTTTCCTGCGAGCCCTGACCCGCGAGCACGTATTGCACCACCCCCCAGGCAAAGAGCACCGTGGCCAAGGCGAAAAAGAGCATAATAAGGGGATTGAGAATCTCCTGCGTGATTTTGTTGATGAGGATGGTGACGGTCATGGATTTATTGCGGCTGAAATTGCGGGGCGGGGATGGTCAGGATGCTGTCAATGCCAAACTGTTTTTGCAGGTAATAGATTATCCCGGCTATGGAAGCCAAAACAAACATCCCGATTATTCCCCACCAGATAATGCCTTTGGCCTGCTTGATTTTTTCAGTGTTGCCGGCCGCGGCGATGAGCCGCACGATTCCCCAGGCAAACACCAGAACCGCAAGCGTAAAAACAAGCAGTGTAACGCTCCCAACGAGCGTGGTGCTGCTTGTGATAATACCCTCTATTTTCGAAGCCGCGCGAGCGATCAGCATATCTTGCCTAAATCAGGATAT
>CAYIGN010000023.1:0-10961 GCA_964363055.1 uncultured Candidatus Saccharibacteria bacterium
GACGAAATCCGCACGATTTCGCCTTCAAAGCCATTTTTGAGATGGGTTCTAATTATTCTTCGAGTTTATCCAGAAATACCAGTTACATTCCCTGCAGGTTTTTCTCAATATTGGCATGGGTCTCTGCCATTGATGGGGCTGACTCGCCGGGATGTTTTTCGTCCATGTGCGCTTTAATGGCTTCCTCGGTCATCATTCCCTGCATTTTACTCACAGCTTCTTCGCGGCTGTTTGCTTCGACGCTCGTCACATGCCCGCACGTACAGGTCATTGAATATGTGTTCATATGTAAATTGTATCCGCAGGAACTGCGAA
Organism: uncultured Candidatus Saccharibacteria bacterium; assembly: GCA_964363055.1. Taxonomy (GTDB): domain Bacteria; phylum Patescibacteriota; class Minisyncoccia; order Sungbacterales; family HO2-52-23; genus CAYIGN01. The sequence goes on from CAYIGN010000023.1 coordinate 316, forward strand.
CAACGCGAGTAAATCTTACAATATACTGTATAACGAAAATGGGTGGCAGTATAGTTACGGCCACCCTGTAGATTATCGACGTGGGATATATCTATCGGCGCGGCTTTACGGCAGCAAGGACAACCCCTGCCATAAGCAAACCTCCGCCAATAAGACGCGTAACCAGTCCTGCTTCCTGCAGGACCACCCCGCCGAGGAGCACTCCCAGCAACACCTTTGCGCGCAAACTTACGACAACCTCAACCAAGGGTCCTGCACGGAGCGCTGCTGCGGTAAAAACAGTTCCTAACGCACCCAACGCTCCAATTGATGAAAGCTGCCACCAAGGTGTCCTGGAAAAAAGCGCCAGCGTCTCTGCCTGCTTTCCGAGACCAAATACCCCAATGGTATACCATACCTCTGTAATACCCACCAGGATCATGGCGTAGAGAGCTGGATGCATGCCGCCATAATCAGGACTCATCGCGCGCTGGTCGCACAGTGCGGCGAGAGCAAATATTCCTGCCGCAATGAACGCAAGGGTAGACGAAATTACAGCTTGCACCTGCATTTCAATGCTCTGTGCTCCTTGATCAAGATGCAGCAGGTAAACGCCCCCGAGGACCAATGGCACAGAAATGAATACCATCCGCGACACCGGTAGACCTCTTGCCACTCCGATGAAAAGCGCAAAAATTGGTACGGTCTCCCGAAGCGGCAACGCAGTCGATAAATCGCCGCGCCGCAATGCTTCCATAAACATCCAGTAGGCAACAACATTGCATAAGGCGGATATGTTGGCCCACCTGAATGCCACCCACGACTGTACTGTCTCCCGGCCGCCTCTTTGCCGAAAATACATCCCTGTAGCAAAAGCGAACGGCGCAAGGAACACAAGCGCGCAGAGCCAAAATAAGAATGTGGCCTCTAGCGCCCCTGTTGGCGATGCATCCAGCGCGTCCTTCCAAAACAAGTCCTTTACCGCCCTCGCAACAGCCGCAATCCATGCGTAATATACCCACATGTCCTATCCTCCCCTTGGTGCAAATACCAAAGAACCTTCCAAATCAAATCAGGCTATTCGTAGCACACGGAGTTGTCTTATGCAAGAATTCCCAACTTATCATATAGAACCATCATGCGGCAAAGAATGTCATCCCCAAGAAAAAAGCCGCCGCGCCAGAAGGCACAGCGGCTACCTGTTACCAACCTCGAAGCATGCGCTAAAAATCTTTGAAGAACGCACAGTGGTATTCATCAATCCGCGGCATGTTATTGAGCTCGTAGGGCGGTAGGGACATATACGGTGTCGCTACGAGGTAATTCCAAGCGCTCGAGAAGTAACGCATCACTTCGCGGCGAATCTTGTCACTATATACTTCTCCGAAAGGATATGCAAAACTATTAGCTGGTTCTCTGCAGGGACGTTCCATACGCTCGAGACGCTCATAGGATTCCCGTATCTCCTCATACACTTCCCGCAATCCTATTGCAGTGAACCGAGGATGCGTCATCGAATGGGCGCCAATCTCCATGCCACAATCTTCCAATACCCCGATGTCGTAATCATCAAGGAACCATTGCGCGGCAAACCCTTCCTGCGCGCCATCACTCATATAGCGCGCAAACATCTCCGCCAGCTTCTCTTCTTGGAGCGCTCTGGGGAGAATGTCATTAAAAATGTACTTGATCACGCGCAGGTGTGGCGGCTCGCCTTGCCGCATCTTCACCTGATTAAGCCATTCAAGCGTAACCAGATTGACCAGCGGCGCATAACGTGTACCCTGTAACACCGCGGGCAGAACTTCTTTTTCCATCCGTTCCGCTCCGAGCTTCTCAATAAGCACCTGGAATCCTATCACCGGGGGGAACATATACTCCAGGGTGCAGCCGATGACGAAGAATGTCGCGGGAATGCCGAATTCCGTCAAAATTGGCAATACGGTTTCGCGGTGCTCTTTTAGCCCATCATCGAAAGTAAGCACCACGTACTTCTCAGGCAGTGACGCATCATTTCTCAGTGCGGTTGCAACATTACGGCAGGTAAGGAACGTATAGTCCTCGTCTACCAGGTAACGGATTTGCCTGCGCAATCGCTCCGGTGGACAATTCGCTCCCGGCGCGCCTCCTTCACGAACATAGTGATACACCAAATGCAGTCCTCGGGTCATCGCGCATCCCTCCCTGTGGCTGGATTGTCAGTGAACTGTACTGTTTAACGTAAACACAAGGTATCATACCTGCTCGCATTTTTTAAGGAGAACCTTCAAATGCTATACTACCCGTATGTTTGGCATTCTCTTTGCCCTTGTTGCCGCACTCGCGCAATCGCTGCAAGGGGCAATCAATAAAAGACTTCTGGAAACAATTCCAAGCCGTCTGCTGCTCTTACTCGCCTATGGCGGTGCGGCGATTTTCACTTCTCCCCTTATTATCTACGCGGGTATACCGCGTCTTGACGCGACATTCTTTATTGCCGGCTTTTCAGGCGCGATGCTCAACGCCGCCGCAACGCTCCTCCTCTGGGAAGCGCTCAAGCGCGACAACCTGTCGCGGGTATTTCCCTTTCTAGCCCTGGCGCCGCTCTTTTCCGTTGTGACGGCGCTACTCATCCTACACGAACTGCCCTCACATCAGGGACTCTTTGGCATAATATTGATTGTTGCTGGGCTTTTCATCATCGAGCGCCCCACACGTACCGGCACCGCACGCACACAATCCCATTCTGGTTTTCTCTTCGTCGTCTTGTCGGCATTTCTCATCTCACTCAATATTGCGGTTGATCGTCTCGCAATCCTCCACTCAAGCCCCCTCTTTTATCCTACTTTTTTCTTCGGCGCAGCCCTTGTACCTGTACTCCTATATATCCTAATCAAACAGCCCGCCGCTTCACCACGTATCTTCATCCCTAACTCCCGCTCTCTCCTTGCAAGCTCGTTCCTGCTTGCCGTCGGTGGAATACTGACCTCGCTGGCGTTATCGCTTACGCTTGCAAGCTATGTCTCAGCGATCAAGCGCCTCGGCGTCCTGTTTGCCATTCTTTGGGGAGCAAAATTTTTGAAAGAAGAAATCAGCGTACGGCTTGCCGCCGGCGCCCTACTCGCAACCCTCGGTGCTATCCTCATCGCCCTCGCCCATTGAGCATAAAGTAAATCTAATTTGCCTAGGCAGATTAGTTTTACTTTATGCGCGTGAGGGCAAAGTGTCCCAGAAGATCGTCTTCCGGAGACAACGAATCCGTTTCGACATACCGAACGTATTGCTGGATATCATAAATGTCTGCAAGGAATACTATCTCCTCTTCACACGGATAGGGGAAGATAAACACACTCTTCTGCAAAAAGAAAAACCCCATAAGCTTCAATTTCTCACGCAGGCCTTCCCGCGCCCACTTATGCCGATTGGGGATGTCAAAAGTGACCATACGCCACCTTCCGTCCCATCTTGCCGGCGGAGTTATTTTCAGTTCGCCAAACGCGTGAGCAATGACTTTACGATTCCCGAATTCAGTCAGGCGAACTTCGGCAATCTCATCTTCTGCATTCTCTTTTTTAACCCGGGCGTATCCGCATCGCTCTAGGTACTGAAGCTGCCTTCTCAGCGCATGCCCGGTAAAAAACCTCCGCCTGCCGCCAATTCTTCCAAAAGCAGCGAAGATATTCGGCGCAACCGCTGCGATGACCGCTATACCGCCCAATGCGGCGAGAACAAGAAGTGTTTTTCCTATAACTATGCCAGTGCGCTTTGTCATGTCGCGAAACTCTTCGCGACGCCTTGTCCGCTCCATCGCATCCCACTCTTTCTGCAGTCGGCCAACGAGGAACGGCTCGTGGGCAGCAAGACGCGCCTCAAGTTTCTTCTCATACGCCCTTTTGCGCATCAAGGGTCTTTTCATCTTATCACCAGTTTAGTAAATCTAATTTGCCTAGGCAAATTAGATTATACACAGCGCTGCCGTACGCGTATCACCATGTGTATACATAAAAAAAGCCGCTCGGCAGTGCGCACGAACGGCTGGAATGTTTATGGTAGACACCATTCACGCCAGAGAGCGATCTCTAAAAGAGGTACTGCCCTCTGGTTGTCTTACCGTTGTAAAAGTCCAGTAGTGCCCGCACCTCTTCGGCCGCGGTGTTCGGATTCATCCACGGCTGATTTAGGAAAGCGCTACCGAATTCGTCCAGCGCCCGGCGCACTGCCTCCACCGGAGGGTCACGAAGTACCGGCAGGTTGCGCGCCTGATCCAGCATTGCAACCACAGCCCCCATATCAATGCCGAGGGTGGATCCCCAAGTCCGACATATAGTATGCGGTACAGGACAGAATTCTATCAAACGACCAAGTTGCGCGCTCTGCACCTGCCCTTCCAGTGATCCACCCCAAGTGGTGTGTACAATCCAATCCCAATTCCATTTTAGGTACCGCTCCGCGGAAAAGGCCTGCAGCCCGGTGAACCCGTCTTCTGAAAAATCGGTTTAACCGCAAATCACGATCCCCGCAAGAGCGGTGAGGTAACATTCCATCAGCGCGCGCGCTTTTCCCACGGAAGGGTTATCAGTGAGGGAAGAAGCAATATCATCACGACATCCCACCGTATGATCCGTCAGGCCAATCCGTGACAACACGTCTTCCGCCGCTTCCACACCGTAGTAGAGCGGTGCGAGATTGTGGGCAATCCGCTTCACCCCCGTCTTCTGTATGATATCCGTGACCACTGGGTAGGCGTAGCGCAGCGCCCCCCAGATACCGAGGGGTTTTACAACGTGCTCCACCCTAACCCGGGGAGAAGGAAAACCGATCTCCTTCCCCTGCGCAATCACCAATACTTCGGCGTCGGATATCTCACCCAAGCCGCAGATTTTCTGTACCAGATTCGGCGGCGTTTCATCTTCCGGCTTTGTGTAGATCGTCGTCACAATCAATGTCTTAGCCATCCGTCATCCCCCCTATCTATCTGACGGCAGGTTGCAAAGGAACAAAAACGGCTATCGCCTGATAGCCGCTATAGTATACAAAATGTTACTGTTCTGTCCAGCGCTACGGCCTATGTTTCATCAGTGCCTCGGCAATGATAAGATCAACTGGTTCGTCAACATCGATTGCCAGCGCGCGATCAATAATGACCGATTTGCTGCGTTTGCCTTGAATCGTGCCTGTTTCCCATAAATTGTCCGGACGAAAGGTATAGACCGTGCCGATCACATACATCGGCGGGCGCTTCCCTATTTTCTGTGCTTCCGCGCGCTCTTTCTCAAGCAAGAAATGCGTATATCCCTCTGCATCAATATACCGGATGTTATAGGGATGAAAAATCGTCGGCACTTCAAAAACCGTCTCCGCTGAATCAACTCCGCTTTCAAAAAGCAGACGCACGGTGTCATCAATATGCGCGGCGGTAACAAGCGGGCTCGTCGGCTGGACCAATACCACTGCATCCGGCCAATATCCTTCTTTCTCCTTCAGAAACTCAAGCGCATGCTTGAGCACGGGCACGTGGCCGGTTGAATCCTGCGCCAATTCTTTTGGACGCAGATATGGAATCTCCGCGCCATTCGTGCGCCCAACTTCTGCCATCTCCTCGTCATCGGTATCTACAATGATCCGGTTCACTGTCTGGCTCTTTTTGAGCGCATCCAACACATACGCCATCATCGGCCTGCCAAGGAGCGGGGCAATACTTTTTTTAAGAATACGCTTTGAGCCGCCCCGCGCGGTGACAATGCCTAAAATTTTCTTTTCCATCGCCATAAATAAACCATCGAGTTACTATTTTACGCTTGAGCGTAAAATAGAACCCATCTCAAAAATGGCTTTGCCGGCGAATACGAGCGGATTTCGTCGCTCATCCGCCGCCGCAGGGGCGATTCGTATCAGAGATACGATGAGCCCCGAGAAGGCGGATGAGCAGAAATCCGCCGTATGCAGCCCAAATGCATTTTTGAGATGGGTTCTAGTAACTCATTCATTTTTCGGAGGTGTCACCTCCGAAAAATCGCGTTTGAGTATCTCAGTCCCCTCCGGAAATGAAATCTGCGGCTCCCATCCCAGCAACTGTTTGGCTTTGGAGATATCCGCCAGTGTCTCTCGCACCTCGCCGGGCCGCGGTTCGATGAAGACGCGGGGATGGGATGAGCCGCCGATTATATCGGCAATCTGAAGAATCGAATAATTCTTGCCGCTGCCGATATTGATGACTTCTCCGTTGAAGCGGTGGCCGCTTTCTGCGGCAAGCCGCACTGCGCGGACTATGTCTTTCACAAAGACCATGTCTCTACGCTGCTTGCCATCAGGGACAATGGTAAAAGGATCCCCTGCTCCCCATTGGTACAGAAATCGTTCAATGCAGGTCGCGTATGCCGCGTCTCTACGCTGCCTTGGGCCGAACACGTTGAAGAAACGAAGTGAGACAGTATCAGAACCATTCCAGATCTCTCGCGATGCCCAAAGTCGCATCATTTCTTCACCCATTTTTTTGGAAAGGCCGTAGGGATTGAGGGGCTTCAAAGGTAGATCCTCGGTGAGCGGACGCCCTGCATATTCGGCGCCAGTCGCGCCGAATACAGCGCCCGAAGAAGCAAAAACTACGCGCCGCGCCCCATGGCGCCGGCTGGCTTCAAGTACGAGGTAAGTGCCAGTCACGCCCGAGCGCATGGTCGGCATCGGATCAAGAATGGATTTCTGCACCGAAGGTATAGCGCCAAGATGGCACACCGCCTCGGGCTGGAAGCTGGAAAATGCGCGATCAAGCGCGTCCCACTCGCAGAAGTCCGCACGAAAATCCTCCACCCCGGCCGGCAGAGGGGTCTGCGGATCGCGATAATCGAGCGAAGCGACGCTATGCCCCGCCTCAAGCAGTTCTTCAACGAGATGGGATCCAATAAACCCCGATCCTCCAGTCACTAAAATTCTCATAAAGTTATTAGAACCCATCTCAAAAATGCCCTTCTGTCATTCCCGATCCCCGCTTATGCGAGGACAGGCGTGATCGGGAATCCAGATTTCGCCTTATTTACTGGATTCCCACTCCCCACTTTTGTGAGGACAAGTTTCGTGGGAATGACAAAAACCGTGGAAAAATCAATTTTGAGATGGGTTCTACTCTTACCAAGATAAAATATACCGGGGAGTGAGCGGCGCGGCTTAGGACTGGCGCCATTTGATCGTGGGGCGAATAATGGAGCGATCAACCATGTCATGAGCGGAGATAATCTTTTTCAACATTCTGGTGACGACATCGGTGGTAAGCAGATGGGGCTTCAAGCCCAGGGACAGAAGCGAAGTATTTTGAGGGTTATAGTGATGCTCCTCGCGCTCCACTCGCGGATTGGGAATATTCTCAATTGAAACCCCCAGACCCATTGTTTCTCCCGCCTCCTTCACTTTTTGGGCGATATCAAGAACGCTAAATGTCTCAGTAAACTGATTGAATACTCGGTACTCGCCCAGCCGAGGCGGATTGAGAACCGCCAATTCTACGCATTGCAGGGTATCACGGATGTTAAGAAATCCTCGCGTCTGGCCTCCGCTGCCATAGATTGTCAATGGCAGACCCGCCACTGCCTGAGTCGCGAAGCGGTTGAGTACAGTGCCAAAAACCTCATCATAATGGAAACTGGTCAAAAATTCAGGGTTGATCTCGGTCTCATCGGTCTCAATCCCGTACACCACGCCCTGATTCAAATCAGTTGAGCGCAGCCCCCAGACCCGGCAGGCGAATTCAATGTTGTGGCTGTCATGCACTTTGCTCAAATGATAAAACGAGCCGGCCTGTTTGGGGAAAAGCAAGCGATCCTTGCGGCCTTTGTGTTCAATCTCAATCCACCCCTCTTCAATGTCAATGTTCGGCGTACCGTATTCTCCCATCGTGCCAAGCTTGACCAGATGCGCATCTGAAACATAACGCTTCATCGCAAAGAGGACGTTCAAAGTCCCGGCCACGTTATTGACTTGGGTGGAAACCGCTTGCAGGCGATTGTACATTGAGTAGGGCGCGGACGGCTGCTCAGCGTAGTGGATGATTGCTTCCGGCCGGAATTCTTCAAACACATGATATACGAAACGGTGGTTCAAGGCGATGTCGCCGATGTAGTAGCGCATCGGGGCCGACCCGCCATTGCGTGTATTCCAAATGCGGACCCGGCGCTGTAAGGGTGGAATGGGGAAAAGCGGAGCGACTCCCATCTCCGCTTCCCAAAAACGCTTTGACAAATTGTCCACGACCGCTACCTCGTGACCTTTCCCGGCAAAATTCATTGCGGTTGGCCAGCCAAGGTATCCGTCGCCGCCCAAAATCAAAATTCTCATAGTGAATGCTAAAAGCTAACAGCTTTTGTCTTTCGGCGCTGGGCGTTCAACATATCATAATCATATCGTGTGTAAGCCGCACTCCTGACCTTGATGATCGGTTCCGGCAAAGCGTCCGGCCCGCTCAAACTGTCCCTGTCTTCCGCCGCCCGAGCGCACTGCTCCGTTGGTAGTGCAGGGCTTGCACCCAAGCGAGAGATACCCCTGATCGTAGAGCGGGTGGTAGCGCAGATTACGTTCCCTGATGTATTCCCAGATCTCGTCTTTGTTCCAGAAAGCGATCGGGTTCACTTTAACGATTTTCCCTTGTTCAATCAGTTTTGTGTCTCTGCGGTGCTCGGTCTCATCCCGCCGCAGTCCGGTCACCCAGGCGTCATACTCGCCCAAGACACTCTCAATTGCCGGAATTTTCATCTCGCAGCATTTGTATTGGTCGTTCTTGACCAACGAATCGCCGTAATACGCGTCTATCTTCCGCCGCGCCTCCTCCGAGGGCCTGAGCCAGCCGAAATTCATACCGGTCTCGCGCACCAATTCCCCGGCAAATTGCAGCGTCTCCGGGAACTCGTAGCCGGTATCAATACCAAAAAACATTATGTCCGGCTTGACCTGCATGGCCAAATCCGCCACCACGCGTGAGTCCTTGCCAAAAGAGCAGGCCGCAAAAATGCGGGGATATTTTTCCACCGCGTGCTGGATGATAATCTTTGAAATCTCCGCTTTTTCGGCAAGGGTCATAAACCTACAACGTCATCCGCTTCTTAAAAAGTTTCGCGTCGAGCCGCACGCTTTTGAGTACCCGTACGATCCGCTGATACGCGCGGCCATCGCCGTAGATGAACTCAAGCCGCCGCAGACGATTCTGGAACGCCGCGGTCCTGACTCTCCGTATTGCGGCCCCGATCGCCGCTCGTTCCGGCGGAACATCAATCACGTTTCGCTCCCGCTCTCTTCCCTCCTGCCGACTACCCACATTAACAAACGGGCAGTAAACATACGGGGCTTCATAAATACCTGCGCTGGAGTTGCCGACCAAAGCCGTAGTAATTGCTTCTAAGCCGATGAAGTCCTCGGCCGGGATGTTTTTATAAATCGAAAATTGCGGATCGCCTCGTTTTTCTTCAATCGCATCAATGATCCCCTGATACCCCTGATCAGAACAAGGATAGATGACAATTGCGCGCAGGCCAGTAGCTTTTACCGCGGCCAGGACCTGGCTCATATTTTGATAAGAGAGTTCAGGTTCGGTCGTCACTGGATGATGAAGGACCAAGACAAAGGGCTCCTGCTTGCTGAGACCGAACTTCTTGCGTACCTCAGAAGCCGGAGTATACAATTTTTTCCGAATAAAATCAATTTAAGGCGCGCCCACCGCATGCACGCGCCACGCCTCTTCACCCATTTTCAAAATGCGCTCTGCCGCCTGTTTGGTTTCCGCAAAATGCAGGTGGGCGAGTTTGGTAATCGCATGCCTCTGGATACCGTCAATATTGCCCGAGATTTCTCCGCCCTGGATATGGGCAATCGGGATTTTAAGCTGCAGCGCGGCAAAGGCTGCGGTGAGCGTCTCGGAACGGTCTCCGAGCACGACCACCATATCGGGCTTGAGGCGCGCGAATGCGCGCGCCAAGCCCGCGAGTCCCCGGCCGAGCGCTTCGGTCCGTTCCAGGGCCGAGGCGCCCGCTTGCCGGATGTCGACCGCCGCATCTATTTTAATCCACCGCCGCGCATCGCGGATAGTGCGGCCAAAAAGTCCGGAGAGATGCATGTCGGTAAGCACTGTCTGCAGGCGAAACGCGGGGTCTTTTGCAATCGCGAGCATAGTCGGCAGCAGGGCGTTGAATCCGCCCCGCTTACCGCTGACGACGCATATTGTCCGCCGGCGGCTCTTCATTGCCCGGAAGAGTCAAAATAGGCGCGGTTGAGAATCTCCATCACCTCACGGCCGCGGCCGTACGAAAGCGGCGAATCCTCCGGCCGTATTTCGCCGGAAAGCAATTTCTGGTAGTGGAGCGTCTCGCGGTAAAAATCATCCGGCCGCTTTTTAGGAAATACTTTTTCAGCTACCTCTTGCCCTTCAACCTGATACCGCACCAGATCGCCTTCGGGAAAGCCGCTGCCGTGCCACTCAATAAATCCTTTCTCCCCTTGCAGACGCGCCCACTTTCTGACCGGATAAGTAATCACATCCTGCACCACGCGCCCCGTTAGAGACAAGATGCCAGAGGCGTCTGCCACGGCGTTAACGCGGGTCTCTAACGGGGCGCGCCCCACACCGCCCGCATCACTCCGGAGCGCAAACGCCGCGAGCCGATCATACTCCTCGCCATGCGCTCCTTTCACCAGATCAAACATTGCCTTCA
>CAYIGN010000024.1:0-10674 GCA_964363055.1 uncultured Candidatus Saccharibacteria bacterium
CTTTTGCCTCTCCGCGCGAGAGTAGGAGAAACCCGTTGACCCCGATCTCGCTCGCGATGTCGGCAAGCATATTGGAATTGACCAACGCCGCGCGGAAACTGGTGAGCTCCCCCTCGGGCTTCTCGGGGAATTTTTCGTATAGCTCCTCGGTTACCGCCAATTCCAAAACCGCATCCCCCAAAAATTCCAGCCGCTCGTTATGCCCCACCCGGAAGGATGGATTCTCGTTCAGGTACGAGCGGTGGGTAAGGGCCTGCAGGAGTAAATCCTTGTCGCGAAACGAAACAGAGATTTTTTCTTCAAACAGGGCGAGGTCTTGCATCATTAAATATATGCAGTCCCCAAACCAGAATACCGAAAAAATGTTTAATCCCCAATCCCCAAAACCAAATTTCGGCTGTTGGGGGCGTCGGGGGTTTATTCGGAATTCGGATTTGGCGATTGATTATTCTTGTCTTTTATTATTTCAGGCCCATCGCGCCGCGGGTACTCCTTGCCCGGCTCTCCGATCTCGCGATACACCGTGCCCAGCACCCCATTCACGAACCGGCCGGACGACTCACCCCCAAAGGACTTCGCCAGTTCAATCGCCTCGTTGATCGCGACTTTGGGCGGCACTTCTTCGTGATTACCAAAAAGCAGCTCACATAGCCCGAGGCGGAGCACCGCGCGGTCCACTGCGGTTATCTGCTCAATCGGCCACTCGGGCGCGGCTTTGCCGATAATTTTATCAATCGTCGCGAGCCGCTCCACCGTCCCCTTGACCAACCGCTCCACAAATGGATACTCCTCTTCAAGTCCGGGACCGAATTCTTTTTTGTTGCGCTCCATCACCGCCTCCAACTCTTCCGGCTTTTTGCCGCGGAAATCCCACTCAAAGAGCGACTGCATGGCGATGGAACGAGCTAAATGCCTGCTGGCCATGTTAGAACCGCTTGAATCGTTAAAGGCGTCAGAGTCGTTCAAACGAACGGAGTGATCTAACGGCTTTAACGATCCGATAATTCTTTCTCTTTCTTCTTCCGCTCTTTTTTATCGAGCTTAGCAAGTACGTCAACCACCTGCCTGTTAGCGTACCAACCGCAGTTCTGACACAGCGCATGGGGCAAAACGGCTTGTCCGCAATGGGAGCAACGCCCAAAATGCAGGTGTCCAAGCGCGTGGTGCGACCTCACCCGATTACGCTTGCCCCTGGTATGTCTCATCCGGACTACCATACTGCCATAATATCAGACCAATATGTTTTTGGCAAACGACCGGCGATGCATTTCGCAGCGGCCAAACTGCCTCACTTTCTCCCGATGCAGCTTCGTCCCATACCCTTTGTGTAGATCAAACCTATATTGGGGAAATTTTCTGTGGAGCCGCAGCATTATTCGGTCGCGGGTGACTTTGGCGATGATGGAGGCCGCGGCAATGGCCGGGATTTTCTCATCGCCTTTGATGATGACTTCATGCTGGACGTGTTGGGGCAATGCGAGCCCGCCGTCAATCTGTACCAATTGTTTTTGTACCGATCTAAGATCGGTACAAAGCTTTGCGTATACGCGGCGTGCGGCAAGATCCGCCGCTCGCGAGATATTGATCCGATCAATTATCCGCGGCCACACCCGCGCGACTGCCCACTCAACATAGGGGTGGGCAACGAGGAATTGAAACCACTCTTCGCGTCTCTTAGCCGAAAGTTTTTTTGAATCCCTGATCCCGCGGCGACGCAATATCCGCCCGATCGCACGAGGCGCGCGAATGGCAGCAACCACCACGGGTCCGGCAAGCGGTCCCCGCCCGGCCTCATCAATTCCTATAATATATGTATTGCGCCTCATATCTCGTGTAGTATGATATCACCATGAAGTTTACCCATTTACACGTGCATAGTCACTATTCCCTTCTGGATGGCCTTGCCAAGATAGATCAGCTGGTGGGGCGCGCGGCGGAGCTGGGTATGAGCGCGTTGGCTCTCACTGATCACGGCAATCTTTATGGCGCGATTGAGTTCTATCAGAAAGCGCGCCGAGCCGGTATAAAGCCAATCATAGGGGTTGAGGCCTATATTGCTTATGAGAGAATGCAGGATCGCCGACCCGGCATTGATGACAAGCGCTACCATCTGACTCTGCTTGCCTCTACTACCCAAGGATATCATAACCTCATCAAGCTCGTCACCAAGGCGCACCTGGAAGGATTCTATTATAAACCGCGGCTGGACAGAGCGGCCTTTAGAGAGCATGCCTCAGGAATCATTGCGTTGTCGGGGTGCTTCAATGGCGAGATTCCGCGGGCAATCCAGCTGAAAAAGATGGATGCAGCCGAGCGCCTCATCCAAGAATATCAGGACATTTTTGGGAAAGGAAACTTCTATCTCGAGATTGCGCCGCATTTCAACTACCCGGAGCAGCGTGAGATAAACCAGGGTTTGGCCGCACTCTCGCAAAAGACCGGCGCTAAGATTGTCGCGACCAACGACGTCCATTACGTAAAACCGGAAGACAGCGAGGCGCAAGACATCCTGGTCTCGGTGCAGACCCGCAGCCCGATGGAGGACGAGAATCGGCTCAGCATGAAGCAGGCCAATCTATCCATGCGCTCCGGTGAGGAAATGACCTCGCTTTTTCCCGAATATCCCGAAGCGATCGCCGCCACCGAGGAAATCGCCGAGCGCGTAGATATTTCAATTGAACTTGGGAAAAATAAACTTCCGCAGTTCGGCGTCCCGGAGGGATATAATGCCAACTCTTACCTTGAAAAAATGTGTCTGGAAAAACTCCCCCAGCGCTATGGGAGCGTTACCGGCGCCATGCGCGAGCGGCTCGGGTATGAACTTGAAGTTATCAAAGAGACCGGCTTGGCTTCTTACTTTTTGATAGTCCACGATTTCGTTGCGTGGGCAAAAGAGCGCGGGATTGTAGTTGGCCCCGGAAGGGGCTCGGCCGCCGGCTCGCTGGTATCCTATGTGTTGGGCATCACCAGCGTGGATCCTTTGAAATATAATCTCCTCTTTGAACGGTTCCTAAACCCCGAACGGATCTCAATGCCCGACATCGACCTTGACTTTACCGACACCCGCAGGGATGAGGTGATTGAATATGTCGCCCAAAAATATGGAAGAGAGCATGTTGCGCAGATCATCACTTTCGGCACTATGGCCGCACGGGCAGCCATACGCGATACCGGCCGTGCGCTGGGGATGCCTTACAGTTTCTGCGACCAGATCGCCAAAATGATACCGTTCAATCCGACCCAAGGCGAGAAATCGGGGTGGCTGGCCAAATGCCTTCAGAATGTTGTAGAACTGCGCGAGGCCTACCAGCGCGATCCGGAAACCAAACGCTTAATTGATGCGGCAATAAAACTGGAAGGAGTGGCGCGCCATGCTTCCACCCATGCCTGCGGCGTGGTGATCTCGCCCGAACCACTTGTAAATCACGTTCCGCTCCAGTTTGCCCCGCACCTCTCTCGCACCAAAGGCCGGAGTGATGCAGAGCAGCGTTCTGGAAAAGGTACGGTGCCGGCTGCCAGCCGTGACGTCTCCAAAGTCAACGGCAACAATCAAGTCGTCGTCACCCAGTACGAGATGCATGCGATAGAAGATCTTGGACTTCTCAAGATGGATTTTTTGGGATTGCGCAATCTCACTATCATTGAAAATGCCTTGTCGCTTGTGCGGCGCCTGCACGGAGAGGCGATCGATATAGAGAAGATTCCGCTTGACGACCAGAAGACCTTTGAACTATTCCAGCGCGGAGAGACCACGGGTCTCTTCCAGTTTGAGAGTGCGGGGATGAAGCGGCATCTCAAAGAACTCAAGCCGACTGAACTCGAAGATCTAATCGCAATGGTCTCGCTCTACCGGCCCGGGCCGATGGAACTGATCCCCTCCTACATCCAACGCAAGCATGACCGCGAGAAAATTGAGTATCTGCATCCCCGACTTGAGCCGATCCTCAAAAATACTTACGGCATAGGAGTATATCAGGAGCAGATGATGCAGATCGCCCGCGACCTGGCGGGCTTCACCCTCCCGGAAGCCGACACTCTTCGCAAAGCCATCGGCAAAAAAATCAAGTGGCTTCTGACCGAGCAGCGCGAGAAACTTATCGCCGGCATGCTCCGGAACGGAATTGGCGCCCGGACTGCCGGCGAGATCTGGGAACTTTTTCCTCCTTTTGCGCGGTATGGCTTTAATCGGAGCCACGCGGCCTGTTACGCCTTGATCGCTTACCAAACCGGCTTCTTGAAAGCCCATTTCCCGACCGAATTTATGTGTTCCCTCCTGGCAGCCGAGGGATCGGATGTAGAAAAAGTGGCTTTCTTTGTGGAAGAAGCGCGGACAATGGGAATTGAAGTTCTGCCGCCGGACATCAACGAGAGTTTCGAGAATTTTGCGGTCGTGGGTCCGGGCAAGATTCGGTTCGGCCTGGGTGCAGTAAAAAACGTCGGCGCAAATATCGTCCAAGCCGTCATTGCCCAGCGCCAAGTCCAGGAGAAATATACGACCCTCACTGAATTCATTGAGCGCATCCAGCACAAGGACTTCAACAAGAAGTCGCTGGAGTCGCTGATAAAATGCGGAGCGCTGGATTCACTGGGAGAGCGCAATCAACTTCTCACCAATATGGATCTCCTCCTTGAATACAACCGCGAGTCCCAGAGGGCTATGCGCGGCGGACAAGTCGGCCTATTCTCTGGCTTGCCGGAAATCCATAGCGCCTCGCTGCGGCTGCGCGAGGCCGAGCCAGCTTCCAAACGCGAGCGGCTGGGCTGGGAAAAAGAATTGCTCGGCTTATATGTTACCGAGCACCCCATTCAGGAATATCTGGCGCGCCTGCGGCAGAATCACGTGCTGCCCCTCAAAAATCTCACCCTGGATCTGCGCAATCAAACCGTGACGATTGGAGGGCTGGTCACGGCAATCCAAAAGATAACCACCCGAGCCGGCGAGCCGATGCTGTTCGTCAAAATGGAAGATACCACCAGCCAGACCGAGGTCTTGGTATTCCCAAAGGTGCTCGCGCGAAACCCGACCGTCTGGCAGCCGGAAAAAGTGCTGATGGTTAGGGGCCGGGTCTCTGACAAAGACGGCGTCACTAAGATCCTCTGCGAAGAGGCCTTCGAACTCCCCGAGTAAGCACGTGCGGCTTCGAATTCTTCTTTGAAGGTATCGGACTCCGCGAGAAAGTCAGAAATTTATTACAACACTTTTCCGATCGGAAAAGTGTTGTAATAAATTTCTGACAGCGTATACTACTCTTATGGAACACCAGAGTATTGCCAGAACGATTCTCACATATATGTCAGAGGCCGGCTCCGTGATGATGGATGCCGTCTTTCCTCCGAATTATCCCGAGGCGCGCCTTGCCCGTATGCTCTTTGGACTTGATCAAAAACGATATTCTTCGGAATCCAGAGCGCGCGCAAAACGCTCGCTTTCAAGCATCCTTAGTCGCCTAAAAGATGAAGGACTTGTGCAAAGGACCGGTCCCAAGAAAAAATCAGTTTGGCAGATCACGCCGAAAGGAAGATTTTATCTCCAGCGAGTAAAGCCGCGCCAGAAAAGGCCGCCGCCGATTGCGTGCGCCACCCTTCCGCCAACTGACGGCATCATCCGGCTCGTATCGTTTGACATTCCGGAAAAGGACCGCTGGAAAAGGAAGTGGCTCCGCACCCAGCTGATTGCATACGGTTACGCCATGCTCCATAAAAGCGTATTCACTGGAAAAAGGCCGCTCCCGCATGAATTCATCCAAGCGATTGATGGCCTTCGATTAGGTGCGCAGATCCACATCGTTGGGATCACCAAATCAGGAACGCTTACCAAGGATATAAAGTAGTTTTCTATTTTTATTACAACAGAATGCCGATCGGCATTCTGTTGTAATAAAAATAAGTGAAGAGGGATGCTCGCTCGACAGTTGGGGGTAAATCTGTTTGACAGAAAAGTGACAATCTTTTATACTGCGTATCATGCGGATTTTTATGGGCAAAATGCGACCCCGACGACTATGAATGGACGTCTATTGTCTGGGGATTTTGCTGTATAAACAATCCGCAGAGAGCGGGTGAAGACCTCCCAGACGGGAGGCGTTTTTGTTTTCTGGGGCGAAGTAAAGGAGGTGTCGCATGACCGAGACCGCTCAAGGAGGACCTACGTTTATAGGAGTCCCATGGTGGTACTCTTTCAACCCATACTGTCCCATCTGTGATAGATATTGGGAACTAACCGTCACACCATCAGGTGGCCGAGACGAGCATGCAATCAAGGACAAGATAGGACGATATGTACTTGTGTGCACTGACTGCATAGCTCACATCCCGCTCTAACAGCCAGGATACCGAGGATTGCTTCAATCCTCGGTATCCCCTACAATCAGATCTATATGGCCAAATCCGCGCCAGAACAAAATATTGATCACATCCGCCATTCGCTGGCGCATTTGCTGGCAATGGCGGTCTTGAAAAAGTTCCCCAAGGCCCAACTCGGCATTGGGCCCACAATTGAAAACGGATTTTATTATGATTTCAAAATACCGCGGCCGCTCTCCCACGACGACCTTCCGGAACTTGAAAAAAACATGCACGATTTTGCCGCGCAGCACCTTGATTTTGCGGGCGAAAAAGTAACTGTGCAAAAGGCGCGCAAAATGTTCAAAGATCAGCCCTTCAAACTTGATCTCATCAAGCAATTCCTCAAAGAGAAAAAGTCCCTCACCATATATCATACGCGTCCTCCAACCCCCAACCCCCAACCTCCAACCCTATTCATTGATCTCTGCCGCGGCGGACACATCAAAAACACATCTGAAATAAATCCGGAAGCGTTTCGGCTGACCAAAATTGCCGGGGCCTACTGGCGGGGCGATGAAAAAAATCCGCAACTGACGCGGATTTACGGCGTGGCGTTTGCGACCAAAAAGGAGCTGGACGAGCATCTCACAATGCTGGCAGAAGCCGAGCGCAGGGATCATCGAAGAATCGGGCAAGAATTGGAACTCTTCATGTTCCATGAGACCGCGCCGGGTATGCCCTACTGGCTGCCCAAGGGCCTAAAAATAATCAACACGCTTATTGATTTCTGGCGCAAAGAGCATGAGGCGGCTGGATACCAGGAAATAAAAGCGCCACTCTTGAATAAAAGAGAACTCTATGAAGTATCCGGCCACTGGACGCACTACCGCGATAATATGTTTGTCGCCACGACTCCGGACAAGAAAGAAGTGTATGCGCTCAAGCCGATGAATTGCCCCAATGCGATGGTGGTCTTTGCCAGCAAAAAAAGAAGCTATCGCGACTTGCCTCTGCGGCTTTCCGACACTGACACGCTCCATCGCTACGAGCGCTCCGGAACTCTGCATGGACTTCTGCGCGTGCGTGAGTTCTCGCAGGACGATGCCCATATCTTCGTCGCCGAAGACCAGATCAAAGCAGAATATGGGCGCCTCTTTGCACTGACCGATCGTTTCTATCGGATACTCGGGATTGAGTATTTGTTCCGCCTCGGCACCCGGCCGGAGAAATATATGGGCGACAAAAAAACATGGGATCGCGCCGAGCAAGAACTCCGGGAGATTCTGGAATCAAGCGGCAAGCCCTACACCGAGCTTACGGGCGAGGGCGCGTTTTATGGCCCCAAAATTGACATTCTGATGAAGGACTCTATTGGTCGAGAATGGCAGATGGGAACTCTGCAGCTGGACTTTCAAATCCCGCGCGGTTTCAAACTCTCCTACACCGATGCCGATGGCAAAGCCAAAACTCCGGTGGTGATTCACCGCGTGATTTACGGATCACTGGAGCGTTTCATCGCCATTCTCCTTGAACATTTTGCCGGCGCTCTGCCTGTATGGCTCGCGCCGGTGCAAGTCGCAGTGCTGCCGGTCAGCGAAAAATCCAATGCTTACGCCCAGGCGGTTCTGGCTGAGCTTCAAGCGGCCCGGATCCGCGTGGAATTAACTGCTGCCAACGAGACGCTTGGCCGGCGCATCCGCGAGGCGGAGCTGCAAAAAATCCCATACCTTGTTGTCGTCGGCGAGCGGGAGGCCGCTGGGCACACCATTACCGTGCGCCAGAGAGGAGGAGAAAAACAAAAAACCATTACCCTCTCACAATTCCTGAATGCGCTCGCCAAAACCATCCATCCATCGTAAACCGAGAATAGTTATTATCATCGGCCCGTCTGCCTCGGGGAAATCCGCGCTCGCGGTGATGCTTGCCAAAAAATTCAACGGAGAGATAATCTCAGCTGACTCACGCCAGGTCTATCGCGGATTGAATATCGGCTCTGGGAAAGTGCCGGGCAACTGGAAGACATATTCCCCTGCCAATACCACCAGATTGATACGATCGTACGAAAATGATGGTAGTAAGCGGGTTCGAGTGTCCCGAGCGCGGAAAGTGTTTATATATCAAGGCGTCCGTCATCATTGCATTGATTTTGCCTCCCTGCGGCGGGTATTTACCGCCGCCCAGTTTGTCTCCCGTGCTCTACGCGCGATCAGTGAGATCGCGCGTAGAGGCCACATCCCCATCATCGCCGGCGGCACTGCTTTCTGGATAGACGCGCTGGTTTTTGATTTCTCTCTGCCGGAAGTGAAACCAAACGCGCGGCTTCGCCGCGCGTTGGAAAAAAAGTCCGCGTCCGAACTTCTCGCTATACTCAAACGCCTTGACCCGCGCCGCGCCGAGGCCATAGAGCAAAAAAATCCGCGCCGTCTCGTCCGCGCGATTGAAATTGCATCCTCTCTCGGCCGCGTGCCGAAGCTGAAGAAAGGCAAGCCCTATCGTACATTCTGGCTCGGACTCTTATTACCTCCTCGGCTTCTCCAGCGCCGTATCGCGGCGCGGGCAGAAACGATGATCAAACTCGGCCTCGCGGCCGAGACCCGACGACTGCTGCGATCAGGAGTTGGCAAACGGCGCATCCTGGAGCTTGGCTTTGAATATCGCGCGGCTTTCGACTACCTCAAGGGAGGCATATCAAAAAAAGAATTACTTGCCCGCCTCGTGAAAGAGACCTCTGCTTATGCCAAGCGCCAAATGACCTGGTGGAAACGCAACCCCGAAATCAATTGGGTCCGGAATCCGGCAGAAACCCAGCGCCTTTTGAAAAAATTTCTGCAAAAAACTGATTGATCCGCCTCCATAAGGTGCTGGGAGTTGTAGCGGGCGGCTCGGACTGCTCTTCGGGCACCACTACAACTACTGTCTCTCCTGGCTGGCGAAGTTGAAGGCGCGCTTTAGCTTCGCGCTCCACTGCTTCCGGCGTATCTAATTCAGTCAGGCGCGACCCAAGCTCTTTTTTTTGGCGATCCAATGCTTCCAGTCCGGCCCGCGCCGCGGCGCGTTCCCCGCGCAATGCCAGGGTCTGGCGTACCATCCTCACCGCGCCGAACAATGCCGAGACCGCAATGAAAACCATGACTGCATTCAAGAATAGCGAGCTTTTCATCCGTACCCACATAGTGTAATAATTAGGTTATGTTTACCAATCGCAAAAAGCTGCGCGTGGTTTGGATCGGGATCACGGCGCTTGCCACGATCTCCATGATTGCGTATCTTCTGCTGCCCCTGATCTATCTTCGCTGATGGATGGCAAATACCACCGAGGGCGGTATGGCGACCCGTCCGGTTTGACGCAAGCGCGCCTTGCCGCGTTTTTGTTTTTTCCAAAGCTTCATCTTGCGGGTCCGATCTCCGCCGTAAAGGTATCCAGCTACGTCTTTTTTGAGCGCTGCTATGGTCTCGCGCGCGATCACTCGGCCCTGAACCACGGCCTGCAATGCTACGCTAAAGAGTTGGCGCGGCAGGAGATCCTTGAGCGCTTCCAGCCGCGCGCGGCCGATCTGGTACGCTCGCTCGCGCGGCACCACCTCGGTTAGTGCCAACTCCGTCTCCCCAGCCACCACAATATCCAAACGCACCAAGTCCCCCACCCGCCAGTCAAGGAGCGAGTAAGAAAAAGAAGCAAATCCGTGCGTCGCACTCTTCACCCTTTCGGAGAAATCAAGCATAATTTCGCTAAGCGGCGCCTCCATTACCAAGAGCAGCCGCTCGCCGGATAGGGTCTGGGTATTTAGGAGTGTTCCCCGCGCGCTGGTTATCAAAGAAGTGAGAACGCCGATGGAGCGGCCGGGTGTTATAATCTCGCCCTTTACCCAGGGTTCTTCAATTCGGATGATCTGACCAGAATCGGGCAGGCGCGCGGCCGAATGAACTGGTAATGGCGATGGATGGCCGGGTAGCGACAAGTGAAGTTCAACTGAGGGCCGCGTGAGCGCAATTTTCAGTCCGTATTCGCGCCGTATCCGCTCGATCACAATCTCCATATGCAGGAGCCCAAGAAATCCAAGGAGAAATCCGCGGCCCAGCGCCCCGGCTTCTTCAGGCATGAAGGTAAACGCGGCGTCCTCAAGCTTTAGTTTCTGGAGTGAATCGCGAAGTGCGGCATACTCATCCGGATTCTCCGGAAACGCCGAGGCAAAAATCGCTGAGGCCGGCTCTCGATATCCGGGCAGGGGTTCGACCGCTCCAGCCGCACCAGGTCCATCGGCATGAGCGATCGTATCGCCAACCCGAACCAATCCCGCCTCCTTTAGACCAGTAGCGACGTATCCTATTTCCCCGGCCTGCAGTCCCGGGCTTGACTCGCGCCAAGGCACAAATAATCCCCCCTCACGC
>CAYIGN010000025.1:0-10251 GCA_964363055.1 uncultured Candidatus Saccharibacteria bacterium
TTGCGGCGAAATCCGCACGATTTCGCCTTCAAAGCCATTTTTGAGATGGGTTCTACCGCCTACCGCCGTTCCTCGGTCGGCGACTTGCCTAATTTTTCCAGACGTGTGCGCTCTTTGAGAAGCCGGATTCGCCTCAAGGCCCGCTCGCGGATACTGCGCCTGGTGGGCCGCGTCGCATGGAATTTGGTCCGGCGGGCATTGATCAAAATGCCCGATTGCTGGACTCTGCGGGTGAATCTCCGCAGCATCGCCGGGGTGGTTTCGTGTTCTCTGCGCCGTACTTCAACCATAAGTCACACCTTTAAAACTTTTTCTCTTCCTTCCGCCTCTCCCCATCCGCTCAGAAGATGCAGGTGCAGATGATCAATCACCTGCCCGCCTTCCCGGCCCACGTTGAAAAGCAGTTTATATCCTTTCAGCCCCAGAGTATTGGCAATGTCTCTGGCGGCATAGAGGAGCTTAGCGATTACGTCATTATGATCATCCTCCAGATGCGCGATGGACTGGATATGGATTTTGGGGATTACCAAAATATGCACCGGAGCTTTGGGGTGGATATCCTTGAAGGCCTTGAGATCGCGGTCCTCATACACCACCTCGGAAGAAATCTCGTCTTTTGCAATTTTACAAAAAAGACACTCCATCACTTACGTGATACTACGACGCACGCAGCACGACATCCAAGCAGCGAGTCGTAAACGTGTATCGTGAATCGTTATCTCTTTAGTTTCTTCCTCAACAAATCAATGAGTTTTTCCTGGGGAATGATTTCCTGAATTCCGGATTCAACCTCGCGGAAAATAATCGTGCTGTCCAGCGCTTCCTTCTGCCCAAGAATTAAAGCCCAACGCACCCCCAGATTTTCTGCGATTTTCAACTGGACCTTGATGGAATCGCGGCCGAGCGACTCCCGCGCCGCAATCCCGGCCTTGCGCAATACTTCTAAGATCTCCAAGCTTTTGCGCTTGGCAAGCTCCCCCAACTGTACAAAGAATACATCCGGCCGCTCCTCCCCTATTTCTCCCTGCAGGAGAGATATAATGTTATCTAAAAAAAGCGCGCCGCTCACCGCATGCAGGGTTTTACCGCCATTCAGGAGCTCAGCCGCCTTTGAAATTCGCCCCCCCTCACTCATCATCAAACGAGTCGAATCCTGTACTGCCGGAGCGCTCCCTTCAGCCGCTTTCATTCCTGACTCGGCGCTGTTCTTCTCCTCCGACTCGGCCTGACCAGATGGGGGTCTGTCCGCATCGCGCCGGATCACCTCGAAGATAACATCGCTCATCCATGAGCCCTCCCGAAATAGACGCGGATCAAGCATATAAGGAATCCGGGCTTCATCCAAAAACTCAAGCAGTCCCCGTAGATGCTTTTTACACCGCTCGCACAAAAAATCAAGTATCTGAGGCGCGGCATCTCTCACTCCACGACATCGCTCCTCCGGGCAGGAGAGCACCCGGATGGGTGCGCGCTTTAGATCGCGCTTGGACGCGCTGCAAAGTCGGGCTGAGCGCGCACGCAGGTAGCCGGTCAGAGACGAGCGGAATGCGGGTCGACACTGCCCACACCCTACTGCATTGAGCCGTAAATTAAGCGCATCTTCTTTTACACCCCACTCCAGAAACGATCTCCATAAGACCTGGATGATCTCCGCTTCCGCGACCGGGGCATCCTCTCCAATCATCACCAATCCCCACTCGCGCCGCATCACTACCGCGTTGGGTGTCTCTGCCCCAGCCGCTCCTCGGCGAGAAAGGAAAAACCCCTCGGCCTCACATACGAATTTCAGTGGATGGGGCAGTGTCTGCAGGCGATGAGTACAGTATGCCCGCACCGCACCCAATATCGCCGAAGGGCGGAGCATGAACTCATCGCCACTGCGCGCTTTGCACCAGACCGGCGGCCTCTCTTCAAAAAGCCCGGCCCGGACCAGGGGGACAAACAGAGACGCGTCCTCAAGAACCGAGGTAGAAATCTCTTCAAATCCATAGAAGCGGGCAATCGCGCTTGCCGTTCTCCTAAACTGCCCAGACACTCGCTCCTCTGCAGGAAGCCGATCGAGTAGATTTAAGAATTCGTACCCCTTCACTTTAGGCATATCAGATGCAGATGTTTTAATACCCGGGCGAGTAATCAGGAAGTATGCCGAATCTCGCAACCGGCCAGGCGCGGAACACCGCCCTACCCACAATAAGCTCGCCCGGCAATGCCCCCCATATCCGCGAGTCAGAACTGAAGTCGCGATTATCGCCTAACACGAAATACTCGTCCCGGCCAAGGGTGATCTCAAATTCAGGATGAGTCCTTGCTCCGGGTGGCTGAAGATACGGTTCCTGTAAAGTAAAGCCCTGTGGGTACTGCTTGTTGAAAATCATCACGAATCCCTGTCGGATGGCAACTTTCTCCCCCGGCAGTCCGCTGATTCTTTTAATGAAGAACTCTTTGGGGTTGCGGGGATAGCGAAAGACAATCGCCTCCCCCCGCGCTGGATCTCGGAAGTAGTAAGATACCTCATCAACCACCAGGTATTCGCGGTCGGCAAAATTCGGCTCCATGGATGCGCCCCGCACCACAAACGGTTGCACAATGAAATAGCGGATGGGGATGACGATTGCCGCGGAAATCAGGAGCACGCGCAGAATTTCCCACAGCTCTTCCCCGAGTATTGAGAGTTTGCTTTCATTCACGAATGTAGTATAAAGAATCAAGAAGCAAGAAGCAAGCATAACACGGAGGCGGCGATTACGCTTCCCTTGATTCTTGATTCTTTATTCTTGATTCTTATCGTAGGCCTTGGCAACCCCGGAGAGCAATACCGAACCACCCGGCACAATATCGGCCGGGAGATTGCGGCTGCATTTGCGCGGGAAGCAAAACTCCCCGAATTTCATTTTGAGAAAAAATGGAAAGCCCAAGTCACGGAAGGGAAGATCGGCAAAGAAAAGGCGGCGGTCCTCCTCCCGGATACGATGATGAATCTCTCCGGCAGCGCCGCTACCCCGGCCGCGCGCTTTTTCAAGGTCAAGCCCAGAGACATCTTTATCATTCACGATGACGCCGACATTCGGCTGGGAGCGGCCAAACTCTCGTTCGGCAAACGCTCGGCCGGCCACAAAGGAACGGAGTCGGTCATGCGCGGCCTCAAAACCCGCGATTTCTGGCGCTTCCGCATCGGGATCGCCGGGAAGCGCAACATACCCGCGGAAAAACTGGTACTCAAGAAGTTTGCACCCGATGAGCAACACATCATAAAAAAGATCATAAAGCGTACCGTTGACGCACTGGCGCAGGCGATTACTGAGAGTCCGGAGCGCGCGATGAATGAGTATAACCGATGAACGGAGTACGGGGTACGAATCACGAATTACGGTGATGGTGATAGTAAGCGCCCGTAATACGTAATTCGTGTTCCGTAATTCGATTCCCGAACTCTTGATTGTTTCCGTATCCCCCCAAAATCTGGAGCGGGACGTTTTGTGGTTCCAAGAAAATCACGCGGCGATAAAGAGGGCGCGTCTTACCAGCCCCTGGTGGAGGGAAAATGCGCTTATACTTGAAGAAGATCAAGTCATTAAACCCTCACTGGTTATCCGTCGTCTTGCCGATTTCGGCTACGAGCGTACCCAAATCGCGCGCGGCCGGGGGCTATTTGCCGTCCGCGGCGGCATCATTGAGATATGGCCGATAAATAGCAAGCGGCCATGGCTGATTGAATTTCGCGGCAATGCGATCATTGCCGTCCAACCGCGCGAGGCGCCTCTCCACACTATAAATCCCCACACCTTCCCGCAGGGTATTCTGGAAGGTGTGGGGATAAATGCGAAACCCCCGCACCATCAAGGCCTCGCCTCTGTTGAAAAACTCGCTCTCGGAAGTTATGTCGTCCATGTTGATCATGGAATCGGCATCTTTAGAGGTCTCAGCTCCGAAAAATCGGGCTTCTGGGTTATCGAATACGCTCCGCCTCGTTCAGGCGCGGAGCCGGATCGCCTCTATGTGCCGTTTGACCAGAAAGATCGCCTCTCTCCCTATATCGGCTTTACCACTCCGACTATCCATCGCCTTGGCGGCAGCGTCTGGTTCAACACCCGAAGGCGGATTCGCGAAGATGCGGAAAAATTTGCCCAGCAGCTACTGGCGCTGTATTCAAGCCGCCAGATGGTACGACGGCCGCCGTATGATGCTGATCAGGCGTTTATTCGGGAACTCACTGAGAGTTTTCAGTACGAGACCACTGATGGGCAGCGGCAGGCCGAAAAAGAAATCCTCGCCGACTTGAAACGGGAACGGCCGATGGATCGCTTGCTTGTCGGGGACGTGGGTTTTGGCAAAACCGAGGTTGCAATCCGGGCTTCAGCCGAGGCGATCTCGGCCGGAAAACAAGTCGCGGTACTCGCACCGACAACTATCTTGGCAAGCCAGCACCAACATACGTTTCAGGAACGACTGGCTAATCTGCCGATTGCCGTCCGGCAGCTCTCGCGCCTCACGATGCCGAAAAACGAAAGACAAACGCTGAAAGACACAGCTGAAGGAAAAATTGATTGCCTTATTGGCACGCATCGCCTGCTCTCGCGCGACGTCTCATTCAAAAACCTCGGCCTCGTCATCATTGATGAGGAACAGCGCTTCGGCGTGAAGCAAAAGGAACGATTCAAGGAACTGCGCGCCGATGTGGACGTGCTCTCGCTCTCGGCAACCCCTATCCCGCGGACCCTGTCACTGGCGCTTGCCGGCCTCCGCGACATCTCGCGGATTGACGCCCCGCCGGCAGAGCGCATGCCGATTGTAACCTCCGTCCTCCCCTACGGCAAGAAAATAATCAGAGATGCTATCCGGTTTGAACTCGCGCGCGGCGGCCAGATATATTTCCTGCACAACCGGATTGAAACGATCGATGCCGCCAAACAACGCCTTGAGCTAATTCTCCGCTTACTACCATCTTCCCGCGATCGTAAGAAAATGGCAGTGAATAAATCCCCACACCTTCCCGCGGGGTCCAATACCCCGCGGGAAGGATTTGAAGCAGCCATTCATCCCTGCGGTACAACCCCGCAGATCAGCATTATCCACGGCCGGATGAATGAAAAGCAGCTCATCCGCACCATGGATAAATTTCGCGCCGGCGAAATTAACATACTTCTTGCGACCACCATCATTGAAAACGGTCTGGATATTTCCTCGGCCAATACCCTTATCATAGACGATGCCGCCCGTCTCGGTCTTGCCCAGGCGCATCAGCTGCGCGGCCGCATCGGAAGGGGCGCCCAACAGGCATTCGCTTATTTTTTATATCGTCCATACCTGCTTACTGAAAAAGCTGCCGCGAGACTGGAGGCGCTTAAAGAATACTCTGAGCTTGGCGCGGGCTATGATATTGCTTTGCGCGATCTTGAAATCCGCGGGGCGGGCAATATCCTCGGCCGCGAGCAGGCCGGCGCGATCAATAAAGTGGGGTTGAATCTCTACTGCCAGATGCTGGCGGAAGCGATTGAAGAAAAGAAGCATTTGCCAAAATGAGTTTCTTTGGCTACGGTTAAAGTTGTGGAACTCGGCGAGTTAAAGTTTTTGAACGCGTTCAATGCCGTTCCGGGCGTGGGAGCCGCGACTCTTCGCACGCTCAGAGACAGTTTTGGTTCGTTTGAATCGGCGTGGAATGCGAATCCGTCAGCTTATGACGCGTTTGCGCTTGATTCCCCGGTGCGCGAGGCGCTGCAGACGCGCAAGCGCGCGATAGATCCGGACCGCGCAATGCAGCGGATCGTACAAGAAAAAATATGGCTAATCACTGATGACGAAGATTTCTATCCGCCGCTTCTCAAAGAAATTCCTTACCCTCCGCTCATCCTCTACGGCCGAGGCAACAAGGGCCTGCTGCAAACCAAGATTGATACGCGCGGCAAACCCAACTTAGAACAGCGCCCCTGGATTGCAGTGGTCGGAACGCGGCGTCCCACTCCGTACGGCATTGAGGCCGCCGAGACCATTACGAGCCAACTGGTCCAAGCCGGTATTGCCATAGTAAGCGGTCTTGCCTCCGGCATTGATGCCAAAGCTCACAGCGCGGCGCTCGCGGCTCAAGGAAGCACTATAGCTGTGTTGGGCTCGGGCGTGGAACCCTCATCTGTTTTCCCTCCGGAGAACCGAGGGCTGGCCGAGCGGATTACGTCATCCGGCGGCGCGGTAATCTCCGAATACGCGCCCGGCACCCCGGCGGTCAAAGAACATTTCCCAATGCGCAACCGCATCATATCTGGCGTCTCGCGCGGGACCCTTGTCGTAGAAGCGCGCGAGAAATCCGGCGCGCTTATCACCGCGCGCTACGCCCTTGAACAAAAC
Source organism: uncultured Candidatus Saccharibacteria bacterium (assembly GCA_964363055.1). Taxonomy (GTDB): domain Bacteria; phylum Patescibacteriota; class Minisyncoccia; order Sungbacterales; family HO2-52-23; genus CAYIGN01. The sequence continues at coordinate 6,340 of CAYIGN010000025.1, forward strand.
CGCGAAGTGTTTGCCGTGCCCGGCTCCATTTTCTCGCCGACCTCTGCCGGCACCAACAAACTTATCCAAGAAGGCGCTAAGCCGGTCGCCAGAGCCGCGGATATACTTGAGGACTTAGGTATTGAGTACGAAGCCGCAGCGCGCGAGAGCGCTACCCAATCGCTGGATCAAAAAGAAAAGGCACTGTTGGATCTCCTAACAGAGCCGATCGGCATTGACGCGCTGAAGGCCAGAACCGACTTTACCACACCAGTAATGATGGCGACTCTTTCAATGCTTGAGCTCAAAAAACTGGTGCGGAATCTGGGCGGAAATACATTTCAGCGGACGTGAATCATGAAGCATGAATCTTGAATCATGGAAAAACATATCTTCGGTAATTTCCCATTCCATGATTCCTGATTCATAATTCGATGGCAAAAAACCTCGTCATTGTTGAAAGCCCCAGCAAGGGGCGCACTATCTCTCGCTTCCTAGGGAGCGATTTTGTAGTGGATTCCAGCTACGGCCACATCCGCGATCTGCCGCGTTCCAAGCTCGGCGTGGATATTGAGAACAACTTCACGCCGCAGTATGTGATTCCCCTCAAAGCCCGGCCGGTGGTGAAAAAGCTGAAGGCCGAAGCCGCGAAAGCCGCAAAAACCATCCTCGCAACCGACGAGGACCGAGAGGGAGAATCAATCGCCTGGCACCTGAAAGAGGCGCTCGGCCTTGATGACTCGCAGATTGAACGGATCGCATTCCATGAGATCACCGAACGCGCGATTAAAGACGCGCTAAAGCACCCGCACGCCATCGATGTCAAACTCGTAGACGCCCAGCAGGCGCGCCGGATTCTGGATCGCCTGGTCGGCTACAAGCTCTCTCCGTTTTTGTGGAGCAAGATCTATCGCGGGCTCTCGGCCGGCCGCGTGCAGTCGGTCGCGGTGCGGCTGACTGTGGAGCGGGAACGCGAGATCCAGCAATTCAAGCCGCAGGAATACTGGTCGATTGAGGCGCTGCTCTCCAAAGACGAAAGAGGAAAGACCAAGGACGAGAACGAATTCACCGCGACGCTCGCTAAGATTGATGGCGAAGCGCTCGATAAATTCGCAATCAAAAATAAAGATGAGGCCGAGGAAATCTCAGATGCGCTTGAAGGTCGCGCGTGGCGCGTGGCGCAGGTGGAGAAAAAGGCGGTATCGCGCAACCCCGCGCCGCCATTCACTACTTCCACCCTGCAGCAGGAAGCATTCCGGCGGCTTGGTTTTTCGGCAAAACAGACCATGATGGTGGCCCAGCAGCTTTATGAGGGCGTGGCGCTGGGCAGTGAAGGGTCGGTCGGCCTCATAAGTTATATGCGCACTGATTCGTTCAATCTTTCTGCGGACGCGGTGCGTGAAGCAACCGCATTTCTTAAAAAAACGCTCGGCAATGCCTATATTCTCCCCCAGCCGCGCGGCTTTGCGACCAAAACCAAAGGCGCCCAGGAAGCGCACGAAGCCATCCGGCCGACTGACCCGTGGCGTACGCCCGAATCAGTCGAGCCGTTCTTGGACCGGCGGCAATTCCGACTCTATGATCTGATCTGGCGCCGCTTTATCGCGACCCAGATGCCGCAGGCCATTTTTGATGCAACAACTGTAGACGTCATCGCCGATCCTAAATCCTATACCCTAAACCCTAAACCCTCGTCATATACCTTCCGCGCGACCGGACAAGTAATGCGCTTTGACGGATTTCTCAAGATATACCCCATAAAATTCTCAGAAATGACCCTGCCGGATCTCGTGCCTCAGGAAGAGCTCGCTTTACGGAGAATCATGCCGCTGCAGCACTTCACCCAACCGCCGCCGCGCTTCAGCGAAGCCACACTGGTAAAGACCCTTGAAAAATACGGTATTGGCCGGCCCTCCACTTACGCGCCGATCATCTCCACCATCCAAGACCGCAAATACGTAGAGCGCCATGAACGCCGATTCTTGAAACCGACCGAGACCGGATTTTTGGTCAATGATCTTTTAGTTGAGCACTTTCCAGAAGTGGTAGACGTGCAATTCACCGCCAAGATGGAGGAGGAACTTGACGACATTGCCGCCGGGAAAATCGAATGGCAGCCGGTGATTAAAGAATTCTACGAGCCCTTTGCCAAGAATCTCGAGGCCAAATACGCCGAGGTCAAAAAGCACCACACCGATGAGATGACCGAGGAAGTATGCCCGCAATGCGGAAAGCCCCTCGTGATCAAATTCGGCCGCTTCGGCAAGTTTATGGCCTGCTCCGGCTTTCCGGAGTGCAAATACACCAAGCCCTTGGGCGAAAACAAGAAAGAGCCGCCGCAGTCGCTCGGCATGGCCTGTCCGAAATGTGCCGAAGGAGAAATCGTGGTCCGCCGCACCCGCAACAAGGGCAAGGTATTCTACGGCTGCAGCCGCTACCCCAACTGCGACTGGGCATCCTGGGACGACCCCCGCCAAGCCGCCGCAACACCCTCTGCATAATCCCGACGGCATCATCAAAAAGTAAACCTAATACGCTCGAGCGTATTAGGTTTACTTTTTGTACAATTTAGGACTTACGCGTTTGGTGTCATTCCCGTCCCCGCTTATGCGAGGACAGGCGTGATCGGGAATCCAGAGCGTCAAATAACGGCTTATCTGCTGGATTCCCGCTGGAGTTTACCCTCGACCGCGATCGGGGGCGGGAATGACAGAAAAGGGTGATATTTACCCAAACGCGTAAGTCCTACAATTAAGGAATGATGCGGTGTTCTAAACTTGCTGAATCAATCGATTGATGAGTCCGCGCAGTTCTTCGTCCGAGTAAAACTCTACAACTATCTTGCCCCGCTCCCCGGCTTTGTGCAGATGAACCTTGGTACCGAAGTGCTCCTGCAGCCGCTCCTCCCACGCTTGCAATTCCGGATCCGCGACCCGCGAGGCGCGCCGGTACGGCCGCAGGGTCCGGCCTGAAATCTGGCGGGCGCGGACCTCGGCAGTACGCACTGTTGTCCGATCCGCAACAATCTCTTTATAGAACTCCTGCTGCTTAGCTGCATCGTCGCCAACCATCAAGATCGCCCGGGCGTGTCCTTCACTAATCAACCCTTTGGAGATGCCGTCTTGGATCTCTGACGGCAGGGTCAGAAGACGCAGGGTGTTTGCAATGGCCTCGCGCGATTTGCCAATCCGGGTCGAGATCTCGCGCTGCACGAGCTTAAACTCAACTATCAGCTGACGAAAGGCGCGAGCGCGGTCCATCGCATTCAAATCCTCACGCTGAACATTTTCAATCAGAGCAATTTCGAGCCGAATCCGATCGTCCGGGATACCGCGGCGGACAATGGCCGGAATCTGGGAGAGTCCGGACATGCGCGCAGCACGCCAGCGCCGCTCGCCCGCAATCAACTGATACCGGACCGATAGACCAGTCGGGGTCTCGATCTCGCGCTTAGTAACCAGAATTGGCTGCAGTACCCCGTGCTCGCGGATGGAAAGGGCGAGTTCGCGCATTGTCTCTTCGTTGAATTCGCGCCGCGGCTGATATGGATTGGGGTCAATCTTATCAAGCTCAATCCAAAAGACCGATTCGTCGCGCTTGGGCTGAAAATGGTCTTCATAGCGGCGCCGCGGCGAGGTGCTGGTGGTGCCGGTCGGCAGTGGTGCGGCCTCACTGGCCTCGATGGCCGCAATTTCAGCAGCCCGAGTCCCCGGAATTTCTTCCGGCTTTTTATCAGGAATCAGTGATTCAAGCCCTCGGCCTAATGGTTCTGCCACGATGACGATGACAACGACGATAACAATGACATTCTTTCCTTTGTCATTGTCATAATCATTGTCATAATTCTATACCTATCTTGTTTGTCGCTGTCATAATTATAGAACCCATCTCAAAAATGGCTTTGAAGGCGAAATCGTGCGGATTTCGTCGCTC
>CAYIGN010000026.1:0-10186 GCA_964363055.1 uncultured Candidatus Saccharibacteria bacterium
GCGTCTTGACAGGGGCGATACGGTATCAGAGATACGCAGAGCCCCGAGAAGGCGGCTTTGCAGAAATCCGCCGATTGCAGCCCAAATGCATTTTTGAGATGGGTTCTACACACCCTCTAATAAAATCATTTCAACATCCATTCCGATCGGAATGGATGTTGAAATGAAAAAATTCCATCTGAAAATTTTCAAACCTCCTGCGGAGCAGGGGAGTCGGCTGTCGCGTCTTCGGGCGCTTTGACCGGTTTCAGCGAAGCCGTCAATACCGTATACTCTTTTGCCACTGTACGCAGCTCTTCAACCGCACGACGAATGTTTTCCGGCACCTCATACAAAATTTTTCTAAGCTTCGTCGCATCGGCGCTCAAAATCTCCTCCCATTTTCCAAGAGGAGAGAGGAGGGCTTTTATCTTCTCATAATCATATTCATACCGCTGCTGGGTCTTTTTGGACAAATACCCTTCGTCGCCAAATACCCGCGTCAAACCTTCCCGCTCCATATACGTCCGGATCTGCTGCTCAAGCTCGTCAAGCCGCGCCTCTGCCTTCTGCTTCCCCTTTTTCAGGCGTAGATATTCGTTGATCGCCCCATTCGCTTCAACCTGATTCCTGATTCCTGATTCCTGATTCCTATACAAGTGCTTCCAGGCCGGGCACAGCGGCCGGTACTCGCACCAGTTGCAGAGAATTGAGGGCATTGGCTCAAACGGTTTGTGGTCCTGCAGGCGATTTTGAATCTCGCCGATCGTCTCAAGAAGTCCGTTGGTGGTGACGGCAGTGGATTCTTGAGTCGCTTTCGTACTCAATTTCTGACCGTGCTTGATGAAATACAAACTCAATTTGATATCGTCGGCCCCAAGATGCGGCCAGCGCTTCTGTAAACCCAGAGAGTAAAGCGCCAGCTGCCGGTCGCGGTGCACCGCATCCTGCGAGGGCATACGCTTGGAGGTCTTATAGTCAATGATCTCATAGGTGTCATCCGGCAATTTATCAATCCGGTCAATGATACCAGCCAGGATGTGAGTTTCTCCGATCTTTTCATCGGCGAGCGCTACCTCGAAACGCGACTCCAAGTCAACCACCGTATAATTCCACGGCGCATTCTTTTCGTAGAAACGCTTGAGCATCTTGATGCCGTCTTCAAAGATGATTTTCTCCTCCTCTTCGGTCCAGGCGCGTTTGAGCGGATCATTTTTCACCTCGGCCAGAAACGTATCGCGCCCCGGCCAGTGCTCGCGGAAGTAAGCAACTACTTCATCCAGGGTAGGGTAGAGGGGATTACGCTCAAACATAAATTTGAGCGTCTGGTGGACAAGCGATCCGAAAATCGCCTCTTTGCTTTTGGGGCCGCGAATCCGATCAACTTCCTGGAATTTGTACTTCTGCGGGCATTGCAGATAGGTGTCTATTGCCGAATAGGAGGTACGCATAGTATCGTTGAGATAAGTATAGCCCTTCACATCCTTCAATGGCAAGCAAATAGAAGGAGTAAGGCCAGTGTGGAAGCGGATTTTGCGAGGCATCCGCCGGCTCGGTTCGTGGATGACGCAGGCCCTATTTATCAAAGCAAGGAAGTACTTTTATCGTCTGAGCAGAATAGTCAACTCCGAAAAGATGATGTCCTTGGGCGTGACAGTAATCGCCGCGTTGATAATCATCATCACCCTCATCCTCTATGTATTCTTTGTGTTGATAGGGCTCTTCTCACGGCTTGCGCGAAAGTTTCGTTGACGTCTCGCCCCATAGTTCCTGTACGTATCTATATTCTATTGCCGAATTGGATACCTACGAAAAGAATTCACCTCGAAGGGGACTAAATGGGAATTGAGCGGTGAATAAGCGCGTACATTATGCATAATACAATATGTATAATACAATCCTGTATACAGCCACCCGCCAAAGTAGGGTGGCTTTTTCAAAAAGGGGAGTGTGGATAAGTTAGGATTGACCGACATACCGTTGTTATGAGAGAATTGAGTATAATATCCCTATGACTCAATCAAGCATTAGCTAAAATAAGATATAGGATATACTATGCTCCCCTACCAAGACGATTTTCTGTTGAGCATCAAAACCAACAATTACTCTCCAGAGACGATTTATAATTACGAGCGGGATCTTGAGGTATTCCGACACTTCCTTGCTCGTGATCTGGGAATTTCATTTTCCGAAATCACCAAGCGGACAATTGAACTCTACAAAGCATACCTAATCTCTCGCGATCGTAAAACTCCAAAGGGTGTGGAAAAAAAGAGTGTCCCCCGCCTTAGCGCCGGATCCATCAACCGGATGCTGTCCAGTTTACGGCGATACCTGAAGTATATGATTGATATGGATTACGATGCGCCTATCGCGCCGGAGGCAATAAAACTGACCAAAATGCCGCGGCCGCACTCGCGCGTAGCAGAATTTGAGGCCCTGGTGCGCTTGATTGAATCCCCTGCTGATTTTGAAAAAAAACGGGAAATCGTCCTGCGCAACCGCGCGATGCTGGAGACCCTCTTCTCCACTGGTATGCGGATTTCCGAACTCGTCTCCCTCAATCGTGACCAGATTGACAAAACCGGACGGATTTTTATCCGCGGCAAAGGCAGGAAAGAGCGCTTTGTCTATCTTACCGACCGAGCGAAGGGCCATATACGCAACTATCTCACCATGCGGAGCGACGACAAACCCGCGCTTTTTATACCTTACAGCGGCCGCAACATGCATAAAACCGATGCCCGCATCTCTCCCAATTATCTCCAAATGAAGATAAAGCAGTACCGCATGTCTTTGGGCATCAACGTCCCCACATCGGCTCATTCGCTCCGCCACGGCTTTGCTACGTACTTGGCGGAACAAGGGGCCAATCCCGCCGCCATCCAGATTTTATTAGGCCACGAGTCGCTGCATACCACCACCCGTTATGTACATGCTTCCGACAAGTATGCAGAAAGAACGCACCGGCAATTCCATCCGTTGAAGAAATGAATAGGCGCCCGGGTCGTGATGACTCATGGCGCCTTTTGGCTTACCTCGGAGGTAAAATCGCTTGAACAGGGTTTCTATAAATAATCAAGCGGATTCAGATACCCATTGATCGCGGCGATCGGGACGGTCATGGTCGTACCGCACACCCGCGAGCGGATATTTTCCACCCGCACCGCCTGGGTGGCGAAGACCGAAAAGTGCAGATGAGGTCCTGTGGCATAGCCGGATATCCCCGAGTAGCCGATCCGCTTTCCGCGAGTAATCTCTTGGCCGGCTGAGACGCCGATTGCCGAGAGGTGGGCATAGAGAGTTGAGAGGTTGTTCGTATGCCGAATAAGGATCCATTTTCCATAGGAGACGCGGCGGCAGCCGATGTCCGTATCGCCTACCGCGGTCACCACGCCGTCATCGGCGGCAAAAACCTGCGTCGCGACTTCTGCCCGGAAATCGGCGCCGTTGTGTCCCTTGCCGTTGTAGCCGCCAATAGCAGCAAATGAGGTGTAGCCAAAATATTGGGTGATACAGTTTGTATTAGGGTCTGCCTTGTTGTTCGTTCGGCATCCGGCAAGAACCATATTCGGGAGGGGAAACCCAAGCACTCCCCTGCCCTTTGAAGGCAGGAGCGAGGGATCAATAGTCACCCGTATTTTCCCTTCAATCTCACGGATCTCTTCCTCAAGCGCGGCCCGACGCGCCTCGCGCTCTCGCAGCAGCTCTTGATATTTTTTTTCCTGATTTTTAGTCGTAGCCAAGAGCTCCCCCCGCGCGCGTTTCTCCTCTTCCTGAATACTTCTGCGCTGCCGCAGCTCCACTTCCAGATCTTCAAATTCCGTCTTCTTTTTCTCCGCTTCTCCTTTTTTATCCTCCAGCTCCTCGCGAAGCTCACGCAATTCGGTAATCGAATCAAGAGCTCGATCCTGCAGCATTTCGAATTGATCGAATTCGCGGAGGAAATCTGAAAGGCGCTGATGCTTGACCATTACCGCCAGCATCGTCTCTCCGTCCCTCTGGGCAAGCGCGCGCACTACCGCTCCAAGCCCCGCCTGAAGCTTTTCTATTGTGGCGCGCTTCTCGCGAATCTCAACTGCAAGCGCTCCGATTTCAAGCTCCTTTTTTGAGACCTTAATCTCTGTGACGGCGATGTCTTTACGGAAGGCGGCAATTGTCCGGTCAATCCGCGCCAGTTCCCCGCTCAAGGTTTTGGCCTGCTGCTGCCGTGCCGCAATCTCCTCACGGAATTTTTTGGCGTCTTCTTCAAGGCGGCGGATTTCGCTATGGCGCTCTTCAATCTCGCGCTTCAGTTCCTCAAGGGTCTCGGCATTCGCGACGGCTGCGCTCGCCAAAGCCGCGGTCGCCAGAACCACAAGGATCATCAGTACACTACCCCAACCCCGCTTGCGGCGGGGTTGGGATATTTTAGGCATGGTGCGGCTTATCGGCTTCACATTAGCTTTTTCTTCGCGGCGCGAATTCGCGCGAGCGACTCTTCAACTCCCAAAATCTCCATTATTTCAAATGGCCCGGGCGAGGCCCCCTTGCCCGTAAGGACGGCGCGCAGCGGCCACAAGATCGCGCCCTTATCCCCCTCCCCTATTTCGTTAAAAAAAACTTTTTTGATCTCATCCCTCGATACTTGCCTGCCCGTCTGCCCGGCCAGGGGCCGGGGATACTCGATACCTGATACTATTTTTTCAGACCGTTTCAATGATACGGATATATCTTCATCCGACATGTCTTTCCAACGAAGTAACTCTTTGTCGTACTCCGGCGGCCTGAAAAAATAATCTGTCCTCTCCCCTATCTCGGAGAGTTTATGCAGCCGCGGCTGCTCGAGCACGAGCACGTGAAGAGTATAGGGTATAGGATATAGGGTATAGTTGGATGGTAAGAATGTATTTGCCCGTTTAAGCAATTCTTCCGGCGGAAGTCTGCGGATATACTCCCCATTTATCCAATCCAATTTCTTTACGTCAAACACCGCACCGGATTTCTGGACTTTCTCCAGTGAGAATTCGCGGATGAGTTCTTCTTTGGAGAAGATCTCGCGCTCGCCTCCCGGATTCCATCCAAGAAGCGCCATAAAGTTGACCAATGCCTCGGGCAGATACCCTTGCTCGCGATATTCGTCAACCGAGGTTGCGCCGTGGCGCTTGGAGAGCTTGGACCGGTCCGGTCCCAATATAAGCGGTAGATGCGCCCAGACCGGCTGCGTAAATCCCAGCGCCTCTGCCAAGAGTATCTGCTTGGGAGTGTTGGCAATATGGTCTTCCCCGCGGATCACATGCGAGATCCGCATTTCGTAGTCGTCCGCTACGACCGCAAAATTGTAAAGAGGTATATCCGGACGCTTGGCAATCGAAAAATCGCCGAGGAGGTCCGAGTCAAACGAAAGTTCTCCGCGGATGAGGTCGGCGAATCCGATTTTTCTTCCGGCCGGGGTCTTGAAACGGATGATGTAGTCCGACTTGACGTCTTTTAGCGTAGCGGCTTCGACCGGATCCATAGTCCTATACTCGCACAGGTGCAGCGGCGGCCGTTTTGCCGCCAGTAAATTATTTTTTTCATCCTCCAATTCTTTCTCGGAGTGGAAACAATAAAAGGCCTCGCTCTCGGCGAGCAACTGCTCGATATATTTTCTATAGATCCCAATGCGCTCGCTCTGGCGGTATGGGCCGAATGGACCGCCGACTTCTGGACTCTCGTCCGCATCAATGCCCAGCCAGCGCAGCCCCTCAAAAATGTTCTTTTCGTATTCGGGCTTGGAGCGCTCTATGTCTGTATCCTCAATTCGGATGATAAATTGACCGCCTTGCTGCTTGGCGAACAAATAATTAAAAAGCGCGGTACGGGCAGTACCGATATGCAGGAACCCTGTGGGGCTGGGAGCTATACGGACGCGGATAGTTGACATTCTCTTTAATATATGCTATATAATCTCTTGTCTCGGGAGAATGCGGAGCAGTTTTTGAAAAGGAGGATCCATGGACGCACCAAAAGAGTTCGAGGCGTTTGTCGCAAGGATGGAAACAGCCGATCAGGCGCTGGAATTATTACGGATGGTTAATGAGCTCGGAAAGACCGTCTCTCCTTACAACCGATTTACGGATTGTCGAAAGTGGCTCCTTCAAGCCGTGCTCGCAACTTTTCGCGATGATGTAGATGGAGGATTCGTCCGCAACCTCATTGCGCGGGCGCTTCAAGAATTGAAAATGGAAACGGATTTTTCCAAGTTGATCAAGCAACTATAACCCTGTATCTCCCGAGACCAGTCGCCCTCCTGACCATCGTGTTGGGAGGGCGCAAATATTTTATGGTTCGGGTCATTCGGATATATTCAGATTTCTCGAGTTCGGTCTAATGCACCCCCAATTTCAGAATCTCCTTGGCGATCACTTGGGCCGAATCCGGGCGGGCGAATTTTTTGGCTGCCTCCGCGATTTGGCGCATCCGCTCCGGATTATCAATCAGTTTTTTGATCTCGGCAAAAAGCACATGCGGCGTCAAATTCACTTCCTCAATGATTACTGCCGCCCCTTCGGCCGCATATTCATACGCATTCTCCCACTGATGATTCTGGGCGGCGTGCGAGAGCGGAACAAGAATGGAGCATTTGCCCAACGCCGCCATCTCCAGGATGGAAGATGCGCCGGCGCGCGAGACAACGAGATCGCAGACCGCATAGAAATCACGCATGCCTGACTCGTCGAGAAATCCGACCGGGTGGTAGCGCTCTTTGCGGGCGAACTCCAGAATCACTTTTGCTTCGCCTTCCACATCGGCAAAATTATTCTGGCCGGTTTGATGGATAATTTCATATTCATCCGTTAGCTCTCTGAGAACCCCCAATGCCGCGGCATTGAGTTTCTCCGCGCCTTGTGAAGCGCCGATGATACCTATGACCGGCTGGGTGGTAAAGATGTTGAAGTTCTCGCGCGCCTCATCCCTATTTCCGCCCAGAAGATGGCGACGGATCGGGATCCCGACTAGCGCTGTTTTTTCCGCGGCAAAGTAGCCGGCCGCCCCAGGGAAAGCAATCCCGATGCGGCTCGCAAAGCGCGCAGAGAAATGATTGACTCTGCCGGGTATGGAGTCGGACTCATGGATGATCAGCGGAATCCTGAATATGATCGCGCCCAGGACCGCCGGCAGCGCGCCATAGCCCCCCTTGGAAAAAGCCACATCCGGCATCAGCAGCCACATATTCCACAATGCTTGGAAAATGCCCAGCGTCAGACGTAAAAGATCCAGTATGTTCTCGCGGGAACCGTAGCGCCGCCATTTTCCGCTGCGAATTTTGATCACCACCGCTCCTTCTTCTCTTAGAAGATCCATCCCAAAATCATCCGGCCCCATATAATACAACTCCAAGTCCACGATCCGCTCATCCTCGGCAACGCGCTTCAGCTCCCGAATGGTTGCCAGAATCGGGAAGAAATGCCCACCCGTACCGCCGCCTGTGAATAGAATCCTCACACATGACTATGACTATGACTATGACTATGACATATACAAGTTGTCATCGTCATCGTCATCGTCATCGTTTACGTATGCCTTGATATATTCATCAATATCCCCACGCTCGCCAATGTCACGGCCAGCGACGTACCGCCGTAACTCACGAATGGAAGCGGTATGCCGGTCAAAGGCAGGAGACCGGAGATCGCAGCCATATTCACGAATGCTTGAGTCATAATACCAATTGAGATGCCTGACGCCAAGAGCCGCCCAAATACATCCGGGGCGCGTTTGGCAACCCGGAGTGCCGACAGAAAGAAAAATGAGAAAAGTCCAATCAGCGCTATCACGCCCACAAATCCCATCTCTTCACCCAAGACAGCAAAGATAGAGTCGCCCATCGGCTCAGGGAGATATTGATATTTCTGTACTCCCCTGCCAAAACCAAGTCCCCAGAAGCCGCCCGAACCGATTGCAATCGCCGCTTGAGTGATCTGGTAGCCGGCTCCCTGCGGATCCAAGCTCGGATTAAGGAATACCATGATCCGCGCCAGCCGATACGGTGCAATTTGGATAAGCAGGTAGAAGGCAGTCGCGCCAAGTAGAAACAGGGTGATGACCTGCGAGGTCTTGCCGCCCCCCAGGAAATAGAGGAGTCCGGCCGTGATGACGATCACAAATAACGTCCCCAAATCCGGCTGCATCGCCAGGAAGACACCGATCACGCTCATCATAAGCGCGAATGGGATCATCCCATAGGAGACGCTGGCAACTTCTCTTCGCCGCGCATCCAGCCAGCTGGCAAGGTACATGATAAAGACCGGCTTGAGCAGTTCCGAGGGCTGGAAACTAATTGGGCCTATTTTCAGCCAGCGAGTGGCGCCCCCAACCGATATGCTAAGCTGCGGCACAAAAACCAAAGCAAGCAGCCCAAACGTGATTAGGAGTAACGGCAGCGATAACACGCGCCATCTGCGGTATGGCACTCGCGATGTTATTAAAAGCCCCACCAGTCCGGCCCCGCCTCCATACAGGAGTTGACGCAGCCCATAGGCAGTGGCAGAACCGAGATTATTGTGGGCAACCACCATTGACGCCGAGATGAGGATCAAAAGGCCCCCCACAAACAGGGCAATGGTTGCATAGAGTAGCGAGCGGTCAATGGTGTGAATCATTGATAGTATTTAGTATAAAGTACTCAGAGTTTAGGGTTTACCCCGTATATCAACTTCGGCAATATCCGTTTTTCTGTCCCGCCTCTGGCGGGACAGCCGAAGTTGTATTACGGGGTTTAGGGTTTTCAATCTGCGGACTGCGTCAACGAATTGCTGTCCCCTATCAAACTCGTTCAAAAACAATCCGAAACTGGCCGCGCCCGGCGAGAGGAGAATATAATCGCCTTTCTCTGCTGATTGCCAAGCTCTTCTGACCCCTTCTCGCATTGACTTTACCTTACGTAGAGTACTAAGTACTCTACGGGATTGGGCTAGGATTTGAGCCAATTTTTCGGTGGCGGTACCCGGGAGCAGCACCAGCGCGTCAACCGATTTGCGGACCGCCTCATCCATCCGGCTGAAATCCAGTTTCTTGTCCTGACCGCCGGTGATTAGAATCAGGCGATGTCTGCCGGCTTTCTCGCGGAATCGCCTCACTGCCGCTACTGCCGCTTCTGGAATGGTCGCTGTGGTGTCATTGATAAAGTGAACTCCTCCGTGCACGGCGACCTCCTCCTGCCGGCCGGGCAAGCCGTGAAATCTGGAGAGAGTGCGTATGATTGCCGCATGCGGCACACCCAGGGCCCTGGCGGCCTCGGCCGCCAGGGCCGCGGATGCGCGATAATGCACCCCAAGATTCTTATCAACGACCTTCTGCATATCGGGGGCGAGAGCTGCGCGGATCAGGCGCGAGTGCGCGCCGCGAACCATCTTCTCCAATACCTGATCTCCCGCGGGGATAATCACCAAATCTTCCCTGTTCTGGGTGCCCCCGGACATTCCGACATTGTGCACAATGTCGGAATGTTTTTGCGAACGCTGGTGCCGGAAAATGGCGGTCTTGGAGTCGCGGTATTCGCGCATGCTGATGTGCCAGTTCAGGTGATCGGGCATGATATTGGTGATAATCGCAACCGACGGGCTTTTGTCCTCCGCGTCCAAATCCATCAGCTGGAAGCTTGACAGCTCCAGCACCACCGGATCGCCTTTTTTGATCTTGGGCAGAACGGACAGCACCGAGCGCCGGATATTGCCGCCATAGTGCGTGCGCGGAAATTTGGTCTTGAGCATCTGCCACAGGAGATAGGTTGCCGTAGATTTGCCGCGGGTGCCGGTGATCCCGATGATCCTGCCCGGACAGAGATCAAAAAAGATACCCAGATCACTGGTGACAGGAACGCCGTATTGCTGCGCGGCTTTTAGATACGGATTGTCCCGCCGCACGCCTGGATTTTTTATTACAAGATCCGCACTGCGAAAATCATCTTTCCTGTGGCGGCCGAGCACATATCTTATGCCTTGGTATTTGGCGAGCGCCTTGAGCGACGGCGCAAGATCTTTTGGCGTGCGGAGATCCGTGACCGTTACCTTGGCGCCGTGTTTCTGCAAAAACTCGGCTGTCCCCACTCCCCCGCCAGAGAGACCCAGGCCCATAACCAAAATCTTCTTGTTTTTGAAATCTAAGTGTACATTCTGTATCACATATCTTCTAGAACCCATCTCAAAAATGCATTTGGGCTGCAATCGGCGGATTTCTGCTCATC
>CAYIGN010000027.1:0-9813 GCA_964363055.1 uncultured Candidatus Saccharibacteria bacterium
CAGAATAGGCCGCGTAGGGCTCGTCCTTCCGCAAGTCCGCGTCCACCCCCGACCCTCTCAGCGTCGGGCCGGTGCAGCCCAAATGCATTTTTGAGATGGGTTCTAGTATGCTGATAGCAAGCTGCCGCTGCGCTTTCGGGCGCAGCGGCTTTTTTCTTTCGCATAACATTCTTTGTTCCGCAAGGGTTTTAATAGTAACCTTATGCAGCCGATAGCTTTTGGAGACAAAAGAATAGGTCCTGGTGAGCCGGTATTTGTCATCTGTGAAGGGGGACTCACGAATTACGGGGAGATTGAGCTTGCCAAAAAGCAGATTGATGCGGCGGTTGCAGCAGGCGCGGATGTTATAAAATTTCAGGCGTGGAAAACCGAGGATTTGATTTCGCGCAAAGTTGCAAAGCGGCTTGAGCCGGAATTGGGATATGATTGGTTTGAACGGATAAAGTATAAGGAATTTTCTGGAGACCAATTGCGGGGATTGCAGGCATACGCGGCAGAAAAGGGGATTCTGTGGTTTGCAACGCCGCATGACGAGTGGGGACTGGACATACTGGATAAAGAGTTGAATGTCGCGGCATTCAAAATCGGCTCGGGAGAATCGCATAATTTTCATTTTTTGAAAAAAGTCGGCAAGCGCGGCAAGCCCGTAATTATTTCATTCGGTCTGCAGTCGGATGATGAAGCAGTGCAAGCAATAAAAACCCTGCAGGATGCGGGAGCAACAGGAATCATAGTGCTCCACTGCCTGACTTCCTACCCGGTGCCGTACGAGATGATCGGGCTTCCAAGGATTGCGCGGTTGCGCGAGTTGCTGCAAGTGCCGGTTGGAATTTCGGATCACAGCGCGGGACGGCATATCGTACTTGCCGCAGTGGCGCAGGGCGCGGTTGCAGTTGAGAAGCATCTTACATTTGATAAAAGCGATCCGCGCTCGCTGGATAATCCCGGCGCTCTCCTGCCGGATGAGTTCGCGGCACTCGTAAAAGAAATCCGCGATCTTGAAAAAGCAATGCGCGATGTTCCTGAAGCCGAGCGTATGGCGTTTCTTCGCAAAAGCCGCGACTGGGCCGGACAGGCGATTGTCGCGCGCCGCCATATCCCTGCAGGAGCGGTGTTGGATGAAACAATGATCGCTTTCAAGCGGCCGGCCAAAGGGGGACTGGAACCGGGGATGACGGGGCAGGTCGTGGGCAAAAAAGCCGTCCGCGATATACCCGCGGATCAGCAGATTCAACTTGCGGATTTGGAAAGCAACGGTTACAAATGAGAGTGTTTATGCGCAAACGAAAGATTCTTTTTCCCATCACCAGCAAAATCCATTATGCCCGTCAGAAGTTGCTGTTGGATCTCTTAAGAGATCACCCGCGGTTTGAGTTGCAGCTGGTCCTGGCAGGATCGGTGCTGGTGGAAAAATATGCAGAGCAATTTTCCCCCGCGATCACCCGGGCCGGTTTTGCGATCAAGGATACTTTGTATAACGTCATTGACGGCGGCAACCATGTCAGCATGGCCAAAAGCGCTGGTCTCACCGCGCTTGAGCTTTCCAATACCATCCAGCGTCTGAATCCGGATATGGTATTGGTGAGAGCCGACCGTTTTGAGCAGCTCGCGATTGCAATGGTTGCGGCATACTTAAACAAAACCATAGTCCATCTTGAGGGGGGCGATGTCTCGGGGACGATTGATGAGAGCGTGCGGCACGCGATCACCAAGCTGGCACACGTCCATTTTGTTACGAATGAGGCCGCGCGGAAACGGGTTATACAAATGGGCGAGAATCCGGAGATGGTGTTTGATGTCGGTTCACCGGACGTTGAGTTTGCGGCCTCGGTCCGAAAGAAACTTGATGAAGGGTTTATGCGCCGGATCGGGACCGGAAAGGACATAGATTTTAGAAAGCCGTTTGTGGTGGTGATCCAGCACCCGGTCACCACCGAGCCGGACAACCGCAAGCACATAGAAGCACTACTTGAAGCGGTGGATGGGCTTGGGGTGCAAGCGGTCTGGTTTTGGCCGAATATCGATGCCGGAACGAATGAAATGGCCAAAGCCATCCGGGTCTGGCGGGAACTCGGTAAACTCAAAAATAATCGGATTAAGTTTGTGACTGATCTCCTTCCCGAGGACTTCATCGCTCTTTTGAGACGCGCCTCCTGCGTCATAGGAAACTCCTCGGCCGGCATCAAAGAATGTTCATTCTTGGGGATTCCCTCGGTCACCATCGGAACCAGACAAGCCGATCGGCTTCGGGGACCCAATGTGCTTGAAGTTCCCCACGAAAAAAAAGAGATCGCCGGCGCCGTAAAAGCGCAGCTCGGACACGGGCCATATCCCCGCTCAGATATTTATTATAAGCCCAAAACCTCCAAACGGATCGTTGAAATTTTGGAGAAAATCCCTTTGGTCGTGCAGAAGCGGTTTTATGAGCGGGTGGAAGCCGTTATATAATCATAAAAAGCGTATGCCAAGGAACGATCGCGCACTGCTTGAACACGAATTTTTTACGCGCATTCCCAAGGCGCGGAAAGCCAGTCCGGTTTTTCGCAGCATCTTTGATTTGATGTATCAGGCGCATGAGTTGGCGCGGCCGGGCAAACGGGTGCTCAATATCTATTCGTCTCCGGATTTTTCGGGCAGCCGCGAAGAGGTGTATCGCGAGCGGTTTTTCAATGAATGCGAGTACGAGGCAATGGATTTCTGGGAAGACGCGTTTCGGGTTGACGGGAGTCCTTTGCCGGAGAAACATAAACTCCCGTATGGCGACAGCCATTTTGACCTCGTGGTTACGACCAAGGTCATTATGGAGCACATTTCGGAACCGGAGGACGTGGTCAGGGAATTCTACCGGGTGCTCAAGCCGGGTGGGGAAGCGTTTGTGATAGCTCCCTTGGTGCGCCGCCAGCATCAGAAACCTCATGACTATTTTCGCTACACCGAGTATGCGCTCGAGCATCTCTTCCGCAAAGCCGGGTTTTCGGAGGTGATGCTCACGCATACCAACGGCGGGATTGTGACACTGGTATCGTATCTTTATTTCTTCCAGAGGGAACTCAATCTGCCAAGACCCATTGCGCGATTTTTTGATTTCGTGCATACGCGGGTCGCAGAACCGCTTTCATTCTGGCTTGATCGGCTGGACAACGGTTACGGCCGGGATTTGACTCTTTATTTTATGGTGCGGGCGCAAAAATGAAATATGCCTTTTCAGGCATTCACTATGCATAAATCGGATCAAAAAATTTTAGGGATTATCACTGCCCGCGGCGGGTCCAAGGGCATTCCCGGAAAAAATATCAAGGCCCTGTGCGGCAAGCCCTTGATCGCGTATACCATCGAGGCCGCCCGGCAGTCAGATGTTTTTGACCGGCTGATTCTTTCCACCGATGATGAAAAGATTGCCGCAGTCGCGCGGGAGCACGGAGTAGAGGTGCCGTTTATGCGGCCGCAGGAATTGGCTCGGGATGATACGCCGCATCTTCCGGTCGTGCAGCATGCTGTCGCCTGGATGCGCGAGCATGAGGGGTATGAGCCGGACTACGTTGCAATTCTGCAGCCGACCGCACCATTGCGCAGGCCGGAGCACATCCGTGAAGCGTATGCCCTTCTGCAGAATCGAAGTGCGGATTCGGTCTTAAGCGTTTCTCCGATTCCTGGACATCACCACCCGTTGTGGGCAGTGCGCGTCAGCGCTGATGATCTGGCGTCGCTGTTCGTATCTGGAGAGCCGCTCGCGCGCCGTATTCCGCGCCGCCAGGAACTGCCGCCGGCTTATACGAACAACGGCGCGATCTACATTTTCATGACCGCACTTCTGTTTCAGTCGGAGGGACCGAGCTTTTATGGTGATCACGTCGCGGCCTATGTGATGAGAGAAGAGGATAGCATTAACATTGACAATGCGGAGGATTGGGCGCGAGCTGAGGCAGCGCTTCAACGCCGTTCCGCAAAAAGTATATGACTTTGGACGAACGAATCCGGCAAAGCGTCTTGATTGTCGCCGAGGTCGGCAAGAATTTCATTCAGACCGAAGAGGATCGGCCGGTTTCCGAATACTTGGAGAATGCCAATGCCCTTGCGCGATTGTCAAAAGAGGTTGGTGCGGACGCAGTAAAGTTTCAGACCCACAACGCGGAGGATGAGGTTTTGAATATTGATTTTGACTCTCCCCATTTCAAGGGCAAGAGCCGGTATCAGTGGGTGAGCCGCAACGAGCGCGCTACGCCGCTCAATAAATTCTGGCATCCGCTTAAAGCATACTGCGACGAGATTGGGATCATTTTTTTCTCTACTCCGATGTCGCGCGGGGCGGCAATGAAGCTGGAGAAAGTAGGGGTGCCCTGGTGGAAAGTTGCCTCCTCGGACATTCTTGATTTTCCGATGTTGGAGTTTATGGCCAACAGCGGTAAAGAGATTATGATCCCCGGCGGTATGTCCACTCTGGAAGAACTTGATCAGTGCATTGATTTTCTGCGCCGGAAAGACGCCGGTTTCATTCTGATGCACGCGATTTCGCGCTATCCGTATCCAGCCGAGGACTCAAACTTACTCACCATAAAGTTTTTCCAAAAGCGCTATCCGGGGATAAGCATCGGCTTTTCCCAGAATTCTCCATGGGTTGAGCCCGCAGTCGCTGCGGTGGCGCTTGGAGCGCGAGTCGTGGAGCAACACTTCACCACTGATCGCGCCCTCTGGGGCCCGGATCACAAAGTATCAATGACCCCGGAGGAATTCCGGAAGATGGTCGCCGGAATCCGCGAGATGGAAAACAGTCACCTAAAACGCTCGAGCGTTTTAGGTGACCAAAAGATGCAAAAGTATATGGGGCGTGAGGATAAATTCCTGCAGGAAGGCGAGATCCCATTCCGCGGCCTGTTCCGTAAGTCACTGGTTGCCAGCCGCGATCTTTCGGCGGGGACCGTGCTTGCCGCGGGCGATATCTACGCCATGCGCCCGCAGCAGCTCATCAGCGGTCTCCCCTCGGAAAAATACGAATCAGTTATTGGACGACGCACAACAAGGTATCTCAAAAAATACGATCCGATCGCGATCGGATTCTTGAAGTCCTGAATGGATATATTGATTATCCTGCATCCTTCTTAAAATCCCGCACAAAAGCAGCGGGTTTATCCGCTGCGATATACGGAAGTTAAAAAGCCGCCGCAGGCAAAGAGGGCACTGGGCGGCGGCCGATCTCTTAATCTGGATAGAATCGCAGTCCGATCACTGCCGTTTTATCGCGGCAGTCGTCCCGGTCATTTCCTCTCAAAAAAGACCGTCACCGTTGTAATAATTTGTGGATGTTTTTGTACCGAGGAGGGAGCGCCTTTTTGGTTGAGAGAATACTCTTCAACCACCTCATGAGATTGGACCACATACTTAACTTCGATATCCCCAAGTTTTTTGAGTTTTTGTCGTAACGCTGCTTGGGGGCTAACATTCATTACCTGCACGCTAAAAACTTCCATCTTGATCCCTCCTATTGCTATGGCGGGCCGAAAATGAATTGCGGAGCTTAACTTCGTTCGCAATATTGACAGGTACTGATGAAAAACATAGCAAATCTGTAGATATTTGTCAATGTCTTCATTTAGAATTTGATGAATAATGTGTAAGATTTTAGAGCGTTGTTTACACTCCATTATGTCATTCCCGCCCCCGATCGCGGTCGAGGGTAAACTCCAGCGGGAATCCAGGAAGCCATTCTTGGCTCTCGTGCTTGTTTTTCTGGATACCCGCTCCCCGTTTTCACGAGAGCCTGCCCTCGACTCCGATCGGGGGACAAGTTTCGCGGGTATGACATCCTTATAGGAAAAGCGTAAACAACGCTAGGGATTCTTACAAATAATGCCTTTAGGTTGTCATTCCCGATCCTCAATTCAGCAGCATATCTAATGCTGATTGTCAATAACTTCGTCTTTATCCACAGGAAAGTTTTGACAAGGGGTGGGGCAGGGGTAAAATGGAAATGGATATTACTTGTTGACTCTTTTGATTCAAGCATTCTCTTTCGTCACATCAGAATTCAATGGCGAAAGAGAGTTTTTGTCTCTATGTCGTATGGCTCCTATGCATAAGACCGCTTCACCGCTGCCGGTAATGCCGGCGCTTGCGGCCCGTCCCAACGGCCGCATCAAAAAAATCACGCTAAAACGCGTCTTTACCAAAGAAGGGACGCATCCGTTTGATCAAGTCGGCTGGAAAAAGATAAAAATTACGGTTCGCGGCAGCGGGATGAACTGCACCATAGAGGAGCGGGAACTCGAGTTTCCGGATTTTTGGTCGGATAATGCGGCCAATATAGCCGGCTCAAAGTATTTCCGCGGTCGGATCGGCTCCCCGGAGCGGGAGACCTCGGCCAGGCAGATGATTACGCGGGTGGTTTCCAGGTATCGCGAGTGGGGACTTGCTTTCGGCTATTTTGATAATGAAGCCGATGCAAATGTTTTTAGCGATGAATTGACTCATATATTGCTGCACCAGCGCGCGGCGTTTAATTCGCCGGTGTGGTTCAATGTGGGCACTGAAGATCCGCCGCAAGTGGCGGCGTGTTTTCTCTTGGCAGTCCAAGACAACATGGAGTCCATCTTGGAATGGATTCGCACCGAGGGCATGATTTTCAAGCGCGGCTCGGGCTCGGGGGTCAACCTGTCTCCTCTGCGCTCTTCCGGGGAGACGCTATCAGCAGGCGGCCGCTCCTCCGGTCCGGTGGCGTTTATGCGCGGAGCCGATTCGGTGGCCGGGATGATTGCATCCGGCGGTTCCACCCGAAGAGCGGCTAAGATGGTGGTGCTCAATGTTGACCATCCGGATATAATGCAATTTATCCGCTGCAAAGCCGAGGAAGAAAAAAAGGTCCGGGCGCTGATTGAATCCGGCTACAATATGTACGATCTGAATGATACAGCGTGGAACTCCATCCAGTATCAGAACGCCAATAACTCAGTGAGAGTGTCGGACGAATTTATGCAGGCCGTGGAGCACGATGAAGAGTGGACCACGCGCTATGTCTTGAGCGGCCAACCAGCCAAAACCTATCGCGCTCGGGACCTGATGCGCGAGATCGCCGAGGCCGCCTGGGAATCCGGCGATCCGGGTATGCAGTATGACACTACCATCAACCGCTGGCACACCAACCCCAATACCGGCCGGATCAGTACTTCAAATCCCTGCTCCGAGTATTTAAGCATTGACAATTCTTCCTGCAATCTTTCATCAATCAATGTCCTGAAGTATCTCGATCCAGAAGGGTCTTTCAATGTCCGCGACTTCATCCATACCGTGGATGTAATGATTCTCGCTCAGGAAATCAGCGTCGGAGCGGCTGGCTACCCTACCCAAAAAATAGCCCAAAATTCGCGCGCGTTCCGACAATTGGGATTGGGGTATGCCAATCTCGGAGCACTCCTGATGGCTTGGGGCATGCCTTATGATTCGGATAGGGCCCGCCATACTGCCGGAGCGATTACCGCGCTTATGACCGGCGAAGCATACCGCTATTCGGCCGAGATCAGCCATAGAATGGGGCCGTATGACGGGTACGCGGTGAACAAAGAGCCGCAGTTGAGGGTCATAGAAATGCATCGGGATGCGATGGCACGGGTTCGTTCGGGTCTGGTGGCTGAGCGCAAAATTTTTGATGCGGCCGAGAAAGTGTGGGAGCAAGCGGTTTTGCTTTCAAAGCGGCACGGAGTGCGCAATGCCCAGATTTCTTTGCTAGCCCCGACCGGTACTATAAGTTTGATGATGGATTGCGCGACCACCGGGATTGAACCAGAATTCGCGCTGGTGAAAATCAAGAGTTTGGTCGGCGGCGGGACGATGAAATTTGTAAATACTACTGTGCCCGATGCCTTGCGGCGGCTCGGCTATACAGGCGATGAGGTTTTGGCAATCATACGTCACATTGAAGAGCAGGGGACAGTCGAGGGCGCCGCCGATCTCAAGGGAGAGCATCTTGCCATTTTTGACTGCGCGGTCAAGCCCGCCAACGGCAAGCGCTCCATTGCTTGGCAGGGGCATGTAAAAATGGTTGCCGCGGCTCAGCCCTTTCTCTCCGGCGCAATCTCCAAGACCTTTAATATGCCGCGCGACACCACGCCCGAGGAAATTATGGACGCCTACATTATGGGCTGGAAATTGGGGCTTAAAGCATTTGCGGTCTATCGCGACGGATCCAAAGCGGCCCAACCCTTGGTAACCATTGGCGGCAAGAGCAGAGGTGGTGCAAAGCAGCCGGTGCGCCGGCACCTGCCCGCGACCCGGCCTTCCGAGACCCATAAGTTTGCGGTTGCCGGACATGAAGGATTCCTGACCTACAGCATTTATGAAGACGGGACCCTGGCCGAGATTTTTGTGCGGATGTCCAAACAGGGCTCGACTCTCGCGGGATTACTCGACGCTTTTGCGATTGCGATCTCCATTGCCCTGCAGTACGGCGTGCCGCTAAAAACCCTGACCCGCCGCCTCTCCTATATGCGGTTTGAGCCGGCCGGATACACAGGCAATCCAGACATTCAAGTGGCGACTTCTATTACTGATTACATTTTCCGATATTTGGCCTTGCGGTTTATGTCAGCGGCTGATCTGGATGAACTCGGCATCAGGGCGTCATCCAAAGAGATCGTTGCGACAGTAAAGTCCGAGCCGATGACGGAACAGCATAAAAAAGAATGGCAACCTACTCAGCAGCCAACTCCGATTACGGTGAGTTCGTCCGGATCAGGCCCGGTGCGGGTGGTATATGCGGATTCGGTCTGTCGCGCCTGCGGCGGGATGCTGATCCAGACCGGAACGTGCAAGACCTGCATCCAGTGCGGTACATCGAATGGGGGATGTTGATTTATGCGGTTCCCTTCGCCCCGCCCGTTTGAAAAACTTCGCGAATCCCCGCCGAGGATTTGTTCATCACGGGTCGGCCTCGCTCGTCCCGACTGAAGTCGGGCCGCCGTGGCCGCTCGGCCTCCCAGGGTTTTAAAACGGGCGGGGCGCGGCCGCCTAAATCAAGACCGGGAAATCTTTAAAATGTTTACAAATCACCTCTGTGTCAATTTGTGATTTAATCTTTATCCATAGGCACGGGATAGCAGTTTCAATGGGTAGGTGTTTGAGGGAGAACATGGATGAGATCTTGAGAGCTTTGTTCATGCTGATATGATTGTATAGGAAGAACGAGTAGCTCGATAGAGCCTCTTTATCTTTCATCGCCGTGAATCCATTCGAGATTGGTGAGGGGGCGTCTGTAAATGTTTTAAATCGGCGGCGAGTTGTACTCGCCGCCGATTTTTGTTTTAATGTGCGTATGCCCTACATCTTCACCGGCAACGGGAAGGGGAAAACCACTGCGGCTTTGGGGCAGGCCATGCGGTAGATGTTTGCGCGGGACCTCAATCCGTGATATATTTTGGATATGAACGCGCTTACTCTTACTATTAGATCTCCGGTTAGGCGGGAGCGGAAAGTCAGCGTGGAATTGGACGCGGAGCGTTTTGAGCGTTTGGCCGCGGATTTGGGACTTTTTAATTCCGAATTTGTCGCGAGTATTGAGCGCGCGGAGAAGGAGATTAGGGAGGATAAAGTCAGGC
Source organism: uncultured Candidatus Saccharibacteria bacterium (assembly GCA_964363055.1). Taxonomy (GTDB): domain Bacteria; phylum Patescibacteriota; class Minisyncoccia; order Sungbacterales; family HO2-52-23; genus CAYIGN01. The sequence goes on from CAYIGN010000027.1 coordinate 9,582, forward strand.
GCCTACAAAGTTTGAAGGATCTCCGGCGCGTATGATCGAGATTTTTTACACTCCTGAATTTGAAAAAAGATACCGCATTACTCACTAATGCTCTACATCTTCACTGGCAACGGGAAGGGGAAGACCACTGCGGCCTTGGGTCAGGCGATGCGGGCCGTGGGGGAGGGCAAAAAAGTCCTGATGGTGCAGTTTATCAAAGGCCCCTGGAAGTCCGGGGAGGATTTTTTGGCCA
>CAYIGN010000028.1:0-9297 GCA_964363055.1 uncultured Candidatus Saccharibacteria bacterium
GGAAGATGGAGATTTGTTCTTGATAGGCCAGAAGCGGAAGCTCGTGCTTCCCCCACGGCTCGCCTTGCAGCTCCATGACAATAAACCGTTTGTACTTTTCTCCAGTGAGAAATCGAGCTATCTTTTCTCTCATCCGGAAAAAGGCCGGACCAATGGGATAGTCCACTACGCCGACAATATGGCCGATGGAAGGCGGGTATACGCGCCGATACATGGTGGTTCCGAATATATCTCCGGCTCGGACTGCGCGGCCCCACAATCCGAACTCCCCGCTGTCAGTTACAATAATAGGGCGCGACGGATCAGCTGATTTGACAACAGCGATCTCTCTTTGCAAGAAGTTCTCTCCGCGCTCTAAGCACTGGCCAAAGCGGAGAAACGGTTCGTTTTCCACCTGCCACGCTCTTATGGCTGGATTATCGCGTAACCGCGTTACGATCCTCTCTAGATACGCGCGCAGCGCCTCTTCCCGCTCGGCGGCAGGCAGCCGATCTGCCCAATCGGGCACATGGCATTCAGGCCAGCGCGGCACGCGCATACCCACCGCAAGAACAACCTCTATTCCCGCTTCTACTGCGCGCTGCATCTGCCAATCCAGGTCTGAGAAGTCGTAAGCGCCGCGCTCCTTTTCAATCTCATCCCAATAAGCCACCAACCGAATCTTACGAGATCGTAACTCATAAAGAATGGCCTCAAAATTTTTCTGCCAATCAAGCCCGAGTTGTTTGGAAAACTTGGATGAGAAAGTAACTCCCCAAGTAATGGGACGATTGGGATCAACCGGGATGGATGAAGCATATTGAGTAAGCAGAAGTAATGCCATGCCGGAGATGATGACCAGAGATCCGAGCGTCTTGAGTACAAATTCTTTTCCTCGGAATCGCTCTGAAAGAAGGAGCCATGCCGCGCCAAATGTGACCACGAACTTCACACTGCTGGTTGCATCCACCAGTGCCGGGTGTGCCAAAAATATGGCAAGCGGGATAAGCAGGCCGCCGAGAGACGCATACGCCCGGTTGGCCACGTACCACCGCCAATACCCGGGAGCGCTGCGGCGTAGAGACGAAACCACTCTTGAGCGTACGGACGGCAACGCAAGCGGGGGTAAAACCGCAAGAAGGCCCCCTATCCTCATCCATGCGAAACCGGCTACAAACGAGCTTCCCTCAAATGCCATTTTCGCCAGGACATTGCTAAGACCGAAGAGTGCGGCGCTCGCCCCAACTGAGGCCATGAGCATGAGCCGTATCTCGCGGGATTCAATTTTTACAAACAGTAATCCCCCTCCCGCCAGAAGTAAAAATGCGATGAGTGCTGCGCTGCCGAGGGTGCTACCGAGAAGTAATAAAGAGAAAAGGAGCGTGGACACTTGCGCAAATGCCACGGTGATTGGCTGAACTACAGATGCTTGGCCGCGGCTCAATGCAAGGAAAAATAGCCATAGCGCAATGCTGAAGATTGCCCCCGCCGCCAGCGCCAAACCCAGCGCGTAAAATGATGCCCTCAGAGTTCCAAACGGGATGACGAGAAGACCTGCCAGCGCCAATACCATAGTCCAAAACGTATACACCCACGGGTCAAACAACGCGCGGCGAAGCAGTACCTTATCAAACACCGCCGAGGTGCCGAGGATAATTTGGGCGAGGGTTGCAATAAGGAGCCACATATACACGTATAACGTATGTGGAGATGGTTACAAAACTTCTAAAAATGCTTTATGTAAGGCACTCATATTGAGTTTTGTAACCATCTCGTGGTATCTTGTATTCGGTATACGAAATACGAGATACGTTCGCCTAAGGCATGTTGGACTCAATTATCTTTTTGTACTCGTAAGCACTGGGTCTAATCTTTCGTTCCAAGGTGGGGTAATCCACCTCCACCAATCCAAACCGCGGCCAGAATCCTTTGTCCCATTCAAAGTTATCCAGAAGCGACCAGTAAAAATAGCCGCGCACGTCAACTCCTTCTTGTATTGCTTTTGCAACCCACTCCAAGTGATCTTTGATGAATTGCGCCCGCTTCTCGTCTCTGACATCCGCAATGCCGTTTTCAGTGATGTAGATTGGTTTTTTATACCTCCTTAAATCTTTTAAGACGTGGTAAATCCCTTCGGGATAAACTTGCCAACTCATATCGCTCATTACGACACCCCCACTTCTCTTTTCGGAGTAGCCGCGGCCTCGAAAATAATAATTAAGCCCGATAAAGTCTTGGGCGCCATGGATTTTATTGAGAAAATAAACATTCCATAAAAAGTTAGGAATTGGAGCCATCACTCCCTCAAAATAGATATTATTTTTTGCGATTCCAACTTCTGCTTCTTGCTGTAACAGATGAATCTGTTTATATGTAAGCCGATGAGCTTTTATGAGATTTCGTACAACCCGAAGAAAAGATATCAATGATTTTTTTTGAGGAGGCCATACGCCTTTCATATAGGAATCGAGCGCATAAATTTCCGGCTCATTGAGCGTAATCCAAAACCGAACATCGTTTTTTAACGCATAAAGTATTTTCTCGACGTAGCTCAAAAAATATCTTGGAAAATGTTTATTTTCTATTCCGCCTTTATCGCGGAGCCATAATGGAATCGTCCAATGCCACAAAGTCACAAACGGTTCAATCCCCCGCTCACGCAAGGCCCTGATTACTTCTCGATAGCGCTCGATCTCACGCTCATTAAATTTCCCTTCCTCCGGCTCAATCCGCGACCATTCCAGAGAAAATCGGTGGGCATTGTGGCCGAGATGTTTTGCAATGTCAAAGTCCTCGCGAAAGCGATTGTAGTGATCGCACGTTCTGCCGGAAATATAATTTTCTTCCTGTAGGGGATTCGGGTATTCTCGTAGAATGTGGTCTGGCCATTCTTTGCTTTTTGCCATTTGCACCTTGCCCTTTGCCGTCGCCTTCTCCCACTCCGTCCAATCATTCTGATTTCCGCCCTCTACTTGATGGGCGGAAGTCGCCGCGCCCCAGAAGAAATTTTTGGGGAAGATAGCCATAACATCAACGCAAACTATTCTCTTATTCGCTCGAATCAGACCGTTATTGCCGGTGCTTCTTTCTCCACTCACTTATCTTTTTGTGGTCGCCCGACAAGAGAGCTTTCGGGACGCGGTACTTCTTTCCTTTATAAATGAGTGATTCCGGACGGGTGTAGTGCGGGTATTCGAGCCCCTTGCCGCTTGATGCGGCTTCTTTTTTCAGGAGCAGATTCCAGTGCGATTCCTCTTTAAGCGACTCAAGTTTGATGACGCCCGGGATGAGACGGCTGACCGCGGAGATAATCACTATCGCCGCGACATCGCCGTCGGTGAGGACATACGGGCCGATGGAGATTTCTTCGGCATGGAGCGCTTTGACTACCCGCTCATCAATACCTTCATAGCGGCCGGTGATGAAAATAATCCTATTATATTTTTTAGACCAACTATAGGTCATCTTCTGATCGAACTGCTTTCCCTTGGCCGAGAGCACAACTATCTTCCGTCGCTTGTCGCTTGTCGCTTGTCGCTTGTCGCAATCATTGACCGCTCGCAGGATGGGTTCTGCCATTAATACCATTCCCGCCCCGCCGCCGTATGGCTTGTCATCCACTTTTTTATGTTTTTTATCCGTGCTGAAATCGCGCAGGTTGTGTACGCGGACGTCCACGAGCTTTTTTTCGCGCGCCCGCTTCAAAATGGACTCATTGAGATATGAGTCAAAAATTCTTGGAAAAATGGTGATAATATCAAAATGCATAGAACGGGCTTAACCAAAAACCGCGCTAATGATAGCACGGTTTTTGTAATCTTCAAACGAAACTCGAGATTAGAGTTTGAGATCGTCAACCACTTCGTCAACGTCCTTCATTCTCGGCTCTTCGCTTCTTTCGCGATACATCCGCGGACCTCTTCCGCCCTCCGGTTCCTCAATCTTGAGGTTGACGCGGGCATTGTTTTTGATGCCCACGACCCGCAGGAGCGAGCGGATGGCTTTGGCGGTCTGGCCGTTGCGGCCGATGATTTTCCCCATATCCTCGGGGTCCACCTTGAGGGTCAAAAGCACCCCCATCTCATCCACCTTGCGATCGGTTTTGACCGCCTCGGGCTTGTCCACGAGCGCGCGCACCATAAAGTCAAGGAATTCCTGATCCTGTGGCGTTTGTGCCATGCTATCACTGCTTAGAGCTTTCTGCCTTCGGCTTTCTGCAAAACTGCTGATAGCTGAATGCTGATTGCCCAAAGCCCGACTTCTGTCTCGACCTTTCCAAGCAGTCGGTCATTCATCCCGTTCTGCTTTTTATCATATTTAGGACTTACGCGTTTGGTGTCATTCCCGATCCCCGCTTATGCGAGGACAGGCGTGATCGGGAATCCAGAGCGTCAAATAACGGCTTATCTGCTGGATTCCCGCTTTCGCGGGAATGACAGAAAAGGGTGATATTTACCCAAACGCGTAAGTCCTAATATTTAATGATACTCCTTTTCTAGAGAAAGTCAACTGGTCTGGGCCGGGGCGGCTTCTCGGGGTTGGGCAGCGCTCACTGCGGCGCCGGCTGCGGCCGGCGCCTGCGTTGGCCGCGCCTTAGCCACATCAATCTTCTTTCCCTTGATCACTCCTTTGGAAATCAAAAGATTATGCACCGTATCCGACACCTTCGCTCCTTTGGAAATCCAATACGAAATCCGCTCGTTTTTCAAGACGACAGCTTTGGTCTTGGGGTGATAGGAGCCGAGCATCTCAATCCCGCTGGTCTTGGGCTTGGACCGTTGCTCAGTCACCACGATCCTAAACGCCGGATCATTCCTCCTCCCCACCCGCTGAAACCGGATGACTAACATAGGACTTAGTGTATAAAAAGGGGGTTGCGAGGTCAAGCCCTTTGACCTTCATCCAGCAGTATACTCCTCCGCTTCTTCCAGTTTGAGCGACAGCAGGCGCGAGACGCCGTCATCGCCCATTGATACTCCGTACAAAACGCCGGCGGACTTCATTGTCTCGCGGTTGTGGGTCACTAAAATCAACTGGGTCTTTTTGGCAAGTTCCTTCAAAATCGCGGCATAGCGCTGGGAATTGGCTTCATCCAACGCCGCGTCGGTTTCGTCCAAAACCAAAAACGGCGGGGGATTGACCGCGGTGATGGCAAACAAAAGCGCAATCGCCGTAAGGGCCCGCTCGCCGCCCGAGAGCATGGTAAGCCCATGAATCCGCTTGCGCGGCAAATCCACTTCGATTTCTATCCCTTCTTCTTTTTCGACTTCCTCTCCGGAGGCGACGTCTTCCGTAATTCGTGATTCGAGATTCGAGACCCGTAGCCGCCCCGCTCCTCCGCCAAAAATGATCCGGAAATAATTGTGGAATTCATCCCTGATTTTGGCAAACCCCTTTTTGAAATCATTCTTTATCTGTGAATCAAGTTCTTTGATAAGCGACTTGAGCGATGCGTGCGCCTGCTTGAGATCTTCCAGCTCCTTGACAAGAAAATCATGCCGTGCCTCGGTGTCTTGATATTCTTTGATCACCGCCGGATCAATTCCGCCGGTTTCTTCCATCTTCGCCCGCAGGCGCTCAATTTTGCGCAGCAATTCCTGCCGCGACATATGACCATACGCGGCGACATTCGGAGCTTCCGCCTCCGAGTTCGGAGGCGGAAGCTCCGAATCAAACGCCCTCGCCTCGCGCTGGAACGCCTCCTTGCGTTCGCGAACCTGCTTCTCTTCAAATTTCAGCCGTTCCAGTGCTACGACTATTTCCCGCTCTTCATCCCGCTTGGCCCGCAGGGTTGAATCCAGTGCGCGCAGCCGCTCATGCGCCGAACGCAGCGCCTCCGAGCCCCGGCGCCGCACCTCCTCTCCCCGCAAAATCGCCTTCTCAGCCCCGCCCAGCTCCCCCTCTAATTTCCGGATGGTCGCCTCTATTTCTTTCATCAACGGCGACTCTCCGTGTTTTACATGGGCTGCCGTCATGGGTCCTCCCTGTACTCTCTCCAGCGCCCGCTCGATATCTTCCACCAAAACCAGAAGGTGCGGCCGGAGAACATCAACTTGATCTTCTTCCTCAATTAGTGAACGGATCTCGGCCAAAGAGACATGGACCTCCTCGGCGAATGCCCGCAAATCCATTATATTTTCAACCGACCGACCGAGCTTTTCGCGCTCGGCTTCCAGCTTTCCTTCCAGACGCCCAAGCTCTCGCGCCAACTCCTGCCTTTTCTTGACAGCCGCAGCGAGCTCCTGCTCGGCTCCGGATACCTCCGGCGGTAGCGCCTCTTTTTCAGCTGCGGCCGATTCTTTGGTCAGACGATCTATCTCTTTTTGCAGAAGTACGAGTTTGTCTGCAAGGGGCCGGCGCTGTGCTGCCTGCGCCTCCTCTTCCTTGTCAATCTCGTCCGATTCCCTGGCAATATAGATATGTTCAAGCCCTCTCAATTCTATAGCTATACTCTCACGCGCCTCGGCCCGCTTGGCTTGCGAGCGCAGAAACTTCAGATGGGGTGCTAACTCTCGCAAAACCACCTCGGCCTGCTGCATATTGCGCTCGGTCGCCTCTATCTTGCGCTGGGCTTCTGCTTTTTTCAGCCGATATACCGAGAGACCCAGCGCTTCCTCCAGCATCTCCCAGCGCTCACGCGGACCGGACAAAAGAATCCGGTCTACCTCGCCCTGACCGATGATATTATGCTTGGTCTCTCCAAGACCCAGGCGCGCCGTCAATTCAACTACATCTTTCAACCTCACGGTCGAGCCATTGATAGAATACTCATTGATCCCGTCGCGAAAGATTTTACGACCGAGAATTACTTCCTCAAATTCAAGCGGTAACTGGCCGTTCGTATTGTCAAAGAGAAGCGATACCGACGCTTTACCCATCCGCGAGACGTGCGGCCCGCCTGCGGGAGAGATCGGGGATCCGGACCAAATCAAATCCTCGCCTTTCTTCCCGCGCAGCGACTTCATGGACTGCTCGCCCAGCACCCAGCGAATACTTTCGGCAATATTTGATTTTCCCGAGCCGTTGGGGCCCACAATCGCAATAATTCGCGAGGGAAATTCCAAAGTCGTCGCTTTGGCAAACGACTTAAACCCAGAGAGTTCAAGACGGGTGAGAGTCACAATACAAGTAGGTTAAGCCGTGCCAAAGAATGTTTTGCATTCGGGACTCGCCATATAGGTACTGAACCCAATCGCTTCATGGAAACGCGAGATGTTGGGACGACCGGAAAATTCTCTGAATGTTCCGTCAATGACATTTGAAGACCCAGATACTACGGTCAAGTTGATCGGCTGTTCTAAATTTCGTATGAGGTCAATGATATATCTGTCACGAGCACTCCATCCAAGAATAAGGATGCGATCAATCTTCTCCAGTTCTCTCTTTAAAAGATCGCGGTGATGTGGCGGACAGATATATTCACTTTTTCCAGGGAGAGGAATGGCGACTGCCGGAAACTTCCAAAAGCCATTTCTTTCCTCCAGTCCTTTGATATGGTGCGGCACACTGTTCACTTTCCTCCTCAAACCTTCGAGAAAAAGTGGATTATCTCTCAAAATATCCTCTTCCGTTCGATATACATACTCATAGGCAGCATCCTTTCTAAAGATATATCGCCAGTCACATGAGCCATGAACCTTAATTACCTTTATCGGCCCTTCTATATAATGCTCTGTGCTGCTGACGCCTGAATTCAAATCGTGTTCGAAGAGTGTATCGTAATTGAAATTAACCACAATTGCCCTTTTGGGACCATCCTTTATTTCCTGAATCAGTGCACGATAGTTACTTGCGGTCTGTCCCCCGAATCCTCCGGCAGGGCTTGAAATTTTCGTAAAGAGTTCCTGGAGATAAAATTCAAACATCACGAGTTGAACGCTCCTTTCCGAATTTTCTTGGGCACGTTTCTGTATCCGCAATAAAGAGTCCTCCAGAGATGTGCCCGGAGATATATCTCGCATCACACTAGAAGTCAAATCTATTACTTCGGGGAAACGTCGTATAATTCCATCAAAACGGATATCTAATAAACTATCTGAAACGGGCGGCCTCAATTCTATTACTCCGGTAATGTGCTTCTCAGGCACAGAATCAAAAGACGCCCCAGCGCCTAAGATAATCAACGGGTAGAACATAGGTATGCGCTAAAACCATAATGGCGCGGTCGAGGCCATGCCGTCCGTAGAATTTATGAGATACGATCTCGTAAATGTTGGTGGCGCTCAAACTCTTTCAATCGCGCCTGCAGGACCATAAGTTCCTCGTTCAGAAGGTCGAACGCAGAGTTATCATGCCAACTGTTTACATCACCTTGCGCCGCTTCGCCGCGCTCGCGCACTTTGTCTGCAATCTTGCGTCTCAGCGCTTCAATTTTTTCTTCAATCGTCTCCATAAATCTACTTTAGTTCTCCCTGCAGCCATTTTAGGTAAGGAGTATGCGCTTTTTCCACCGACACGGCCAGGATGGAGGGCACGGTATAGGAATGAAGCATCTCCACTTCGCGTTCAATGCTGAAAAAGTTGTTGCGCACTGTCTTCACTAATAGAATCGCCTCACGGCTCTTTTCAATTTTATTTTTCCGCGGAGGCCACCAATAAAAAGAGGCAGTTCCGGGGATAACCACACTGCAGGCCGCGAGACGTTTCTTTACGAGCGATAGGCCGATCTTCCCCGCCTCCCGCGCATTTTTGCAGGTGATAAAAACCAAAATCATAGTCAACGCCGACTCTTGGATAACGATTTTCTTCTAACCCCATAAACCCAAAAATGAACGAAGAGGCGAGCCGTGAATTTAACCCCAGTGTTTTGTATGCAGCCCCATCCGCGCCGCTGCTTCTTGCGCGGCCTGTTTGGACGGACCCTCGCCCTCGGCTACTAACTCCTCGCCCAAAAACACTCCCACCACAAAGTGTTTGTCGTGATCCGGGCCCCATTCACGTAGAACCTCGTAAGCAGGCGTGATACCGACTCGCTCCTGCGCTTCTTCCTGAAATAATGACTTGGGGTCTTTGTAGAGTTTCTTTTCCAAGACCTCCGGCAGTCGCGGCAACAGCACCCGCTCAATGAACCCCTTGGCCGCATCGTAACCCTGATCCAGATAAATCGCGCCCGCCAGCGCCTCGAATGCATTGGCTAAGATATACTGGCGCGCGCGGCCTACGTCTTTTGCCTCTCCGCGCGAGAGCAAGAGAAACCCGTTGACCCCGATCTCGCTCGCGATGTCGGCAAGCATGGTGGAATTGACCAAAGCCGCCCGAAAACTGGTCAGTTCCCCTTCGGGCTTCTCCGGAAAGCGGCGGTATAATTCTTCAGTTACC
>CAYIGN010000029.1:0-9249 GCA_964363055.1 uncultured Candidatus Saccharibacteria bacterium
CATCTCAAAAATGCATTTGGGCTGCAATCGGCGGATTTCTGCAAAGCCGCCTCCTTAGGGGCTCTGCGTATCTCTGATACGCATCGCCCCTGTCAAGACGCGAGGCGCATTTCGCAGCAGCGGAATCGCCCCGTCTCCGGCGGCGGATGAGCGACGAAATCCGCACAATTTCGCCTTCAAAGCGATTTTTGAGATGGGTTCTACTCTTTCACCAATTTTTCAAACTCCTCCCGCTCGATGGTCTCTTTCTCTATGAGTACGCCCGCGATCTGGTCAAGCTTGGCCCGGCGGCGCGCCAAAATCGCTTCGGCCTGCTTATAGGCTTCATCCATCAGACGTTTCACCTCCTCATCAATCACCCGCGCGGTTTCTTCCGAGTAGTTGCGCTCGGTGGTAAGTTCACGTCCCAGAAAAATCAATTCCTCGCGCTCGCCCAGGGCAATCGGGCCGACTTTGTCGGACATCCCGAAGCGGGTTACTAAACTCCGTGCGATGTCAGTCGCTTTTTTCAGATCATCCCCGGCGCCGGTGGTAAGATCGCCAAAAACAAGTTTCTCGGACGCGTAGCCGCCGAGCGACACTGCCAATTCATCCAGAAAATGCGAACGCGAGTAAAGATGCCGATCTTCAACCGGGAGTTTCAGGGTGTAACCGGCGGCGCGGCCACGCGATACTATAGACACCTTGTGCACCGGATCAGTATGAAGGAGCGAAGCCGCCACCAAGGCATGCCCGGCTTCGTGATAGGCCAAGATTTTTTTCTCCTGCAGGGATAGGATATGGCTTTTGCGCTCCGGGCCGAGCAGCACTTTTTCAATCGAATTGATCAAATCCATCTGGGTCACCTGTTTGCGGTTCTCGCGCGCGGCCAGGATCGCCCCCTCATTAACCAGATTGGCCAGGTCCGCACCCGAAAACCCGGGAGTTCGCTCGGCAATCGCGCGCAACTTCACGTTTTCAGCCAAGGGCTTGTTGCGGGTATGGATCTTGAGGATTTCCTCGCGGTCATTGATGTCGGGCAGATCAAGAATCACTCTCCGGTCAAATCTCCCCGGGCGCAAGAGCGCCGGATCCAATATATCCGGCCGGTTGGTGGCCGCCAGAGTGATCGTAGCATCACTCGTTTCCATTCCGTCCAGTTCCACCAAAATCTGATTCAGGGTCTGCTCCCGCTCATCATGCCCTCCGCCGATTCCTGCCCCGCGGATTCGGCCCACCGCGTCAATCTCGTCAATGAACACGATTGATCGGCCGGACTTTTTGGCAAGACGATAAAGATCTCTTACCCGTGAACTCCCGACCCCTACGAATAACTCAATGAACTCCGATGCCGACATATAGAAGAACGGAACACTTGCTTCGCCGCTGACGGCTTTTGCCAATAAACTTTTTCCGGTGCCGGGCGGCCCTACCAGCAATACGCCCTTGGGGATTTTGGCGCCGATGTCAAGAAACTTTTTCGGGTATTTCAGGAAATCAACTACCTCTTTCAATTCTTCCTTGGCTTCCTTCACTCCGGCCACGTCCTTAAAAGTAATCTTCTCCTTTTGTCCTTCCGGGCTGATGAGCCGCGCCCGCGATTGTCCGAAAGAAAAGGCCTGCATTGATCCTTGCTGGACCTTGCGCGCGGTAAACCAGATGAAGAAAGCGATCAAGAGCACCGGCCCCAGAATCGGCAGGAGCACGGCCAGGGCGAAATTGAAGCCCCCGCGGTTTTCAACCGAGATTTTGATATCTTTTAGCTCTTCCGGTTTGATGCCGTAGTTGCGCAGGGTCTCGGTAATGCCGGATTCAAACTCTTTCCCGGCGCTGACGGTCTCCCCGTTCTTGAGCTTAATCTCCATGGCGCCGTCGGTCACCAAAATCTCGGCAACTTCCCCGGCCTTGATTTTCTCAACGACTCCGGAGAGCGGAATCTCCTTCTCTTCGCCCAGAAATCCGGCCAGGGAGGAATAAAGCAGGGATATCGCCATCAAAGCGATCAAGACCCAAATAAAGTTTTTTGAAAGATTTTTCATCGATTTGCCGTAAACTTTACCATGATTAAGACACTGATGCAAGACATCTACTGTCTTCAAGAGCTTCTATTGGACTTTTTTTATTCTGTGGTATATTCTGTGATATGTAAAATTAATCGTTCTCTGCATAATATGGTCTCCAAACAAACGCATAATTCCAAACGTAAGCGCTTGCGAAAGGAGATACCTATGTTGCAACCGGTTCCTATCATCCGCATTTTCGGCTATGGATCGCTGCTAAACGAAAAAACGATTCAGCGCCGGCTACCGGGGCAAAAAATCGTCAGTCGCGCGACGCTCGGCGGATACCAACGGACTTTCCGCAAGCTCGGCAACGATCACGTCTACCTGACGCTTCGCCGCCGGACGAATTCCACCGTCATTGGCACGCTAATTGACGTATCGCCGCCGGAACTCGCCATACTTACATGCTCCGAGCCCGGCTACACGCTGGCGGATATCACCGACGATATGTTGGATAATACGTCGACATCCCCCCGCGTCTACTGCTTTATCGCTCCGCCAGTTGAGATAGTCCCGGATCATCTAAAATCCATTCGCAGGAGCTACCTCAAGACGTGCCTTGATGGCTTGCCAGAGGAAGAACGCGAAAGATGGTTTAAGGAAATCGAGATCCCCGAGGGGGTCGCGGTCGCCGAGGACGAATAGTATCCAGACCGCAGGCAGTCCCTGGGGTCTTTACTTTTTCAGGAGGACGTGGTATAATTGGATTATTGCTGCTCTTTCGCTAGTTTAGATTCCACCGGGATTGGGGACTGGTCGGCGATAACCCAAACCAGGACAAGAAAGGAAGGTGACAGATGTCACGCCTAGATTTCCAAGGGGTACACGTCTCTACGGATTATGCCAGCAGACGGGAACTGATTTTGAGTTCCCAGGGGTGGCAAGAGATACTCGTCACAGATAAATCGGAGCATATAGATCTGAGGGTCGGTGTTAACAACCAAGAAGACGTGTTTCCGTTTACGGTGTCCGGGGGAAAAGCCGAATACTTGGCGGGTGAATGCGTCTTGTCAGTTCCGGTCCGTTGGGATAGGGATATCCCACTCACCAGACAGAAGGGCGTTGACAATATCGACGTCATTCTACTGGACGAGGATGGACCGTACACCGACGTCCAAATCGGTCTGATCACTCGTAGGGGCCGCTTCTATGTCACCATTCAACAGGTCTATAAAGGATGGATTACACGGACCAGGGTGAATGGTGCCGGACGGGTGGCCTTTGAACTGATTCCTACTGATCCAATCCATGCATATCCCGGGTGCGACTATGCCAATATCTGGCGTCCGATGGGCGAAGAGCTCATCCGGATGGCCCGGGAACTTGGCACCTCGCGACCGCTTTCTATGGTCAGGAAACTCTCGGAGGTCAAAGTGGTGCGATGGAATCCTCCGCTCGTGTCGGTATCCTCTGGCTGGTCGCGCGGGGTGGTGCTGTTTTTTAACATGATCACCGGCACTGGTCAGATTGAGCAGGTTGGTACGGGTGAACTATATTTCGTTCACTTCAACCAAATCCTCGGGGGGGACCAAGTTCCGGTTCTCGAGCCGATGACCGGCGTGTACTTCCGGCCCCAAGCTGGTGAACACAAGGTCAAATCGGTCAAAGCCGCGGCATAACTAGATCAAACGCCGCGATAGGGAGGTGATAACACGCCCGGGGTAGATGCGCTTACGCATCCCCCGGGTTTTTCAATTACCCAGAATAACTCGCATAAATGCATAATTTTTGCTACGGTTTGATAGAAATATGGATAGCAAGTTTTTCCATGCCTGGCGCAGGTATGTGCCGAATCTTGGGGAGGCACTCCAAAAAATTCAGGAAAAGACCACGATTGCCGTGGGAGTTGCGCCGTATCCACGGATAATGCCCGCCCTTTTTCTTGAACGCTACGCGATCTACTGCGTAAAGGATGCGGTTGACATTGACCTCCTGCGAAACTACACGCAGATTTTCTGCCTGGAGGAAAAGTACCCCAAGATCGCGGCAAAAGTACATGCAACAGGATATTTGTTACGGAACTACGCGTTTCAGGCATTTTTGAAATCGCGCCGCCGCCCCTTCCGCCTTATGTTTTACCAGACCACCCCCAAGATTGTTGCAACGCTTGAAGAACAGGGGATTGAATGGCTTGGCAATCGTCCGGAGAGCTTTGAGGGCGTGATGCTGAAGGGGGACTTCCGTGATCTTGTCAAACAACGCGGATTGCCGTCAATTCCGGATTGGCGCCTGCCGCGCGAAGAGTTTTTGACGAAATCTTTTGCGGATTTATGGGCGCATTGGAATCGGCCCTTTGTGGTGCAGCGCGCGGATTTTGACGTAGCCGGGGAGCTCGGCACGTTTTTCATCCGCACCGAATCTGACTGGCATAAAATGCATGATATTTTATCAAAAGATGAACGTTATCACCTCGTCACCATCTCTCCTTTTATCGAAGGCCACTCGGTTTCGATGCTCGGCTGCATCACGAATCAAGGAATACTGACATCAACCCTGCAACTGCAGTTGATTGATGTGCCGGAGTCGCTGCACGGGCAATTACCGACTGGCGTGTTCCTTGGGCATGACTGGGCATTCCGCTTATGGTCGGAAGAGACCGAGCGTACTGCGCAAAAAATCGTAGAATCAATCGGCGATCATCTTGCCTCGCGCGGCTTCAAAGGCATCTTCGGCATTGACATGCTCTACGACGCGAAGACGCAGGAAATTTTCCCGATTGAATGCAATCCACGCTTTACCGGCGCACTGCCCGTCTATTCACTGATGATCGCGCACGCGGGGATCCCAACCATTGAATTTTTCCATATGGCAACACATCTTGGAATAAGCATGGATTTCAATTTCAACGCCGTAAATCAGGCGTTCAAAAACCGGCTGCCGCTCGCCCATATCTCATTGACACCCAAAGGCATCAAGGAAATGAAATTGCCGCTTGCCGCAGGGATTTATTCATACAATCGAAAGGCGCAGATGCTCCGCTTTGAACGACCGGGAGCATTTTATTGGGACTTCAGAAATGAGAATGAGTTTATGATCATTGACTCTCTGCCCCGGCCGGGGGGAAGAGTGATCCAAAACGTGCCTCGTCTCTGCAAGCTCATCTTCCCGAGGCAGATCGCTCGCTCGACATTTTCGGTTGATCCAGAAACCGGGGAATTGATTACACAACTCTCAACCGCGCTCCGCCGCGACCAGCCGACTCCATCCGCAGAAGAATCGCAGGAAGAAGCGACAGAACTGCTTGGAGAAATCTAATCCACCGGCGGTATGAGATTGTCAGCACTACGCATTTTGTATACCATAAGTTTATGCATTATGAGATAATACACACGTGAAGCAAGTACTATGCGCCTGGAGCACTGTCCACTGGAAAAATTGAAGCAAGAGATTCTTGTTATTCTGGGAAAGCATCTTGATATTTCGCCGTATCAGGTGTTTTTTCTTCGGGTCGCGGGTGGCCGCCTGAGGAGTCGCACCCTTGACATTGTATAACTGAGTATATTCACTATATATGAAGGTATTGCGAGGCATTGCCGGATTCGAGTGGGACGAATATAATCGGGACAAGAATTTCATCAAGCACCGCGTAACCGATACCGAGAGTGAAGAGGCGTTTTTTGACGAAAACAAAAAGACGCTCAAAGATATCCTTCGCTCCGGCAAGGAAAAACGCTACATCCTCATCGGGCAAACAAAAAAGGGGCGGTCCTTGTTTGTAGTATTCACCATCCGGAAAAATAAAATTCGTATCATCTCCGCACGCGATCTCAATAAAAAAGAACGATACCTATATGAAGAAAAAACTTAAAATACCCAAATTCAAGAATGAAGACCGGGAACGCGAGTTCTGGAGAAAAGTCGATCTTGCCGAACACCTTGAACCGAAAGATTTCAATGAGACCGCATTCCCCGATCTCAAACCCTCATCCCGGCCGGTGTCGCTGCGCATGCCCGAATATCTTTTGGTTAGGTTGAAAGAACGTGCAAACGAGTTGAATATCCCATACCAATCGCTGATGAAGGAATTCATTGCGCGTGGAGTAATGCGCCAATGAAACCCGTATGCGCCTTGAGTACTACCCACTGGAAAAATTGAAGCAAGAGATTCTTGTTATTCTGGGAAAGCATCTTGATGTTTCGCAGTATCGGGTGTTTTTCTTCGGCTCGCGCGTCGCGGGCAAGGGCACCGACCGCTCGGATATTGATGTGGGGATTGAAGGACCGGAACCTATACAATTTGAGATATTGGAAGACATCAAAGAAGAGCTGGAGCGCCTGCCGATGCTATACAAAATCGATATTGTGGATTTCAAAAATCTGACGGCAAAATTTAGAGAAGTGGCGCGGCAGCATATTGAGATGCTTAGTCCTTAACCATAATGACGAAGTACGGATCGTTACACGAAGATTTTCTCGCGGCACTTACGCGACTTGAGGAGATTCTCCGAGAAGAAAAGACGGATATTATCCGCGACTCGGCCATCAAGCGGTTTGAGCTCGTCTTTGACCTCGCGTGGAAAACTCTCAAAGCATTTCTGGAAGAAGAACATAATCTTAGCTGCGTCTCGCCGCGGATGTGCTTCCGCGACGCATTCCGCGTAGGGCTTATCGCCCACGACGAATACTGGATCCGGATGACATCCGCCCGAAACTATACGGTACACGTATATAAACAAGCGCTGGCGGATAAGATCTACGCCGAGCTCCCCCGCGCGCTCGCCGCATTCCGGCAACTCGCCGATGCATTCGCGAGAACGAAAAATGATTGAAGTCATTCAAAAAATCAGAGCGTCGTTTTCCGAAGAAATAGAGAAAGCCGGCACTACTGATCGGCTCGAAAATCTCCGCATCTCCTATCTCGGCCGCAAAGCGGCGCTGGCGGCGGTTTTTGATTCTTTAAAAGACCTGCCGCCAGAGGAGCGCAGAAAAATAGGGGAGGAGGCCAACCGGCTGCGGCGCGAGATTGAAGAGCGGCTCGCCGAGAAAAAAGCGGAGTTAGAAAAAACAAGCCGCGAATCCGTTTTGAAAAAAGAATGGCTGGATGTGAGTCGGCCGGGCATCCCGCCGGCCAAGGGACATCTGCATCCTATTACCAAAATCACCCGCGAGATTGTCGCCATTTTTTCGGCAATGGGTTTTGCAATCGCCGAGGGACCCGAGGTAGAGACCGAATATTACAACTTTGACTCGCTCAATCTCCCCGAAACCCACCCCGCCCGCGAAATGCAGGATACCTGGTGGCTCGCCCAGCCCCGGTTTGCTAAAACCGGGACCGGGATCGCGCACGGCCCGAAACACCGCCGTCTTCTCCGCACCCAAGTCACTGCAATTCAGGTCCGGTTTATGGAAAAAATTAATCCGCCATTTCGCATCATCATGCCCGGGGTGGTGTACCGCCGCGAAGCCACCGACCCCTCGCATGAGGTTCAATTCACACAGATGGATGGCCTGATGGTGGATAAAAAGGTCTCGCTCGCGGATTTGAAAGGCATCATGCAAGCCGTATTGAAACGGCTCTTTGGAGAAAAAATCAAGACGCGCCTGCGCGCCGGCTACTTCCCGTTTGTCGAGCCGGGAGTGGAAATGGACATTGAGTGCCTCTATTGCCGCCAGCAGGGCTGCTCAATCTGCAAGCATACCGGGTGGATCGAAGTATTCCCAGGCGGAGTAGTTCACCCCCATGTATTTAAGACCGCGGGATACAACCCCAAGGACTGGCAGGGAATTGCCTGGGATCTTGGTATCGATCGGATTGCAATCCTCAAATACAAAATTCCAGATCTGCGATTGTTGCGCTCGGGCGATATGAGATTCCTCAAACAGTTTTAATTATGAAGTTCTCCTATCGGTGGCTTGCGGAAATCATCTCCCTAAAGGAGTCGCCGCGCGAGCTTGCGGAGCTTTTGAATATCCGCGCGTTCGAGGTGGAAACCGTCCAGAAAGTCGGGATTGATTTCGCGCTCGATGCCAAGATTCCCGTCAACCGCGTCTCGGACGCTGCGCACCACTGGGGCTTGGCAAAGGAGATTGCGGCGATTACCGGCCGGAAATCAATGCGTATGCCGGATGATCGCCGTCCTGCCAACGCGAAAGGCAGGCGGGGCGCGCCGTCTGTCCAGATAAAAATTGCGCCGGGGTTTTGCCACCGCTATACGGCACAGGCGCTGGAAATAGACGCAGTCGGGCCTTCCCCTCAATGGATGCAAGAGCGTCTGACCGCATGCGGCATGCGGCCGATTGACGCAATCGTAGATATCACCAACTACGTGATGCTCGAAATGGGCCAGCCGCTGCACGCATTCGATCTGGACAAAATCGAGGGGAGGACACTAGGCATCCGCGAATCGCGCGAAGGGGAAACTTTGGCGACACTCGATGATACTTCGCACACGCTTCCCGAAGGAATTATCGTCATCCAAGATGCGGCGCGCTTGATTGATCTTGCGGGTATTATGGGCGGGGCAAATTCAGCCGTATCCTCGACCACAAAAAGAATCCTTCTGCAGGCCGCGGCTTTTGACCCCGTAAAAATCTACAAAGCCGCGCGCGCGCTCAACTTATCGTCTGCCGCATCAAAAATATATTCAGCCGGTATTGATCCGAATCAAGCCGAAGTAGGACTTCGCCGGGCGGTAACGCTCTTCAAGAAAATTCTGGACGCTCAAGCCGTCGGGCCGATGATAGATATCTATCCCCGCAAAGTGTCGCCCATACGGCTTCCCTTCCGGCCGGAGTATGCGTCGCGCATCATCGGCCAGACCCTGACTCCCACCTTTTATATACAGATATTCAAACGTCTCGGGTTTCAAGTCCGCAAAAAGGGGGAGAATATCACCGTTGAGATCCCGACCATCAGACGCGATATACGGATTGAGGAGGACCTGATTGAGGAAGCGGCGCGCATGTTCGGGTATGAGAAGCTGTCTCCCAAACTTCCCGACTCCTCAGTCCGGCCTCCTCCGCCCAATGCAGAGTACTACTGGGCGGAACGGGCGCGGGACACTCTCGTCGGCGCCGGCTTCAGCGAATTTATCCTGTATCAATTCGCCGGAGATCGGGAATTAGAGCGGTTTCGGATAGACCCCGAGGGCGCGGTGAAGCTGGAAAATCCTATGAATCCCGAGACCAAATACCTCGCGCCGCGCGTACTGATAAAATACATTGCCTCCGCTGCTGAAAATCTGCGCAAATTTGACATCGTAAGAAT
>CAYIGN010000030.1:0-8992 GCA_964363055.1 uncultured Candidatus Saccharibacteria bacterium
GCGGCGGATGAGCGACGAAATCCGCACGATTTCGCCTTCAAAGCCATTTTTGAGAGGGGTTCTAGATTCCGCTACAGCGCTCCTACGAGATTATAGAGCGGCACCAACACCGAGGCAACCAGCAATCCAATCCCGGCTCCCAGAAAGATAATGAGTGCGGGCTCAATCAGTGAGACGATATGCTCCAGGGTAGAATCAACCTCTCTCTGGTAGAATTTGGCGACGCTTCCGAGTAGGGAATCCAGCCGCCCCGAGGTCTCACCAAGTCGGATCATCTGGGTTACCAGCGGCGGAATCTCGGGCACATTCTCAAACGCCGAGGAGATGGTCCCGCCGGCCTTGACCGCCTCAATCGCCCGCTCAATCGCCCGCTTATAGACAATATTTCCCACCACGTCGCCGGTGATGGTGAGTGAGCGCACGATCGGGATTCCTCCCCGGATCAGTGTTTGGAGGTTATCGGTGAAACGAGCCATGAAGAGTTTGCGGTAGAGCGTCCCGACCAGCGGCGCGTTAATCTGCAATCGGTGGAAGAAAATCCTCCCTGAGTTGGTCTTGCTCCATCGCCAAGCCATCACCGCTCCGGCAATAAATATGAGCGCCAAGAGTACCCCCCACCGTCGTAAAAAGAGGGAGACATAGATGATCACTTGAGTATAAAGTGGGGCCTCTTGACCAACCTCTTCAAAGATGCTGACCAGCTGCGGGAAGACAACCACCAGCATCACCATTACCACCCCCATAAAGGCAATTAGGATGAAGGCCGGATAGATCATTGAGTCGCGGGCTTTGGAGGACAGATAGTGGGAACGCTCCACGTAATCGGCCAGGTAGGAGAACGCTTCCTGCAGTTTCCCCGATTCTTCGCCGGAACGAACCATACTCACATAGAAGGCCGAGAAAAAAACAGGGTGTTTCGCGATCGCTTGCGAGAGCGCCATGCCGCCCGTGACATCATCCAGGACTTGGGCCACAATCGCTTTTATCACCGGCTTCTCCGATTCATACATCAGGGTCTTGAGCGTTTCGGCCACTGGGATCTTCGCCTCAAACAGGGTCGCCAGTTGCCGTGAGAAGATGACAATATCCTTCTGTCTTACCCCTCCTCCAAAAAGGATGTTTCGCTCTAGAAACGAAGGTTGGGCGGCCTCGCGGATAGCGATGACGGTAAGGGAGTTTCGCTGTAGGAGTTCAAGCGCCGCTTCCTCCGAGGAGGCGGTCACCAAGCCCGAACGCAACTCTCCTTGCTGGGTTCTGGCGCGATATGTGAAGGTAGACATGACAATTATCGCAGAAATGACTCCATGTCCTTGGGGTTGGACGAATGCAGCATCGCGCTCTCCACGCTGATCTCGCCCCGCCGTACCAGATCCACCAAAGAGCGATTCAAACTTATCATACCCGCTTCTGAACTGGTCTCGATCACCATATCCAGCTCATGCACTTTATTCTCGCGGATGATATTACGCACCGCCGGATTTACGATCATGACCTCTGTCGCCGGAATGAGGCCCCCTGCGATGCGCGGGATCAGCCGCTGCGAGATGATGCCGATCAGGGTGGAAGCGAGTTGGGCCCGAATCTGGCTCTGCTGCTCGGGCGGGAAACTGTCAATGATTCGATCAATCGTCTGAGCGGCATTGTTGGTATGCAGGGTGGAGAGAATAAGGTGGCCGGTTTCAGCCGCGGTTACCGCCGCCGCGATCGTCTCGGGATCGCGCATCTCGCCTACCATTGCGACGTCCACGTCTTCGCGAAACATGGAGCGCAGCGCCCGATGGAAGTCAATCGTATCAATGCCTACTTCGCGCTGATCAATGGTGGAGCGATCCGAGGTGAAGAGGTACTCAATCGGATCTTCAATGGTGATAACATGATCGCCGCGGCTGTGGTTGATTAAATCAATCATTGCTGCCAGGGTGGTGGATTTTCCATGGCCGGTAGGACCTACGGCCATAAAAAATCCTTGCTGGCGATGGACGAAGTCGTCCAGAATGGGGGGGAGGTTTAGCTCAGCAAAAGTGCGGATTTTGGCCGGGATGAGGCGCAGGGCCGCTCCCATAAATCCGCGTTGATGGAATACGTTTACCCGGAAACGCGCTCGCTGTTGAAAATCGTACGACAGATCCAGCTCCTTCTCGCGCAGAAACCGCTCCTGCTGGGCCGGATTAAGAAGAGAGAAGACAAAATCGCGCGCCAGATCCGGGGTCACAATTTCCTCCTTGAGCAGAGGGACCATGGTCCCGTCAACTCGGATCGTCGGATGCCGGCCCGCACTGATATGCAGGTCCGACGCTCCCTCCTTGAC
Source organism: uncultured Candidatus Saccharibacteria bacterium (assembly GCA_964363055.1). GTDB lineage: Bacteria > Patescibacteriota > Minisyncoccia > Sungbacterales > HO2-52-23 > CAYIGN01. Next base: position 2,309 of record CAYIGN010000030.1, read on the forward strand.
GACGATCCCCATTAGGTTTTCAACTACTTGCCGTATGGGTGCCATACTAAGCGAGAGCTATTTATTGGCTTGAGTCATTCAATCGGCAGCGAGAGCAGTCAAGCTCATTGGATTCCAGCGATGCGCCGCACTTTCTCCACTACTTCACTGGGCGTGAAATGGGCCTTGACCACATAGTCGTTCGCGCCCAACCGCATCCCGCGCTCGACATCCTCCTTCTGGCCGAGATTAGTGAGCAGGATCACTTTCCACGGCTTGGTGTCCTTGCGTAATTCCTCCAGCATCTGAAATCCATCCATCACCGGCATAACAATATCAAGCAAGATCACGTCCGGGTTGAATTGCTTGACTTTCCCCAATCCTTCTTTTCCATCGCGCGCGGTCTCAATCAAAAACTTCTCCTCATTAAACTTGAGAACGTACATATCAACGATGAACTGGTCGTCATCTATGAGCAGAACCCTGGGCTGTTTGGGCTGTTCTGGTTTGGGCTGGGCCATAGTTTTATTTTATATATCAGTATAGCCACGCAATCCGCATCTATAATTTGCGATGTGCGCTACGGGCTATGAGCTATACCTGCGTCTTATTCTACACCGCTTCAAGCAGTTCCTCAATCCCGATTATCCCCTGGAGCACCTTGAGGATTCCATCCTGCTTCATGGCTGCCATGCCCTGGCGTTTTGCTTCTTCTATAATCCGCGATTCCGAGGGTCCGGTCAGAATAATTTGTTCCAGCCCCGGGGTCATAGCGAGGACCTCAAAGATTCCGGTCCGGCCGCGGGTGCCTTTGGGGCAGGTGGCACTGGTTTGGGCCTGATGGATCTGGTCAGTCATTTCTTTCTCGGCTGCTTTGCGCATGTCCGCAGGCATAGCCGCGACCTCAGTAGTCACCATTTCTTTCAGCTTCTGATTCTGGTTTATGTTGACTGCTTTGCGCGAGTCAGGGCAGAGCTTGCGTACCAGCCGCTGCCCAACTGCCAGAATCAGCGTGGGCGGAATGAGAAAGGGATCAACTCCCATATCAATCAGCCGCGGTATTACCCCAGCGGCATTATTGGTATGGAGGGTAGAGAAGACCAGATGTCCGGTCAGAGCGGCATGGATGGCCAGAGCCGCCGTTTCTCGATCGCGGATCTCGCCCACCATAATAATATCCGGGTCTTGGCGCATGATGTGGCGCAGACCGGTCGCGAATTCGTATCCGATCTCGGGTCGGATCTGGGATTGATTCACTCCTGGGATGTAGTATTCAATCGGATCCTCCAAACTTACGATATTGGATCGCTCTTCATTCATGCGCCGGAGGACGGCATAGAGTGTGGTTGACTTGCCCGATCCGGTCGGACCGGTTATGAGGACTAATCCGTACGGGCGCTTCATCGCTTCCTCCAACTCTTCCAGATTTCTCCCTGTAAGTCCCAGCTCCGGCAGTGAACCGATGCCGGCCTCCGGATCTAGGACTCGGATCGCTACCTTCTCGCCAAAGGCAGTCGGGAAGGTTGAGACGCGGAAATCAATAAAACGGCCGCCAATTTCGGCATTGAAGCGGCCGTCTTGCGGCACGCGGTTCTCGTCAATTTTGAGATTGGTCATCACCTTGATCCGGGCTACGAACGCTGGCTGGACATCCGAGGGGAGGAGTAAACTGGTATAAAGCGCTCCATCCACTCGAAAACGCACCCGCAGATTCATCCGGGTCGGCTCGATGTGGATATCCGATGCCCGTCCCTCAACTGCATGCCGGAGAATGACCGCCACCATCTTGGTAACCGGCGCCTCCTCAATAAACTTGGTTGGTTCCTCGCGCCGGATCTTGACATCCGCTCCCAGGGTTTCGTACTCTTTCTCAAATTCACCCAAGGCCTTGGTCACTTCGCCCGACAAACTCCGGTACTCCTGCAGCACGCTTTGTAGATCCGTAGGAGTGATGATAAAGATTCGCACCGGCAGGTTGACGCGGCTCGCGACAAACTTCAGGGCTTCGTGCGAGGCCACGTCGTCGGGATAGAGCATACCAATATCAAGAAACCCCTCGTGGCGGCCGAGCGGAATAATTTTGTAGTGACGGACCGACTCCTCAGGGATATCACGCAGCACCTCCAGGGGCACCTGAATACCGCCTAGATACTTGACTGGATAGCCGGTCAGCGCTGATTTTGCTTCAGCCAGATCGGTCTCGCTTATTCCCCGCTGATACAGTATTTCATCCAAGGGAACGCCTTTTTGGCGCGCTTCTTTGCGTGCTGCCGCTCCTTCCTCAAGCGGGATAAGGTTTTTGGCAGTAAGGATATCTACGACGGTCTTGGCCACCTATTGCGTAGCGCGTAGCGCGCAGCGCGTAGCGCGACGCCGACAGCGCCGAGCTATGCGTTTACGATACGCGTTATGAAATCATCTAAAATGGCGCAAACGGGTTATCTCTTCCCGGGGTAATCTCCGGTTCGGCAATTGCGCGCAGCGGCTCGAGTGCCCTGAAAGAGCGGTCCTCAAAAATGGAGGTATCAAGTTCCAGATTTTTGATGCGCCGGACATCCGCTAATGTCCTGGTCAAGCGCGCCCGATCGCCTGCAACCTCGGCCGGGGGCGCCTGGAAGTAGCGATACCAGGCGTAGCCGGCCGCACCCATAATGAGGAGTAGGATAAATGAAAAGAAAGTGCTGCGTCGCATGAGAGGTTTTAATGATAATAGGTTTTAGCCCGTATTAGAAAATCAAGTGGCTCGGTCTGGGTCTTGCCCGGGGCATTGAATGAAATATTCTCCACATCTATCAAGCGCAGATTCTTCTCAAGCCGCACCAAGAGTTGTTTCATACTGGCATAGGAGCCGACGATTTGGATGGTGAAAGGAAGATCTTTTGATTTTTCCGATTCTTTGGGTTGCGCAGCGGCTGGTGCGCCGGACACCGGCCGGGGCTGGGGCAGGCCTTGGGTTATGCCTTGGGCTTGGGGTTTGGCCTCAGCCGGAGTGGTGAGGTCAATCCGCCGCAGTGCGGTGCTGCTGTCCAGCGCCAGCGCCTCGAGTGCGACCAGAAACTCAGAGGTCTGCGCTCGTTGAGGTAAAATCCGATTCAAGCGATCAAGATTCTCTTTGGTAATCAAATTGACCCGTTCCAGAAGTGAATCGCGGTTGGCAATCAATTCATCAAACTCTTTACTCATCTCTTCCAGATCCGCGATCTCCCGCTCGAGCGTCGACAGACGCGTCCATTCAGGCCGCACATAAAAAGCAACGATGAGTGCCGCTGCGATGCAAAAGCTAATGGAGACGAAGAGCCGTGGCATAAGGGTAAGATTATGGATTAAGGTGCAGAAGGGCGGGCTGAATGATCAAGGAAAGTTTGAATCCTACCCGGCCCTCGCCGGTAGTGGCCAGCCCTCCGAATTCTACTCGTTCAATTTGCGGCTCGCGTTCAAAAATCCCGATTTGTCTTGCCAGCGCGCGGTATCCGCTCGCCTCTCCATTCATGTCTATCTTGGCGCCGTCGGCCGCGAAGACGAAGTTGCTGAACCTCACCTCGGGATGGGTGTTGGCTTCAATCATCCGAAAGATATTCGAGGCAAAGACGTGTCCATCGATGAGAGTGCGGACGCGTTTGAGCCGCTGCTCAAGCGCGACAATCTGGTCAAGTAGCTCCGGCCTGAGGGCCTCTTCCTTGGCCGCGTTTTGTTCAATCAGCTGATCGCGCGTCTGTTCTCGCGCTCGGCCAAGCAGGAGCAGGCCGCTCGCCATCAAGAGCGAGATCAAAAATATAGCCAGGGCCAGCGCGAAGAAAAGCGACCCACCTCTGGCATATGGCAGGCGGGAGTAAAATGGCTGCTGCTGGAGTAGCTGATCAGGCATGGGTATAAATGGCCTTATCGCGCGCTAAGCCCGCGCAGGGCCGCTCCTGTCGCGACCGATAGATTCGGCCCCACCTGGTTTAGGATCGGCTGCATAAACGGCGGAGTTACCACTCGGGCGAAGGGATTGCCCCGGGTCGTCTCGAGTCCCAATTTGGAAACCGTATACTCCACAATTCCTTTCAGATGCGCGCCGCCGCCGGTGAGGATTATTTTCTGGGTCCGGCGCTGTGCCCGACGGTTGTAGAGCGAGACCAGGCGTCCAATCTCGGCAAAAAGAGTATCGAGCAGGGGTACGATAACTGACGTGATCTCTTGTTCTTCAATCCGCTCAGAGAGTCCCACTTCTCGCTTACTCGTCTCAGCCCGCGCCAGTCCCACTCCCAGCCCTCGCTCCAGGGCTCGGGTTAGCTCATGCGAGCCGTGGCTGATGGCGCTTACCATACGGACGAATCCGCGATCCACAAAGATAAGGGAACTGGTCTGATGACCAAAGTCCAATATCAGGGTGGGTGTTGACTCATGTCCGATGAGTGAGCGCGCGACACTAAATGGCTCGACCTCTAAGGCGCGTATAGTCAATTTGGTTATCTCGCCCACGCGCTTGAACTTCTCTACCACTTCGCGGGGTACTGCCACCAAGAGCACGCGAATATCATCCCGCGCTTCGGCCTCCTCCAGAACCGTCCATTCCAGCACCACCTCGGCAATCGGAATCGGCACATACTTGCGCGCTTCGTACTTGATCGCCTGCGGGATCTCCGACTCAAGTGCCTTGGGAAAGGAGATGGTAGTGATAAACGCGGCTGTTGTCGGGATCGCAAAGACAACCTCTCGGGTGCTTACGTTTGACTCGCGCAGAAGGTCGGCGAGCAGGGAGCTAATATCTTCATCCACGCGATGGAGCACTCCTTCTCCGCTTCCCGCTCCCGATCCACCCGCCCCAAGATACTTTTCATTGAGAAGCTCGCCGTAGGTCTCCAGGATGGCGCGCTCCGCTTCATAGCGCAATTGTACTACTTTGGTAGAGAAGGTGCCAATGTGGATACCGGCGACGCGAGAGGATCTGGATGCGAAAAGGGAGAAACCGGGCCGCGCGATCTTCTTGAGAAAAGTAAAATCAGCTGCCACCTTTCTATTATACCCTGCTTGCTGGATATGATGGAGGGGTTGGCACAGGAGTTATCCACAATTATAAGAGGTTGGAAGCGGCAGGGGAAATACTGGATAATGGATAGTGATGGGAATGTTTAAGACCTCTTGCATAATAACCTTTCTGCTGCAATTTCATAATTTTGAGCGAGCCGCATGAGGGGCTCGCTCAAAATTATGAAATTTCGCTACGAAAATTATTATGCAAAAGGTCTTTAGATCGTTCAAATCGGCGGCCCTGGATCTTCTCTTCCCCAGGCAGTGCGCGGGCTGTAATCAAGAAGGGTTGTTTCTGTGCGAGTCCTGCGCCGCGGGCCTGTCCGTGATTCCGCCTTCCTGCATTGTGTGCAAGAAACTTAAACCTCCAATGGGTCGGATCAAGGCCGGCCGCACATGCAGGGCCTGCCGCAAAAAGTCGGACGTCTTCGCTTTCTTCTCTCCATATCTCTACCAAAATGAAATCATCCGCGGCCTTATCCATAAGTTGAAATATCAGCGGGCAGAGGAAATTCATAGGGTGTTGGCGGGCTTGCTGGCGCGCTCTCTTGCTTATTTTTCATTCGGTCTTCCGCCGCAGGCGATCATGGTCCCGATCCCTCTCTATCCGAGCCGCGAGCGGGTGCGCGGCTTCAACCAAGCGCGTCTTATCAGCCAAGAGCTCTCGGCGGCGCTTGGCTTGGTTCATGCGCCGGATATGCTCCATAAAATCAAAAAGACCGCCGCTCAGATGGCGCTCTCGGGCGAGGAGCGGCGGAGCAACGTAGTCGGCGCATTTGGGTTGAGTCCTGCCTTTTCTCAAAAGGCAGGAATAGATCCTCAACTGCGGCTGAAAGATAAAATCATTATCCTCGTGGATGACGTCAAAACCACCGGCGCGACCCTAAGAGAGGCCGCCAAGACCCTTAAACAATCTGGTGCCAAACAAATATGGGCAATCACCGTGGCTCATTAAGAGAATGAACTGGTAGTGAGCAGTCGCAAAAAGGCAGTTTCTCGACTTGCGGTATATTTCGTGATTTGTGGTACTATATATATATGGCATATAACCGTCTGATGATTTATCTTGCTGAGGCCCTTGGGACATTGGGGTTAACGCTGGGAGTGGCCCTCGGCTTCTCCTATTTGTCTCCTTTACCCCCGCCCTTTGCCGCAGCACTCACCCTGGGGCTTTTTGTCTACACCATCGGCCCGCTTTCCGGGGCGCATCTAAACCCGGCGGTAACGATTGGACTGTGGTCAATGCAGAAAATAAAGACGTCCGATGCGATCGCTTATGTCATTGCGCAACTGGTCGGGGCGGAGGCAGCGCTTTTGCTAGTCCGCCTGTTTGTCTATCCGGCGGTGCTGCCGGCGGTAAACACCTTGCCAGTGTTTTTTGCTGAGATCATCGGCGCCTTTTTCTTTACTTTCGGTGTTGCTGCGGCGGTCTCGGGCAAAGTCCCTGATGATATAAAGGGCGTGGTCGTGGGCGGATCATTGCTTGCGGGGATCGCACTCGCAAGTTCCCGCTCAAATGGCATTCTCAATCCGGCCGTGGCTTTGGGGGTCGGATCGTTGGCTCCGGCCTATGTTCTCGGCCCCATCATCGGCGCGATCCTCGGGATGCGGACCTACCGATTGCTTCGGCCAGAAAGTGTGTGACGTGCGCGCGGCGCGAGTAGAACCCATCTCAAAAATGGCTTTGAAGGC
>CAYIGN010000031.1:0-8090 GCA_964363055.1 uncultured Candidatus Saccharibacteria bacterium
CACAATCCAGTCCGCCTCGCGCATGGTTTGACTGTCGTGCTCCACCACGATCACGGTATTGCCCAGATCCCGCAGATCTTTCAAAGTCGCAATTAGCCGCGAGTGATCGCGCGGATGAAGCCCGATGGATGGCTCATCCAATATATAAATGATGCCAGTCAGGCGCGAGCCGATCTGGGTCGCGAGCTGTATCCGCTGGGCCTCGCCGCCGGAGAGCGTGGTGGATTCGCGCGAAAGCGTCAGGTATTCAAGCCCGACATCGCGCAGAAACTGCAGGCGTTTGGTAATCTCTTTTACAAGTGGAGAGGCAATTTTGAGAGCGCTGGCGGATAGGCCGTAGATCTTTTTTGTAAGCAGTTCGGCAAAAAATACCTCTGCCGCCTCAACGGTCCGATCAGTCACCGACGCGATATTTTCATCGCCGATTTTAACCGCAAGCGCCTCTTTTCTTAGACGCTTGCCCCCGCATTCGGGACACGGCCGGATCAACATATATTTCTCAATCTCGGCACGGGTGAACTCCGACTCGGTCTCTTTCCAACGGCGCTTGAGATTCGGGATGACGCCTTCAAACGCGCCCTCTCCATCCCCGTGCTCGCCGTAGAGGATGATACTGATTATGTCCTGCGAGAGTTTTCCAATCGGTGTGGAGAGAGAGAATCCGAAGCGCGATGCCACATCATCCAGAATCCACCAATACCAACTCTGACGGCCAAGCCGGTGCGAGGCCGAGGCCCATGGACGGATGGCCCCCTCGGCAATGGAGAGCCGCTTGTTGGGCAAGACCAGTTCCGGATCAACCTCCAGTGTCGCGCCAAGGCCGGTGCAGGCGGGGCATGCGCCGTAGGGTCTGTTGAAAGAAAAAGTACGCGGCTCAATGTCCGGCAGGTTGATACCGCACGAGGTGCAGGCAAAGTGTTCCGAAAATATAAGGTCGCCGCTTCCCCGAGACGACATTCCAACATTCTCAAGAATATTGGAATGTTTTTGGCTGCCGCCGCGGGTTGAAGACGGGACGACGATAATCACTCCCTTCCCTATCTTGAGCGCGGTTTCCACCGAGTCGCGGATACGCGATCGCTCAATCTCTTTATCCAAAGTGAATCTATCCGCAACCACTTCAACCGAGTGTTTTTTCTGTTTGTCCACGGGCCGGGCAAGCGCTTCATCAATCGGCAAAATTTCTCCGTCAAACCGCACTCGTAAAAATCCGCCGCGCTTCACCTCCTCAATGACGCTTTTGTGCTCCCCCTTTTTGCCGCTGACCAAAGGAGCCAAAATAACTATTTCTTTGCGCTTGGGCAATAAAACAATGGCGTTGACAATCTGATCCACGGTCTGACGGCCGACCGGTTTCCCGCAATTGGGGCAATGGGGCTTGCCGATCCGTGCAAAGAGAATCCGCAGATAGTCGTAGATTTCGGTAATCGTCCCCACGGTTGAGCGCGGGTTGCGCGAAATGGATTTTTGATCAATCGAAATTGCCGGCGACAATCCATCAATTGACTCAACGTCCGGCTTGTCTTTCACGCCGAGGAACTGCCGAGCGTAGGCGGATAGCGATTCAACGAAGCGCCGCTCGGCCTCGGCATAAATCGTGTCAAATGCAAGAGACGATTTACCCGAGCCCGAAAGACCCGTGATGACCACGAGCTTGTTTTTGGGTATATCCACGTCAATATTTTTCAGGTTGTGCACCCGCGCCCCGCGGATTTTGATAGATTCCGAGATATTTTTTACCATCGTAATCATCTATTATAGAAAATAAAAAGCGGATCAGCAAGTGATCCGCTTGTCACGTTTTCTTCTTACGAGATCGTATCTCGTGAATCTTGTATCTCGTGAATCTTACGATTGCGCGGCGCGAAGATCCAAAAGACCGATGTCGCGGCGGTAATGGATGCAGTCATCCTCGCCGCGAATCTCTTCTACCGCCGCATACGCGCGATCGCGAGCTTGGGCAAGCGTCGCGCCTTCTCCGACGATATGGACAAGCCGGCTGCCGCCTGCATAAAAGCCGTCATTCTCCACGATCAGGCCCGCACCATACACCCGAACATACGGCATTTTAAGTACGGTTTCCAGTCCGAAAATGCGCTTCCCGCGTACCGCATCAGTATTGCCCGGATAGCCGCGCGCCGCAACTGCGACCGAAACACGATACAATGCGTCCTCGCGGATCTTGATTTCCCGAAGCCGCCCGCGAATCGCACCGTCTGCCATCTCCACATAATCTGTCTCAATTCCCGGCACAATGACTTGCGCCTCCGGGTCGCCCCAGCGGGCATTGTGTTCAAGACAGGAGGGTACGATCCCCATGCTGATTCGACGCGACGCTGGCGCGATGGCTCCCGCATACAAAATCCCCACATATGGCCATCCCTCAAGATAGAGCCAGATCAAAACTTTGTTTATGAGGTGAAAATCCGCTCCTTTCCATGAAGAGAGCCCTATCGGCGTTGCCGGGGCCACCGCGCCCATGCCGCCGGTCATCTCCCCTTCTTCTCCGTCATAGGCCGCTTTGTGATCGCGGGCGGCCTTGAAGTGATAGGCGAAGGTGGTGCCGTCGGTCATCGCCAAATGCGACGATTCTACCCCTTCAATATTGTCCTCAATCAGAAAATACTCTCCGGCTTGACCCAGGGAACGCATCTCTTCAATCCGCCCCAGCGCCTGTGGGAGCGATGTCGCCTTGCGCGCACCTTTACCTCCGCAAAGCCCTGCGGCTTTTATCCACACGATATGCGCGGGATCTTTTTCGTATACCGCGGCAAGGTGGCGCCGCGCCGGGACGAGATCTCGGCTCTCAAAAGGAGCCCAGTCAGGCACGCTGATGCGATGGCGATCCGCAAAGCGGCGCTGCCAGTATTTGTCCCATTCAATGCGCGCGGGCTGCTTGCTCGGGCCGAAGGCGCGGACGCCGCGGCGCTGCAACACATCCACCGCACCGGACGCAATCGCGTCTTCCTGCGCCACATCCACCCAATCGGCACGGTTGCGCGCCGCCGCATCCGCGATCGAATCTGAGCTGGCGAGATCGCAGTGCGGATCTACACGCACTTTTCCATACGCGCGCTTGCGCGCAATCCAATCATTGCCCGGCGAGACGATGACCTCGCCGACATACGGGCTTTGGGCCCACTTTTCGGCAAGCACATCTTCCCGTCCTCCGCTGCCAACTATGAAAACGATCAACTTCCGATCCGGTGCTCGCATACAACCCCCTCTATTCCCCTTATTCGCACGAATAAGAGAATAAAAAAGATGTGTTGTGAAAGACCACTTTTTTGATTACTATATTTGTATCATGATCAGGCGAATAAAACAACCCCCCCCATACACCCGGCGCGTATCTTTTTTATAAAGGTACGGCGCCGCTCTACATCGGCAAAGCCGCCAGGTTGAATAAGAATAAAAAGGAGCGGACACCTAAAGCGCCGCTCCTGTTGGTTGACCAATGGCCTATGAGCCGTTAGACATGGACGTCTATTTCCTGATTATCACCAACTTTGCCAAATAGCATATTCGGGGTTGAATACGCTACGCCGTGCCTGCCTTCGTAGTCAACAACTATGACACCTCCAAATCCTTTTACCTGTTTTATGAAAAAGTTAATCGCTTGTTCTGCCGCAGTTTGGGCATCAAGACCGCGGTATCGTACCAAATCCGCAATTGTCTTGGCGAGCACAAACCTTATAATTTGCTCGCCATAGCCTGTGGCCGATACTGCACACGTATCATTTTCCGCAAACGTCCCCGCCCCGATGACAGGACAGTCACCTACTCGTCCATATTTTTTATTCACAATTCCTCCGCTTGATGTTGCTGCGGTAAGGTTACCATGCGTATCACGCGCAACCGCCCCCACAGTCCCATACTTTTTGTCTACATTCCCAGCATCCCCCAAAACCCTTTGTTCAGCCGATTGTGCTTGTTTCCACTCCTCTACTCTCCTTTCAGTCACGAAATAGCTCTCTTCCAGCCGTGGAATCCTTTGCTCGTCGGCAAACTTCAAAGCTCCATCGCCGACGAGAAAAACATGACCGCTTCTTTCCATAACCAGCCGCGCAAGCTGTACTGGATTTTTGATGTTGGCTATACGTGCAACCGCCCCCGCCTCGAGTGTCCGCCCATTCATGATAGCAGCATCACACTCAATTTTCCCCTCGGCTGTAAGCACCGAGCCGCGCCCAGCATTAAAAAGCGGATCATCTTCGAGCAGGGATACGCACTGCTCTACCACGTCTAGGGCAGTTTCTCCTCCTTCCAATAAAGATGCCCCATACCCAAGGACTGAGTGCAAACTTCTCCGGTATGCCTCCCGCCCGTCTACACTTCTTTCCCGCAAACTTCCGATACCGCCGTGAATCATCAAGCAATATTTCCGCTCGGACATGACTCCTCCTATGTCAATGAGCTTTCCTCACGGGCGCATTGAATCAATCTGTGTTTTAGTATACCATATAATAAAACTATGGTCAATCAGCCAAAAATAATTCCCAATACTCCCGGTGTCTACACTTTTAGTCGCGGGCATACGCCGCTCTACATCGGCAAAGCCACGGATCTGAAAAAGCGGCTAACTTCATATTTCTCCAAGAACGCCGGAGAGAAGGTGCGGCGGCTGACGGAGGAGGCAACGCGGCTGGAATGGATTGAGACCGAATCCGAGGCCGAGGCGCTCATCAAAGAATCGGAGCTCATCAAAAAATATCGGCCCAAATTCAATATCCTGATGCGGGACGACAAGAGTTATTTTTATGTTGCCTTCACCCGCGAGGAATTCCCGCGGATACTGACGCTCCACAAGACGGCGCTCGACGGCAGCAAATATAAGCGCGTGATCGGCCCCTTCACCTCCGGCTCGGCGCTGCGCACGACGCTGAAGTTGCTGCGCCGGATATTCCCTTACTGCACCTGCAAATCCCCGCACAAACGGCCGTGCCTGAATGCGCAGATTGGGCGTTGTCTTGGATTTTGTTGTCTTACAGGTACTAAACATCACCCGACGATCGTCAGGACAAGTTTAGCGGCGAAGAATGCGTATCAAAAGAATATCCGAGGGATTATAGTGGTTCTTAGCGGACGAAAGACGCGGCTGCTCTCGCAACTGAAGCAAGAGATGCGCGCCGCGTCCAAAGCGGAGGATTACGAGCGCGCGGCCAAAATCCGCGACCAAATCAATGGACTGGATAACATCTTCAGTCACCGCTCGCTCCTTAATTACTATAGAGGCGAAACCTCTACGGTAAAATGGGAAAGTATTCAACCTGTGATCCGTCGTATCGCAGGCGGCCGCAAAAAGATCTCGCGAGTAGAAGGATATGACATCTCCAATATCTCCGGTACTCACGCGACCGGCTCAATGATCGTATTTATTGACGGCAGATCGGCGAAATCCGCATACCGGAAGTTTCGGATCAAAACGGTGCCGCAGGCAAACGATGTTGCTATGCATCGGGAAGTAATCCGGCGGCGTCTTGCCCGCCCCGAATGGCCGTATCCGCAGCTGATGCTTATTGACGGCGGCAAACCGCAGCTTAATGCAGCTATACGCGAATTACGAATCACAGATCGTGAATTGCAGATTCGAATAGCCGCCTTGGCCAAACGCGAGGAAGAATTGTATATTGAAGGAAAGCCGGGGCCGGTGCGGCTTGATTCGCTTCCTGCGGGTGTGATGCACTTTTTCCAGCGGGTGCGGGACGAGTCGCACCGCTTTGCCAAAAAGTATCACCATAAACTCCGCGAAATTTCTTATCGTGAACAAGGACAAAAAATCAAAAACTGAACGGCGGGCGGCGAGAAAGAAAAAACGCCGCTATCCACTGAGCGGGCGGAATGTATTTATATTGCTTGGTCTACTAAACCGGCGATGACGCCGGAAAACCTCACATTGCATATAAATGCGATCGCATTTATATGCAATGTGGGAGATCGCGCTCGCGATTTTCAGAATCCTTCTTCTTTTTTGAGTCGTGAGAGAAGCTCTTTTGCTTGTTTGGAGAGGCGTTTGGGAATCTCCACTTTCATCTCAACAAGTAAGTCGCCTCTGCCATAGCCCGAGGCGCGCCACGCGCCCTTGCCGCGGATGCGCAATATATCACCGGACTGGGTTCCGGCCGGGATTTTGAGATGCATCGCGCCATCCAACATCTCAATCTCCACCTCCTCGCCGAGCATCGCCTGCGAGAGTCGAACCGGCAGTGGCATAACAATATCATCGCCCTGTCTGCGAAATACGGGGTGGGGTAAGACATGGATTCCTATATAAAGATCCCCGGGCGCGCGGCTGGCCGATGCCGTATCCCCTTTGCCCGTAATCTTGAGCACCTCTCCATCCCGCACCCCGCGCGGGATAAATACTTCCAGCACTTCTCTTTTCATACTTAAGCCCGTTCCGCCGCATTCCGCGCACGCAACTTCCGGCCTCTTCCCCTCGCCCCGGCAGTCCTGACAGGTTGAAACCTGGGTAAATGATCCTAAGATCGTGCGCTGGGTCTTTTGCAGATGCCCGCTGCCCTGACAGGTCGCGCAGGTCTGAAGTTTGGTCCCCGGCTCTCCTCCGGATCCAGCGCAGCGATTGCAGCGGATCCTCCGCGCCAGCTCAACGTCCTTTTTTACGCCCATTATCGCTCCAACAAAAGGAATTTCCAGCCCAATCCGAATGTCCCTCCCCGGCTCAGCAGCCGTCCTCCGTCGCCCTCCCCATCCGCCCAAGAAGTCCTCGAACACATGCGCAAAATCAAAATCGGCAAATCCCTCTCCCTCCAACGGACTTTCGCCAAAGTCAAACCTGAATCCGCCGGGCCACTCAAAACCGGCCTGCTGCCGACCGCCCCCCAGCACTTCACCAAATTGATCATACTGGGTGCGCTTCCCTTCATCCGAGAGCACCTGATAGGCCTCGTTTATTTCTTTGAAATGCTTCTCGTCCCCGCCCTTGTCAGGGTGGTACCGATGCGCCAGGCGCCGATACGCCTTTTTTATTTCTTCTTTGGTGGCATTACGCGCCACACCCAGGATTTTGTAGTAGTCCTTTGGCATACAACAAAAAATGAAAATAAATTAGAGTGTCAGCCGATCCACTTCCACCTGCCGTACTTCGCTATGGACAATTTTAGCCGCGCGCAGAGCTTTAATCAAGAGGAATACCGCCACCAGGGTGATAAAATAAAGCGGCAGGGTGAGCGCCTTGAATGCAAAAAAGAAAGTTAGGGCCGAGATGACTGGAAGGAAACGGGCATAGGGGCCAAGCAGTTCTTCCACTCTTGCGGTGATCGTGCGGTGCAGTACCTCTGCCAGCCGCTCCCCGCCTTTCAGAGGAATGCCGTAGCGTTTGGCCAAGGCATTGCGTTGCTCGGCGAGCAATTCCGCCGCTTCTTTTTGGGGCAGGGTTTCCAGCGATGTGCCTTGGGCCATCAACTGGCCCTCCAAATTCTGGGACAAGAATTCGTCCACGGTAAGCAGAGAATTCGCCTCTGGAATCTCACGCAGATCCGTAACCGCTCCAGACAGCACGCCAATGGTCAATTCCACCGCTTGGCGTGGAAAAATGGTTACCAGCGCCCCCTCACCCTCTGAGAGCTGCAGGTAATAAAAGAGCGAAACCACAAGCGACACCGCCGTGAAATAGATTGGAATCCCGGCCTTGAGCACCTTGGACGTGCTGAAGCCCAAAGAGAAGACGTGTTCCTTGCGGATGCGCCGCGCCGCAAAAACGACCAAGACCGCGCTCACCCACAACACCGTGAGCGCGGCGGAGCTGTAGGGCAGTGTAAAAAAAAGTAACACCAAGGGGGCAAGCGAGCTCGCGCCTCTGACGAGTTGCAGCTCCAACAGGGCAGCGCTCAAAGCAAAGAGCGATGCCGCCGCAATCAGAGCAAGGATGGGGATGAAAAACTGAGCATAGTTGCCCAAACCCTCCTTGGTCAGCGACGGAACAGCTTCTTTCCAGAACCACAAAGCAAAGAAACTCGCTGCGGCACTAGCCAGACCCAACACTATCTCTTTTGTGAATGGAGTCGCCAATGTAGTAGAACCCATCTCAAAAATGCATTTGGGCTGCAATCGGCGGATTTCTGCAAAGC
>CAYIGN010000032.1:0-7917 GCA_964363055.1 uncultured Candidatus Saccharibacteria bacterium
CGGTTGGGGAAGGGAAGAAAGTGTTGATGGTGCAGTTTATCAAAGGCCCCTGGAAGTCCGGGGAGGATTTTTTGGCCAAAGGCCTTGAGCCGCATTTCAAACTGGTTAAAATGGGCAAGGGGTTTGTCGGCATTATGGGTGATACCCTGCCGCGCGAGGAGCATGAAGAGGCCGCAGAAGAAGCATTGGCTTACGCCAAAAAAGAAATTGACTCCGGCAATTGGGACATTGTGATTCTGGACGAAGTGAACAACGCTATCCACCTCAACCTGATTCCCAAAGAAAAAGTAATTGAACTCATCAACTCATCAACGCAAAAACTGGAGCACCTGATTCTCACCGGCCGCGACGCGCCGCAGGAATTGATTGATCGCGCGGATTTGGTCACCGAGATGCGCGATATCAAACACCCGTATCATAAGGGTTTCAAAGCCCGCCGCGGCCTCGAATACTGACCTGAGGAGTTGGGTGCACCGAGTTGTTTTGAATTATTTCAACATTGATTCCGATCTGAATGGTTGTTGAAATGAAAAGAGCCGGCAAGGGATGAATTCCTCGCGCGGCTCGTTCGCATTCCGCTGTCAGGCGGCGTGCTTATGGATTCGCGATCGCCTCAAGGGCTTTATGGACGGCGATCGGTCCGTCCCGTGTGACCCACGAGACGAGCTGGAGTGCAGTTATAATCGGCTCGCGGCGGATTGTCATATGTGCGTCGTACGGACTCATGACTCCGCCGAGCCCGATAAGATCTAGGTTCAGGCGTCTTCGCCTGATCGTCTCCGCGATCACTAATTGGGTTTTCCATGCATAATGCAAAAGCGGGGTTCCTGACACGCCGCCGTCCTCCCGGATGTCATACCGCGCCTTCACCATTTTATCGGTCAGGGTGTTGGTCGCGGCGATGCCATTCGCATATGGCGCGATTGCCGCGATCAATTCGGCGAACTTTCCTTCGCCAATACCGAGGTCAACAAATGGAGGCATCTTGTAGATGAGGGGTGGCGTCCTTCTTGCCGCAGTAAGCCGGGAGATTCCCTCATGTAGCCCTCTGGCGAACTCCTCGTGGCGTTCAACGAATAGTTCGCGTAGTCCCGGGGTGTTCGGGGATATTCCCACTGACAGGTAGTCCGCCGGGCGTAAAACCGGGAGAAACTTCTCCGCTACCGCGAGGTAATCGTTCAGGAGGTCGCCGAGATCTCTTGATTTCTCATACTCCGCGACCGTTTCGCTGTTCGGAGCCATCTGGACGATCACCGGGATACCGATGTGGTGCCTCCGATAGATCTCAGCGAGGCGCTCACTGATTACACTCGCGCCATCGGAGGGATACCCCATCCTGTTGACGAGGATGTAGGATTTCGTTCCTCTGGAGTCCGTATACGAGATGCGGAAGAGCCGCGGCTTAGGTCTTCCTTCTTGAGGATGCGGGGTGACGCCCCCGATTTCTATGGATCCGGCGATTTGGCTCCAGAAGGGAATCTGTTCTGCATTCTTGTCAATGCCCGGACCGATCCCAACCCGGTTCTGCCATGTTCTGCCGCACACGAGGACCTGGTTATGGTCAGCATGCGGGCTTCGGTAGAGCCAGCGCGCCAACCTGAGGAGATGCGGGTTTTCTTGTAGATATCCCACATGTCGATTCACGGCATTGTGGGCATTCTCCGGACCCATCCTAAAAAGAACTGGGCGGTAGAGCTTCCTCCAAAAAATGTCACCGAGTTTCAATCGGAGTTGGTCTTGCATCTGGTATCCCCCTTTTCATTCGGGCCACATTTGTGCAGTTACTACCTTGCTACAACTAGTAGCAAGAGACGCGTCGTATGTCAATCTTGAAGGGTGCGGATAGGCAGTATACGATTTTGGTATGACCCCGTCGCGTATTTTTCTTTTTGCGCTGATTGGGTTTGTTGCGGGGGTGGCGGCGCGATCGTTCGTGTTCGTGCCATACGCGGTGGTGTGGATTGGGATGATTGCGGCGGCAACTGTTTTTACAGTTGGAGTTTCGCGCAAAGACCGTAAGTTTTGGATCTCCGGATTGCTGCTTACCTCGGCACTCGCCGGTATTTTCCGGTATGATATGGTGGAGCGCGCGCGGCCGGATCTCTCGCGCTGGTATGGCGAGGTAGCGAGTGCAGAAGGGATAGTATGGCAAGCACCGACGCGCGAAGGGAGTATACAGCGCATAAAGGCGCGTATTGGCGCGATTGACGGCGGGGAACTTGAGCGGCCGTTTTTTGTTTTGGCGACCGTGCGGCGGTATCCGGAGTATGGCATCGGCAATCTCCTGCGCCTTGAAGGGGTAATTGAGCGGCCGGAGAGTTTGGGCGAATTTGATTATGTCTCGTATCTGGCGCGAGAAGACATATTTGCGGTGATGGCGTTTCCGCAGATCGAAAAACTTGAAGAAAACAAAGGGCCATGGCTTGCGACCATCCTCTCCCGCGTCAAAGAGGCATTTGAAGCGAATATTGACGCTGTTCTGCCCGAGCCGCATGCTGCCCTCTTGAAAGGTCTGACCCTGGGCGAACGGGAGTCATTGCCTCAGGAACTGGTGGAGGACTTCCGGCGCACCGGCACTTCGCATATAGTGGCGCTCTCGGGCTACAACATTACTCTGGTCGGACGGTTTTTCACCAATATTTTGCTGTTCGCAACCGTTCCATTTCACTTGGCGTTTTGGACTGCGGCATCGGCAATCGTGCTTTTTGTTCTCCTCACCGGGGCCTCGGCCTCGGTGGTGCGCGCCGGAATCATGGGAGTACTGGTGCTGGCAGCCGAGAAAGAAGGACGGATGTATCAGATGCAAAATGCGCTTGCGTTTGCCGCGGCTGCAATGATATTTCATAATCCGTACGTGCTGCGGTTTGACGCTGGGTTTCAGCTCTCATTCCTGGCGACGCTCGGGCTGATCTACCTCTCGCCGGTTATCGGGCGCTGGATTGATGGTATCCGTTCCAAGCTAAGTCCCGACCGGTCGGGACTTAGCTTGGAACGGGATATAGTACGGACAGGACAGCAGATTTTTCCGTTCCGTAAGATACTCATTGAAACCATCGCGGCCCAGCTTGCGGTACTGCCGCTCCTTATTTATCTTTTTGGACAGGTGTCGGTGACGAGTCCCATTATAAATGTGCTGGTGCTGATGGCGGTTCCGTATGCAATGGGACTGGGGTTTATCACCGGGGGCCTCGGATTCTTATGGTGGCTGATAAGTCAGCCAGTTGCTTGGCTTAATTGGATACTGCTTGAATACATGCTGAGGGTAATCGGGTTTTTCTCAAAACTTCCGCTTGCGGCAATTAAACTCGGCGCCTCGGCACTGACCTTTCTCACTGCGATCTATGTATTAATGGGGTGGCTCGCATGGAGAAAATTAAAATAAACATAAGAAGTATCT
The DNA here is from genome assembly GCA_964363055.1 of uncultured Candidatus Saccharibacteria bacterium. Taxonomy (GTDB): domain Bacteria; phylum Patescibacteriota; class Minisyncoccia; order Sungbacterales; family HO2-52-23; genus CAYIGN01. The sequence goes on from CAYIGN010000032.1 coordinate 3,398, forward strand.
TCCTCGCCGCGCTTGCCGCGGCAGTTGTTATCATCTGGTATGCTCTTTTTTATTATGAGTCGCGACTGGATCTCTTGGTCACTTTTTTTGACGTGGGTCAAGGCGATGCGATTTTCATAGAAGTCCCCAACGGCAATCAGATTTTGATTGACGGCGGGCCGGACGATCGGATCTTGGCCAAGCTCGGCCGTACAGTGCCTTTTTGGGATCGCACTATTGATCTCTTAATTCTCACCCACCCGCACGCCGACCACCTGAATGGGCTGCTGGAGGTCGCGAAGCGCTACCAAGTCGCGACAGTGATTGAATCGGGTGTGCCGCACTCAATTTCTGAATACGAGGAGTGGCGAACTCTGCTTGAAAAGAAAAGAGTGCCTGTGACACATGCGCGTACAGGGATGCGGATTGACGCGGGGCGCGGGGTAGCGTTTGATATTCTAGCGCCGGCTGCAGATGCGGTTGTGAATGCAGCACAGCCGCACGACGCCAATGTAGTGAGTCGCCTAACTCACGGAGAGACCTCCATTCTTTTGACCGGTGATGCGGAGAAGCAAATGGAGTATCGGTTGGTGTTCGAATCCCTTGATCCTCAATTCTTAGTTCTTGATTCCGACATTCTGAAAGTCGGGCATCACGGATCAAAAACATCCAGCAGCGAGGAATTCTTGGCTGCGGTCTCGCCGGATATTGCGATCATCCAGGCGGGCCGTAAAAATCGTTTTGGCCATCCCGCCCCAGAAGTATTGGAACGGCTTGAAACAAGCGGCGCAAGAATTCTTCGCACCGATCGCGACGGCGATATCCGTTTCTGGAGTGACGGCGCGCGCTACGGACTTGCAGGAGAAATAAAAAGATGATAGAGTGGGCAATATGAAGAAAGAAACGCATCCCAAAGAGGAACGGACTTTTATGTTGGTCAAGCCCGACGGGGTCAAGCGCGGTCTGGTCGGGGAGTGCATACATCGGATAGAGCAGCGCGGTCTGAAAGTGATTGCTTTAAAAATGGTCTGGCCTTCAGGAGAACATGCGCGGGGGCATTATCCCGGAACTTCTGATTGGCTTCGTGGCATGGGGGAGAAGACCCTGAGTTCGTATCACAAATACGGCAAGAATCCGGTCAAAGAATTGGGGACGAGGGATCCTCTCAAAATCGGCAAGATGATTTATCAATGGAATACTGATTTCCTCACTTCCGGTCCGGTGATCGCGATGATAATTTCGGGTATACACGCCGTTGATATGGTGCGCAAAATAGTGGGCGCGACTCTGCCGGCGTTTGCCGAAATGGGAACTATCCGCGGCGATTATTCGGTGGATTCACCGGTCTCGGCCAACCGCGGCCAGCGCGCGATTCACAATCTGGTTCATGCCTCCGGCGACGGGAGCGAGGCCGAACATGAAATCGAGCATTGGTTTTCGCCGGAGGAAATACATGATTACAAACGCGCGGAGGAAGATGTCATGTTCTGATAAATCCCCACACCTTCCCGCGGGGCACTGGACCCCGCGGGAAGGATTTGAAGCCATCATTCATCTCCACACCAAAGGTTTTGGTGTGGAGATGGGGGGGCCTAGGGTATTCTGGAAGGTGTGGGGATAAAGCAGGGTATTGCGTTTGGGCCAAGACCAATGTCGGGAAAGCGGTCGGTGAAATGGGAGTTTCCCCGTGTATGTCCCGATACCACTACTTGCTGTGTGGTAAAGCACACAAAAGCCGCGAACTTCTTCGCGGCTTTTGTGCGCCCCGCTTTCAAGAGAGATCTTAGGCGCTTCGCTTAGTTACACCAAAGTGGGTTACTCGCACGCCGCCCTCGGGCGGACGTTTTGGAGATTTCCCGTGTAAAAATGACTTGATCGAAGTCCTTTATCTCCTACTATGAGCGGGGCTCATTTTTAACCTACTCCCCAAAATATAATTTGTCAATAGCAGAGGTGTCAAAAATAGTGGAATGCGGGTGTAAAAGCTGTTGAAAAGATGTGTTCAGGATGACAGCATAGAAAAGCACTTTACTCGCTACCAGCTCATTTAATCGAATAAAGATCATCTATTATTTTCTGGAGAGAAGCGAGTAGCGACGCCAGCTGCCGCAGTGATTGGCGTTGGAGAGTAAGCGAGTCATCCATCCGGCTGGTAAACCGATTATTTTTCATGGAGCGCGGCCATGGAGAATTGGCAAGTCCCGGCGATACTCCTTTCACTGCATATATCTTGGCGCTTGCCCCTGAACCAATATAAATGGTCCCATCGGGCGCAAGAGACGGAGTATTGTATCCCCAAGTGTCTGTTCCGCTCCATGTCCATTTTACGGTACCGTCGGCATTGATTGCGTAAAGACCGAATGAGTTGGACCCCGCATACAGTGTTCCATCAGCGCCGATCGTCGGCGTGGTAAGATCGCGATTTGTAGGAAGCGAAAGCGTCCATTTTTGCGTGCCGTCCGGGTCGAGCGCGATCAGTTTTGTAGAAAAGCCCGACGGGTTTACCGGGACATAAATTGTCCCATCTGATGCGATTGAAGGGGTGCCCAAGCCAACGGTAATACTTGACAATCTATAGACCCATTTTTGCGTGCCGTCGGGATTGACCGCAAAAAGTCCATTTGAGTTGCCGGTGTAGATGGTGTTGTCCGGGCCGATACTCACGTTACCAGCGCCGGGAGGATTATAGGTTGTCGCCGGTGTAAATGTCCATTTGAGCTGACCTTCGGCTACAACCGGCGCCTGAGTCGTAAAAGTGCGGTCTTCGCTCATAGCAAGATTACCCGCCGCGTCTTTGGATTTCACCCTATAGCGATAGGTCGTAGCCGCGGAGAGGCCAGAGAGGGAAATCGAATGGCTGGTCACGCGCGCGGGGTCAGGCGTGCTACCAACAGGAAAAGTTGCATTGGGCCCCTCATGTTCCACCTGCGAATCCGAGGCCTCATCCGTGGTCCAGGTGATGACCGCCGAGGCGACGGCAACATTGATTGTCTGACCGGAGATATCGGTTGCGGTGACATTAGTCACGGTGAGATTTATCGCCTGGATGTTGGAGATGACGGGGGGAGCGGTGTCTTGCACGGACACGGAAGTCGTCGTCACCGTCTGATCCACGCTGGTTGCGCGATTATTCGCCGCGTCTTGGGAATTCACCGCATAATGATACAGCGTGGAGGATGTAAGGCCCGTGAGGGTGACCCTATGAGTCGTGACGCGATTAAAATCAATCGCGGTCGATGAGCGGTAACTTGTGGTCGGGTCATATATGACTTGCGAAGTAGCAGGTTCGTCCGTGGTCCACGTGATGACCGACGAACTTGCAGTGATGTCCGCTGCTTGGATGTTTGAAATAGTCGGTGCCGTAATATCACCAGTTGCAGTAGTGGTCGTTGCAGTTGTTGTAGCCGTTGAAGGCGGTGTCGGAGTAGGAATGGGAGCTGGCGGCGGCGTTTGTGTCGTCGTAGACGTCGCCTGCGATCCTTGGATTGTAGGTACTGCGGGAATGGTCGTCGTTCCGGTCTGTCCAATAGGTTGTGCGGGAATGGCAGGAGTAGTGGTGGTGAGAGTGGAGGTTGCAGTCAGCGGGGTTGAGGTCGCGTATGAAAGAGTGGCGGTGGCGATTCTCTGCTGTATCCCCGATGCAATAAGCAGTCCCGGAGGCACGACTCCCGATTCTCCGGCTCCCTCACTGATGAGTTCATTGATCTTGGCAAGTGTCTTGGGGCCTACAATGCCTACTTGTTCAATATCGTGCTTCTCCTGCAGCCGTATGATCGCGGCTTCGGTAAGAGGACCAAAAAACCCGGTTACCAATTGTTCGGGGTAAATGTCCGGGAATTGGGAGAGAAACTCCTGGAGTATCTTCACGTCATTTCCCTTTGCCCCGCGCTGGAGAAATCTTGTCAGCTTGAGTTCTTCCCTGACATCTGCAACCTCTTGACGGACCTCGCTCACCTCTTCCTTGACTGTGGCTGTTTCTTTCTTGGCGGATTCCAGTTGAGATTTCAACTCGGCTATCTGGATCTGCAGAGTCTTCACTTGTTCCTGTAATTGTTTGACCAGGGTCTGGAGGTCAGATGATGAAGGGGTTTGGGCCGAGACAAAAGAGGTCCAAAGCAGAGCCGTGCATATCAAGGCGACTAGAACCCATCTCAAAAATGCATTTGGGCTGCAATCGGCGGATTTCTGCAAAGCCGCCTTCTCGGGGCTCTGCGTATCTCTGATACGCATCGCCCCTGCGGCGGCGGCTTTGCGACGAAATCCGCACGATTTCGCCTTCAAAGCCATTTTTGAGATGGGTTCTATTCTCCCTATAGGCGTTTTAATCATCGCTTCTATTATAATATCCCGCTCAGTCCATCCCAATGGAGGTTATCCACATAAATCACCGAATCCCCATTCCGCCGCGCCCGAGCGGAGAGATTTTTGAAGGTTCTATTTTTGCAAAATTGGGCGCTCAAGGGATCGAACCTTGGGCCTTCTCGGTGTAAACGAGACGCTCTACCACTGAGCTAAGGGCGCATCCTTATTTTCCCTTCAGT
>CAYIGN010000033.1:0-7901 GCA_964363055.1 uncultured Candidatus Saccharibacteria bacterium
GTCAAGACGCGAGGCGCATTTCGCAGCAGCGGAATCGCCCCGTCTCCGGCGGCGGCTTTGCGACGAAATCCGCACGATTTCGCCTTCAAAGCCATTTTTGAGATGGGTTCTACTTCAATACATCGCTGTATTGAAGTGGTCTCTGCCGACAATTTGTCCAGACCGCAACCTATGAGCGAAACGGTGATTAGCGAGTAAAGATGCGCTGAGAGGGGCCACGCCGTCTTTCACAGGGACTTCAACACCTCAATCCCTTTCTCCATAATCCAATCGCGATCTTCCTCGCCCTCCTTTGGTTTTTCCGGTATCTCCACTTTCACGTCCGGTTCCAATCCTTTCGTATCGATCTCTGTGCCATTGGGTGTCAGCCACTTGGCAATGGTTACTTTGAGCGACGAATCATTGGGCAGGCGCACTACTTCCTGTACTGATCCTTTGCCAAAGGTTTTTGCCCCGACCATCTTAATCCCGAGGTGATCTCGCAGGGCGCCAGCCACAATTTCTGAAGCCGAAGCCGAACCTTCATTCACCAGCACTGCCGTAGGCACGCGCTCCAGCAGCCGGTAGCCGGCCGAGCGATAGAGTTCTTCCTTGCCGTCGGCAAAGCGCTCCCGCGCAATTATCTCTCCCGGGGCAACCCACCAGCTCCCGATGTCCACCGCTACAGTGAGAAAGCCGCCTGGATTGTTGCGCACATCAAGCAAGATTTTTTTTGAACCGCTGTTGAAGAATTCCTGGACTGCCTTGCGGAATTCAAATACAGCTGACTCTGTAAAGTGACTGAGTTTTATTACAAATATCCCATCCGGCCGCGCTTCGGTGGTGAGGATTTGCACCCGGATTATCTCGCGCGTAATGGTGTACTCCTTGGCGCGCTCAATCCCGTCGCGCAGGATTGTGAGCCGCACCTTGGTCCCCGGCTCACCGCGAATCAGACGCACCGCTTCATCCAGTCCAAGGTCGGCGGTCTCTCTGTCGTCAATTTTTAGAATCTTGTCACCGGCCTTAATACCCGCGCGCTCGGCGGGGTTGCCCTTGAGGGGTGAGATAATGGTTAGGATTCCTTTACGGATGCCAATCTCAGCGCCAATCCCGCCGAACGACCCTTTGATGTCTTCCTGAAACTGTTTGGTTTCCGGCGGCGGCAGAAACTCGGTATAGGGGTCTTTGAGCGAGCGGGCCAAGCCGGCAATCGCGCCATAGACCATACTCTGGCGATCAATCTTGTCACGATCCACATACTTTTCCTCCAAGCGCGACCACGTCTCCCAGAAAAGTCCGAAATCAACGTCACGGAATTGTTGGGGCGGCTGCTGGCTGGCGACATTGAGGACCTTTTCCACCGCCGGCCGATGCAGATAGCCGTACCATGCGCCCAGGCCGAAACCCACCCCCAAAATCAAAAACGAGGCAACGATGAGGTACCTCTTTCGGTGTTGTTTCCAGTCGAAATTATCCATATACCCTATTTTATACAAGCGCGCGGCAGCCGTCAACAAAATAGGTCATAAATCACTTGTTGCATTTAGCCGCGACCACGGCTAAATGCAACAAGTTCTCAGATGGAGCATCTGCAGATATGCGCTGACTTTTTGTATCGCCGGCGTTCCCGAGCATTGACAACAATAAACCCACGATCGTATGGGAAGTGTTAACAATGGAAATGGAATGGATGGGTATAAAAATGCCGCCGGCGTCTTACGACGGGCGGCATGGATAAGAGAACAGTTCCCTCGGCTATTCTCAGTCCGGTTTCAGTGCGTAAGAGCCAGTCACCTCGCCTTCGCGGTGACGAGAGAATTATTCATGAGGCACTGTATCAGACGCATCAGGTAATCATCACGCCATAGATTCCTGCAGAGATCGGGTACGTGCTTTGGGAACAACCACACGATGTCTGGGAAGATCCGGCGTAATCTATTCTGATAGCTCTCCGGATACGACCCGCAGCACTCGGCGAACACAAGTATGTTTTTTGCTTCCGTCTCGCCGATGATGGTATGGAGCCAGGAACGGTCAGGTTCACTTTCCCTTCCCACCACCTTAGCACATTTCCCCATTGGGAAATCTTCGGTAGGTTCTCCTAAGAGGAAATCGGCGCATGGACCCTCGATCACCAAGTCAACATCTTTTCTAAAAACAAGGGTCTTGGCAGGAAACAAAGGTAGGAGTCCTTGACCTCGCCGTTCATCACTGTTTTTGATCCTAATCCCGTCTGGTTCCACGCACAGACAGCGATTCAATGTGGAAATGAACTGATCCGCCTTCCAATAGGTTACCATCGCTACCCCCTTTCAGAGTTGGAGCTACCCCTAACCGTAACATGTGAACATTGAATCTACAGGATCTATACGGCTACGGTATCCCTAGCCAGATCATTTGTCAAGTTGTAAATATCTCCAGCGCCCATCATGAGGATGATGTCGCCGCGGTGGACTTCGGAGTGAAGGAATTGCTTTGCTTGATCAAACGAGTGGACGTGCCAGGCGTTTTTACCGCGCTCCTGCAGGGCATGAGCGAGTTTGATTGAATTGACTGCCTGCTTGGCGCTCTTGGTTTCGCGTCCGGCGACATCATACACCGGCAGTAGACAAACCCGATCCGCGCTGTCAAATGCGGAGACGAAGTCCTTCCAGAGATATTTAAGCCGTTGATATTGATGCGGCTGGTAGACACACCAGACCCGGCGCATTGGGAAGCGCTCGCGCGCGGCCGCAAGCGTTGCCGTAATCTCGGCCGGGTGGTGGCCGTAGTCGCTGATGATTTGGGCTCCTTTGAGGAACCCCCTGAATTCAAACCGGCGCCAGGAGCCGCGAAAACAGCTAATCGCGCGGAGGATGTCCGGCTCGGCAATCCCCAGCGTCCGACCGACGGTAAGTGCTGCAAGGGCGTTGGACACATTGTGACTACCCGGGATTCTGAGAATCCGTCGGAGGGTCTCTGCGGCTTGGTCTTTTTGCGAATACCATACGACTTTTTTCCGGAAGCCCTTTGCTACGCGCGCCAGCCGTTCATCATCGGCGTTTGCAATAATGGCGCCCTCGCGCGGCACCTTTGCCATGTATTCGCGAAATACGTCTTCCACCGCCTCTACGGTCTTATAGGTATCCAGATGCTCAGCGTCTATGTTGGTGACCACCGCAATCTGCGGCGAATAATGGAGAAACGATTTGTTCCACTCGTCGGCCTCAAGTACCAGATGCGCTCCCCTCCCCGGGCGGAAGTTGGAATCGCCGAATTCGCGGACTTTGGTACCGATAATCACCGTCGGGTCTAGACATCCTTCTTCCATAACGAGCGCGGTAAGTGCGGCGGTGGTGCTTTTGCCGTGAGCGCCGGAGACGGTGACGGCTTTGAATTGTCGTGTCAGTTCCCCTATTGCCTCTGCGTAGCTTGCGACTTTGAGTTTTCGCCTTTTGGCTTCTTTGAGTTCCGGATTGGATTTGGGTGTTGCCGCAGTATAAATAACCGTTTCGGTTTCAGCAGGCAAATTAAACGGGCTGTGGCTGCCGACGACAATCCGGGCGCCGAGCCGTGCAAGCTCGCTCGTAATCTCCGAGGGCGTCAAATCCGAGCCGGACACAAGCGCCTCTTTTGCGAGATAATATCTTGCCAGGGCCGAAACTCCTATCCCGCCGATGCCGATAAAGTGGATGTGCACGAGGATATTATACCCTGCCGATGCCTAAAGCGCAAAGAAAAGCCCGAAGAGTCCTACGCTTAGAGCAAATTCCGAAATCGAAGCGTACCGAATAGGGCCTTTGATGATAATTTTGCGGCTTGGGAAGAAAGGATAAAAATTAGCGCCGTCTGCCGCGTCGAGAATGAGATGCCCGAGATATGAAATCCCGAATACAAGTCCCCATGTCGGATCGGCAAGTGCCAGGAGTATGGAGAGACCGCCCCATACAAAGATATTATGGAGTATATGGCGCTCATTCGATGAGTCCCGCCGCGAGGTGAGTATTCCAAAACATATTATTTTTTCGCCACCATTATGAGATACGGAAGAAAATTCCTGGGCTCAAAGCGCCACTCCACCCTCGAGAAAAACTTTTTGAGTGTGGGTATGGCAACAAACGTGTGTTGGTAGAGGATAAACCGGCCGCCCGGGGCGAGGGCCGAAGCGCTATTGGCAATTATCTCCCTTTGCATCGCGCGTATGCCGCGGTCAACGAGTGCCCGCGTGGAAAGCGGTATTCCGCAAATAACTGCATCAATCTGCGGTAAGTCCAATTGTGAAAGCTGGCACGAGACGTTACGCGCGTCATCATGAATTACGCGGAGGCGAGGATCGTTTATGCGTTCCAGTTCAGCAACAAGCTCATGTTTGATTTCCACGGCAACTACTCTTCCCTCGGCGGGAAGCTTTGGAAGTAAAGTCCTCGTAATTACCCCATCTCCAGCTCCATATTCGACGATAAAACGATCAGCCGGGGACAGGCAACCAACAATCCGCTCGGCCACATATCGGGAGCTGGGGACAAGTGCCCCAACCTGCGCGTAGTCACGAAACGCAGTTTTCAAGAATTCTAAATCGCGCATAGATCCTTTTCTACTGACTTTTCCACATTACAAAATTCGACTACACTCTGCTACGAGGCCCGATACCCAAGCCCCGTAATCTCCGCGATGATTTTATCCTTTGTCATTTTCGCCGGATCAAATTCAACCGTCCCCTTTTTCCCTTCGTAATCCACAAACACCGACGCCACCCCATCCATCTGCGAGACGAGCATTTGGATGCCGGCGGCGCAGGCGCCGCAGTGCATACCCTCAATTTTTAATTCTATCTTTTCCATAAATTGATCGAGGCCTAATCGTCTGCTACAGTCAAATGAGAAAATAGCTCATATCTAAAAGAGTTGCTACGTGTTCCGTCGTTCTATCGGCGGGGTGTAGCGGCGCAAAAGCAGGGAATTGGTCACTACCGATACTGAACTGAATGCCATGGCAAATCCGGCGATCTCGGGACGAAGGGTGAAGCCGGATGGGAGATAGCCGAGGATCGGATGGATGAATGCATAATTGGGGTACAGTGCTCCGCCTGCGACCGGAATTGCCAATACGTTATAGATAAATGCCCAGAAGAGATTCTGCCATACTTTTTTGATGGTCCTGCCGGAGAGCTGAATCGCGGTAACAACATCCCGCAGATCGTCTTTGACCAAGACCACCTGTCCGGTCTGCACCGCGACATCCGTCCCCGACCCTACGGCAATCCCAATGTCGGCTTGGGCGAGTGCCGGGGAATCATTGATGCCGTCCCCCACCATGGCAACGCTCTTGCCTTCTTTTTGCAATTGTTTAATGACATCTGCTTTCTGCTGAGGCAGGACTTGCGCCATCACCCGGTCAATGGCTAATTCGCGGCCGATTGCCTCAGCCGTCTTGGGATTGTCTCCAGTGATCATTATAATTTCTTTGCCCATCTTCTTTAACTCCCTGATCGCTTCAGGCGCGTAGGGTTTCAATGTATCTGCCAGCGCAATAATTGCGATCGGCTTTTTGTCCGAAGCGGCATATACTACTGTTTTGGCCTGATTTTGGAGTTTCTCAACCAGCGGCGCATGTTCGGCGATCGGGATTTTCAGCGACTCCATAAACGCGGCATTGCCAACCAGTACCTCCTTTCCCTCAACCTTGCCTCGTACGCCCAGCCCAGCCACTGCCTCAAAATCCTTGACCTCCGGCAGAGAGCCAAGAACTGCTTTGCCTTTTTCCATCATTGCTCGCGCCAATGGATGCTCGGAGCCCAGCTCAACCGCGCCGACCAGTGAGAGAGCGTCGCGCTCGGACATCCCGCCGAGCGTCACAAAATCAGTCACCACCGGCTTGCCGATCGTAAGGGTTCCGGTTTTGTCAAACGCAATTGCGGTGATTTTATATGCCTTCTCGAGCGCCTCCCCTCCTTTCAGAATAATACCAAACTTTGCGGCGCGGCCAATCCCGACAATGAGCGCCGTGGGAGTTGCCAACCCCATGGCGCAAGGGCAGGAAATCACAAGTAACGCAATCATGCGAAGCAAGCCCGCGCGAAAGGGAAACGCGTAGATAAAATACCAGACCACAAATGTAATCACCGAAAGCGTGACCACTGCCGGCACAAAGTATTCGGAAATTTTATCAACGAGATTCTGGATCGGCGCGCGGCTTGCTTGCGCCTCCTCCACCATTTGAATGATTTGATACAGGAGCGTTTCCTTGCCGACTTTGGTTGCCTTGAATTTGATCATTCCTTCTATATTGACGGTCGCGCCAATCACCTCGTCCCCGGCCGTTTTCCCGACTGGCATTGACTCTCCGGTCACGACTTTTTCGTCCACATGGGTTTTGCCTTCAAGAATTACGCCGTCTACCGCAATCTTTCCGCCCGGCCGCACCACCAAGGTCTCGCCTTTCCGAATCTGATCAATTGGCACGGTCACTTCCTGTCCATTGCGTAAGACGTGCGCTTCTTTTGCCTCAAGTTTCAGCAATTCTTTGATTGCCGCAGACGCGCGGCCTTTGGCGCGCATTTCAAAATAGCGTCCGAGCAGAATGAAGGACAAAAGTGCTGCTGACGACTCCCAGAACGGATGATCAATGTTGAAGAATAAAAAGCCAATCGTGCTATACAAATACGCAGCGGTGGTGCCCAGCACCACCAGAACATCCATATTCGCCGATCCCACACGCATTGCGGTGAACGAATTGCGGTAAAAGGGCCAGGCGATGACAAATTGGATTGGGGTTGAAAGAATCCAGTAGATGTAATTGAGATCAATTACATTATCGAAGAGCGTAATTGAGTGTACATGCTGGAGGTTGAGCATGTGGATCAGCATGTAGTAGATGATAATCGGTCCCGCGAGCACGAATGCCGCAATCACGCGCCGCCGCGCTTCATCAATCTGGCGCGCTTCCTTTTTTTCTTCCTCCTCCACCGTTGCCCCTTGCTCATCCGGCCGGATCAAATCATAGCCGAGTTTATGCAGCAGTTCGTCAACCCGCTCCAGCGAGATTTTGGTTTCGTCAAACTCAATCGCGGTCTTCTCCGCCCCGTAATTGGTTTTAATCGAAATCACACCCTCTTGTTTACCAATGAGTTTGTCAATCAAGGCGCTGCAAGAGGCGCAGTGCATACCCTTGACTTTCAAAACTAATTTTGTCATAAAAAAATAATATCACGCCGGTGGCATTCTGCTGGCTTTTCTATTTTACCCCTTTTCTGATTTTCTTGAAATGCGCGCGGAGCCATTCTACAATCTCCTCGTGCGCGTATTTCTTTTCAACTGCGTCTACGACGAATTTCTCAATCTCATTATTGGTCGCATTAAACGCGCAGCCGTTCGTAAAAAGGAAACGTGCCGCAATGGCGATTGCGGTCCTTTTGTTTCCATCGGTGAATACATGGTGATACGCGCACGATTCGAAGTATGCTGCGGTTTTATCGAAAACTGTCTGATAAAGATCCTTCCCGCCGAATTGCATCTTCGGGCGCTCGGCGAGCGAACCAAGAAGGTTTATGTCGCGCACGCCGTGCATGCCGCCCGTCTTATCAATAATCCGTGCATGGACGACGAGAATTTCTTCCGTGGTAAAATAATGCATAACCGCCTGCTATTTTTTTGCAAGCGCCTCCAGTGCCGGTCGATATCGCTCGATGAACTGATCGGTCCACTGCAAGAGCTCTTCGTTAATCTTCTGAATCGGTTCTACCACTACCCGCCGTTTCTTCACATCAACGCCTACCGCAACCTCATCGCCGATTTTTATTCCCAGTTCTTTCAATGATTTTTTCGGGAGAGTTACCACTGCCGAACTTCCCACCTTTAATACTTTTTGAGTCATATACATCAATTATAATTGGTAATTAGTGGTAATCGCAACCATGGATGATAAAATCATCGCATGGGTAT
>CAYIGN010000034.1:0-7767 GCA_964363055.1 uncultured Candidatus Saccharibacteria bacterium
CATTGCTCGCGAGATGCAATCCTCAATCCGCATCACTTCCGGCCCGGCCATCGATCGGATCGGGGATTTGGCCGAACTTCTTACCAACCTCCTGCCCGGAGACATCCTCTTTATTGACGAGGTTCATCGGCTTTCCAAACTGATCGAAGAGGTGCTCTACCCGGCTATGGAGTCGCGAGTGCTTGATATTATGATCGGCAAAGGGCCGTCAGCTCGCACCATTCAATTGGAACTGCCCGCATTCACCTTGATTGCGGCAACCACCCGCATCGGACTTATGTCTTCGCCCCTGCGCTCGCGTTTCGGCAACACCTTCCGGCTTGATTTCTATTCACCCGAGGAGCTCGTTCAAATCCTTGCGCGCTCGGCGCGGGTCTTGGGAGTAGAACTCGACCCCGAAGCGGCCATCGCTCTGGCCCGCTCCAGCCGCGCCACTCCGCGGGTTGCCAATCGCCTGCTCAAGCGCTGCCGCGACTGGGCCCAGGTACACGGCCAGGGGCGCATCACCCCCCAGGCGGTGCAGCAGACCATGACGCTCCTTGAAGTGGACCGGGTGGGTCTGGAACCGATGGATCGGCGCATAATGCAGGTTATCATCGAGAAATTCGGAGGGGGGCCGGTGGGATTGCAGGCGCTGGCCGCGGCCTCGGCCGAAGAAGAAGATACCATTGCCGAAGTGTATGAGCCATATCTCATGCGGCTCGGATTTCTGGAACGCACTCCCAGGGGCCGGATGGTGACCGAACTGGCGTATCAACACCTTGGCATAGCGACTCATAAGCCACAGACGCTTTTGACATAAACCACCAGCTCTTATGGAAAAGAGGCATCGCCAACATCTGAAAACGCGCCAAATCGGCCCCTTCAATCTCCTGTCAAAAGGCCAAGAGGATGCGGCAAAGGTTGCTTCAAACGCAGTTTGGGATACAATTCTCCAACGCTATCCGCAACTGCATTTCAACAATCTCGAAACATTAGGGTTGAAGCATCTCGATGCCCGCTATGCGCTTGAGTACATCAATCGCGGAGGCAAACTTGCGGATATGCCGCCGCGGAAACTGGAAGAATTGCAGGCGTTTGATGTGGCCGAAGGCATAAAACCGGACGGCGGCATATTTTTTGTGCAGTCAAAAAAGGACGCTTTCAATCATATCATCGGAGCGCTTGAAGTAAAACATCAGGGTGAATATGACGGCTATACGCCTATAAGCGACAAGGATTGGGCAAATAAAGGCAGGGATATGTCCATTCCGCGCGCGGAAAGACCGCCTCAATCCCGAGGAAACGCCATAGAAAGATTTGCCAAAAACGCCAACGCCATTAAGACACTTACAAGCTTCTACGGATACAATCCGTATGTGGTAATTTGCGAGGGTTTTGATTTTTTCCTGAAGGAGAACTATAAAATTTTCGCGGGGCTACCCTACGCTCGCAGTTTTAGCAAAAGCGGGTCTCCTATACTTATGCGGCTTATTGCCGGCAACGATTGGCTGCCGCTTAATCGTATCTATGTGAATTGTTCCCAGCATGGAGATACACAAATCTGTCCCGCAACAATTTTCGCACGTATGCCCAAATGGAGCGCAAAAGAGATCACGGAAATTGTACTGAAGGTTATTGATAAATCCCTTACCCACCTACATAAGATTGGGGAGATATAGAAATAACCGAGAATTGATCATGCTCATTTGTCCATAATACTGAATTCGTCATTACTCCATACCGAGCGCGCTATAATATACACCACACCAAACACTTGTCCAAAAATCGCAACGGCAAAGATTTCTAACGCCCAATCACTCATAATCTCGAATTGGTGATCTCCTGAATAAAGGCGAATTAGCGTCTGCCCAATTACTAGTCCAAACAGGAACAAAAGCGAAAGCATGCTAGTCACGAGAGAGAATCCAAAGAGCCATTTTCTATGCGAATCACGCTGCTGGAAGAAGTCCGCGCTATTCCATTTTGGTTCTTTAAGATTCGGCTCTTCGGTCGGCAGTCGAATCGCAGTAGAAACCCAAGACTCTTGACTGTTATTGTTCGGTGGACTTTCCGGCATTTTATGATACGGCAATGCGTAGCCATTTCATTCTGGCCCCAACAGCAGGCACAGAAACACCGAATGCCTCCGCAACATTATCAAGATTACCGGCATTTTTTAGAACACTTATAAACTTCTCTTTTGGCATCAGAATCTCACCAGCAAAATAATTTGCCTCCGTCTCTTGATTATATGAATCGTCCGTTGCGTAATCTTCCAAATCTATCCTAAAATTATTATTATCTTTATGTAGTAGAAAATGCCCCAATTCATGTGCTAAAGTAAAAGTTCTAGTGGTGGAAGATTGATTCTTATTAAGATAGATTTTAGCACTATAAGGACTCTCGCCTCTTTTTTCATCAGGGAGCCACTGAATAAATCCCTTCACCCTCTTGCCTTCAAGAGGCGGCAGATCAGCCGAAAGAACCTCCGCCCCAAGCGAGTTGGCGATATCTACCAAACTATTCTCCGGATAGGATAGACCCGTTCCTAACTTTATCCCCTGTACTTTTCTTTCTATTTCTAACCTTTTCTGATCGTTTATGTATGGCATCGTCTTTATATTTACACAGATAGATCTCCGGATCAAATTGTGTTAGGATAAGATTGATGTGGATTATTCATCTTATCCTTTCTCCAAAATCCACAACAGCTCTTTCACTTTAATATCCCTGTTGCGCAGGTTGCGTGAGCCGCGATAGGTGTTGTAGTCCTGCTCCATAAGTTCCCATTTGCCGTGTCGGGATAAAATTTTCTTGAATGAAGGAATAGGAATGATACCCTCATCATTGTAGGAGATTGCGATAAATCGCGCTCTTGTATCCGCAAGCAAGCGATCCATCGCCTTTTCGGCTGCTTGCCTCTTGTTGTAGGCGGAGCGGTTCCATTCTTTTGCGATGCCGCTTACTCCATCTTGTATCTCCACATCCTTGCCGTCATTGATTATATTCAGCATAAAATAATTTGATCCGTACGGATGTTGGTTATACGGCGGGTCGTAATACACCAAGTCAAAAACCGGCAAGGAGGGATCTCGCACCAAATCGTTGATGTCTTTTTTGTGCACAAAAACCGGACATTCAAAGTCGGATAAAACCGGTACATCAAGCGTGATCTCTTTTTTGATGCGCGAAAGGGCGTTTTCTCCGTTGCCGCCGAAATGCCCACTGCCGTTTCTTTTATGAAATCCCTTGAAAACGCCGGAGGTATTGGTATGCACCGACGCTTTCACCAACAACGCAGCAAGGCAGAAGCGTTTATACGGCTCCGGCACTTTTTTTATAAGTCGCCGTAGATTATCAATAATTTTCGCGTTTCTGTTGGTATAAAAAACCCTTTCGCCCGCTTTGATATCTTCGTCGTTGCGCGGCGCATAATTGTTCCCTATAAAACCGGCTTCATGGTGCTTATTTTTCACTCTGTTGGCGTTGAGCCAATTTATCCATTTCTCCAATTCGATTCTGTCTATTGTTGATTGATTGGCAAGATACGCGTTATTGAGCGTCTCCGCGTAATTCTCCATGTCATTCACGTGCAGTTCGCTCGCAAATACTTTCAATAAACGCGCGGCAGCGCCGCTCCCGACAAATCCGTCAAGTACGATCAACTTTTCCTTGCCGACTTCCTCTCTAATCCTGTAGAATCCTTTATAGAGAAACGGGAGTAGCCGCCTCTTATTTCCAATATAGGTGATGAGTTGTGAAGTAAAAAATGGATTTTTAAGATCCAGATTATCTACACGATCGTAACAAACAGCGGTATTCGCCTGCGACGCGGTATGTCTGAATGAAGTGTTATTGCCGTAGGTGTCCGCATCTCTTTCTAAACTCCTGATAATCTTTATCACAACCCCTCGCACCTCGACCTCTCGGCGATATATCGGCAGCACGGTTTGATTGGCGGGCTGCAGCCGGATGCGGCCGCGCTCGCGATAAAATCTCTTGAGGGTCGCCTCGCCCTCGTCAATGATCGCAACTACGGTCTGGCCGTTTTCCGCGATCTCTTGCTTGCGGATCACTACGATGTCCCCGTCAAAAATTCCGTCGCCGACCATAGAGTCGCCCCGCACGCGCAGGGCATAGTGCTCGCCGGACATTCCGATGTCGCCGCGCGCAAGCGTGACTGACTCCTGCGGCATCTCAATCGCCTCAATCGGCTGCCCGGCCGCTATGATACCCACCAGCGGGATTTTGACAACAACCTCCTTTTCCGCGATACTGATGGCGCGCGCCCGATGGCGGCGCTTGCGCAAATAGCCGTCTTGGTTCAGCCGCCCGACGTGGTAGTGGGCCGTAGAGACGGATGCGAAGCGGAACTTTCGCCTGATTTCGTCAAGCGAAGGGGCATATTCGTCCTTTTCCGTGCGTTTTTTTACGAAATCCAGAATTTCTTTTTGTCTTTTAGTGATCATAATAGCACCCGTGGATGCATAAATTATATTAGAAAAAAATTAGAAAATGAAGATTGAGTTTTCCACAGATTTATGGCCGGTCACAGCAGGTGGAAGCAGATAAAACATAAAAAGGCGGCTAGCGACGCCAAAAAGGGGCAGCTTTTTTCTAAGCTTGTCCGTGAAATTGCGATTGCCGCGCGGGAGGGCGGCCCCAATCCGGATGCCAATCCGCGGCTTCGCGCCGCAGTCGAGCGGGCTCGAGCCGAGGGACTCCCCAAAGAAAATATAGAGCGTGCGATTGAACGCGCCTCAGGCAAGGGAGAGGCCGGGGGACTCTCTGAATTTCTGTATGAGGCCTCGACGCCCGGCGGCATTGCCATACTTATTGAAGGCATTACTGACAGTAAGAACCGGACCCTGGCTGAGATTAAGCATCTCTTGAACGAATACAATAGTCGCCTGGTTGAACCCGGATCTTTGGCGTGGAATTTTGATAGAATAGGATTGATTGAACTGTCAGCCGCCGAGAACCCGGGGAAAACCAAGGAAGAGATGGAGCTTGCCATTATTGAATCCGGGGCAATGGATTTTCGGACGATTGATGAGGTATGGCTGGTGGAGACCGCCTTTGCCCAGGGTGAACGGGTAAGACGAGCTCTGGAGATGCTGGGCATCAACGTCAGAGAATTAAACCATGACTACAAGCCCCGGGCGCCAATAGAGGTCCCGCCTGCCGAACGACAAAAGATAGAGCCGCTGTTAGACGCGCTCGCCGAGCATGCTGACGTGCAGGAAGTATACACCAACGTGGAAAGTTTGTAGTTTGTAGTGGGTAGTGAGTAGTTCTACCCACTTACCCACTACCAACTACTCACTACCCACTACCCACTCTTATGATCATCCTTGGTCTTGATCCCGGCACCACCGCGATCGGATATGCCCTCATCGAAGACGGCCGCGCCCCACGCCTCCATGAAGCCGGGCTGCTCCCGATCCGCTCGCCGCACCCTGGCGAACGCCTCGCGGAGCTGTATCGGAGCTTAAACGCTTTGGTCAAAAAATGGCGGCCGCGGACCGCGGCCGTAGAACGGCTCTTCTTTGCCAAAAACGCCAAGACCGCCATGGCCGTGGCTGAAGCCAGGGGCGCACTGCTCTTGACAGCCGTATTGGCAGGAATTATCGTCTATGAATACACGCCGGCCGAGATCAAAAAAGCAATCACCGGCACGGGCACGGCTGATAAAGCACAGGTGAAGAAAATGGTCTGCCTGATTCTGCCTGAAGCCAAGGAGCTCCGCGGACGGGATGATGTCTTTGACGCGATCGCCGCGGCGCTGGCATGCCACTTTAAACTAAAAGGTCGTCTCTATCAGACAGGTTAAGCTATGAAAACATTATGACTGCAATCGCGCTTTCTTACACCAGCCCGGTGCTGGCGGGCGCGGCGCTTGCTGAGGATTATGATGATGAAGAGGGGAAGATTTTGGGCGAAGATGAGGAGGATATGATCGAGGAGGGTGACGAAGCAGAAGAGGAGGATGAAGAGGATGCGATGTAGGGAGAGCCCTCTTATATCAAAATCCGGCCTGGGATATACAAAACGCTGCGGGGTGCACCCCGCAGCGTTTTGTCATTTTCGCACCAATCGCAGAAATCGGTGTTTGCCAACCCGCATGACCACCCCTTTGTCTCCCACTACAATCCTTTCCTCCGGCTGAGTAACCAGCCGACCTCCTACCTCTACCCCGCCTTGACGGACGAGTCGCCGCGCCTCGGACTTGGAAGGCGCAAGACCAACCTCGGTTAGAAGATCAATGATATTCCATGGATTGCGCTTCACTTGCGCGATCGGCATCTCGACGGGCAGTTCGCGACGAGAAAATACGCGCATGAACTCCTCGCGCGCCTTTCGTGCCGCAGCAGGAGAATGATATGTCGCGACGATCTGCTCCCCGAGCCGCAACTTGAGATCGCGCGGGTTCACCTTGCCCCCACCCATTTCCTGCCGCATCGCCTCGATTTCAGCGGTCGGGACATTGGTCAGCGCAGTAAAGTATTTGATAATGAGGCCGTCGGGAATCGCCATAATTTTACCGAACATGTCACCGGGCGCTTCCTGAATACCAATATAATTACCAAAGCTCTTGCTCATCTTTCGTACTCCGTCCGTGCCCTCAATGAGCCAGGTTGTCAGGGTGTCCTGCTCCTTCTGGCCGTAGCGGCGCTGGATCCTGCGGCCCATCAGGAGATTAAATTTCTGGTCGCTCCCCCCGATCTCCACGTCCGCTTTCACCGCAACCGAGTCATACCCTTGCAGCAATGGGTAAATCACTTCAAGCATACTCAGCTCATCCCCTTGGCGCATCCGATTTTGAAAATCATCCCGTTCAAGCGCGCGCTGGACGCTCACCCCGGACATCAAGCCGCAGAGCGAAGAAGCCCCTCCTTTTTTATGCCACTCGCTATTGTGGCGGACTTCGGCCTTTTTTATATCCAAAATCTTGCCGGCTTGAAACAAGTATTGCTTTAGATTCGCCCGTACTTCTTTTTCAGACAAGGGCTTGCGCGCTTCACTCCTGCCGGACGGATCCCCCACCATCGCGGTAAAATCGCCGATTATCAAAACCGCTTTATGCCCGAGATCTTGAAATGCGCGGAGCTTGCCGAGCGGCACGGTATGCCCCAGATGCAGATCGGGTGAAGTCGGATCAATGCCGAATTTGACCCGCAGTTTTTTACCGGATCGCAGCCCTGCCCCCAGGTGCTCTCGCACGATCACCTCCTCCACCCCGCGGGTAAGAAGTTCGGATTGTAGCGTGAATGGTCTCATAGTCAATGGATGTCTTCCGCCGAAAGTCCGGCTTGTTTGAGTATTAAAACCAATGTCCCCTTTGGCAGATCCTTCGTATGATATGCTACGGTAACCCTTCGCTTGGTGTCGGGGCGATAGAATACAAAATGGCTCCCGGTCGTGTGATCCAAACGGAAGCCGTTTCTTTTCAACGCCGCAATTACCTTTCGCGGTGTCAACGAAGCCGATTTAGGCATGCGCGAATGAACGGATCCGCCGCGGCGGCTTTTTCACACGGATTGAGGTAATAAGAGCCTCCACGCTTTCTACGGGAATTGGTTCGCCATCCTTCTGCACGCTTGCAAGATATGCTCCGATGGCATCGGTCGCCATCCTCCTCGCCTCCTCCAAATTCCTCCCGTAGGTTATGCATCCGGGAAGCGCGGGTACGGTTACCGTAAACCCTCCCTCCGGCTCGGGTTGAAAGAGAATTGTATAATGCAACTGATCCATACATTTTATGATATTGCGGATTTATGAAAA
>CAYIGN010000035.1:0-7706 GCA_964363055.1 uncultured Candidatus Saccharibacteria bacterium
GATGAGCAGAAATCCGCCGATTGCAGCCCAAATGCATTTTTGAGATGGGTTCTAGCCGTATATGCGCGTAAACAGAAGCGAGATTCCCTTCAGGAAGCCCCCTTTTTCTATTTGAGTAGCGCGTTCTTCGGCACTTTATACTGGCATTTCAAGCCAGATATGGCGCAGTTTTTTTGCTTGTGGAAAACACGGTGCTTGACAGGCATGGCTATGTACGGTACGTATATTTATATGTTTAATACCCCATATCCGATGACTGTCGGCCGCATGGCATACACCATGATTATGGGTATCATGATGATGATGTCTTTGGAAACGAAGGCGGTCTTGGGGTATGGCATAGTATCGTAAACAGATTGGTTCTTTTCTCGAGCGCCTTCGCCGCAAGCGAAGGCGCTCTTTGCGTGCTCTTTGGAAAATCGGGTCAACCAAGGGAAGGAGAGAGGGATATGGCTACTAGGATAGCAGTGATTCAAGGCCGTCCACCAACAGGTTTTGTATGTGCTGCGCGTAGATGCCTGCACCCGGATGAAGATCGGGTCGGTATCGTATCCGTGGAAAGCGACAGTGGTGTTCGCGAGTATCACGAGGTGTGCTTTTGGGTTGTTGTTATAGAGCGACTGAGGGAGGATCGCTTTAGGGATTCCTTGACTTCTTGAACAACATGGTTGCGACCGTAACAAATCCCCACACCTTCCTGCGGGATACTCTGGAAGGTGTGGGGATAAATACAGTATGCTTAACGTGCGATGTTCTTTAGAGGCGTTTACTGGAGGGGCGAGCAATGCCAAGAGCCACGGAGTTACGGGTGGGCCGGTGCGGGTGTATTTTGCATGATGGGCGATTGTTGCCCGAGCGTATAATGGTGCGATACCGCACGGGTAAGAAGCGGAAGGTGCGGTTGAGAAAAAAGACATTTACAGTTCGGGAAATCCTCATCCCCGACAATGAAGGAAATCAAAGAGTAGAAGCGGCTCTCTACGAGAATCATATCCACGTCTTCGTTGATTCACACTTCCAGGAAAACGGCTGCTACCATACGTTTTATGAACTGTGCGATATAGTTCCCATCGAGGATAAGGAACGACCTCGTTATATCACGTATAAGGGTGAAGGCGAGTATGCGACGGCGCGGATGTGGCGGGAATGGCTGGGACCGTTTCCTTCCCTTGAAGAGCGAGAGCGCGGCCTCATCCGTCTTTTGCAGCGATGGAATCGGCGTGTGCCGTTTAGAAAATGGCTTCGCCGTATGAGTCCTCGGGGATGGTCGCCTCCGATTCTCGCGGCATGAATTCGCCGTATCCTCCGTGGTATTGACTAACTTTGCGCATAGTTTGCGCCAACAAAAAACTACCTTCTGGTAGTTTTTTATTTCTTTACTATGAATCGAATCTTCACAGACCTCGTCCGCTATTTAGTGTTGGACATTTTGCTGTTGGCGGTGGGCTTGCGCTTGATAATCTCGTCCAAGATGCCGTATTTTTTGGCTTCTTCAGAAGTCATCCAGAAGTCGCGGTCGGTGTCGTGCTCGATCTGATCCATTTTTTGGCCGGTGTGCTTGGCCAGAATCCCATTGATCCGTTCCTTGATGCGGATGATTTGGCGCGCGGCGATCTCAATCTCTATGGCTTGTCCTTCTGCTCCGCCCATGACTTGGTGGAGCAGGATTTCGCTATTGGGAAGGGCGAAGCGTTTACCCTTGGCTCCGGCTGCAAGCAGGGTGGCGGCCATGGAGGCGGCAATCCCGGTGCAGATCGTAGAGACGTCCGGCTTGACGTACTGCATCGTGTCGTAAATCGCAAGCCCGGCTGTCACCGCCCCTCCGGGAGAGTTGATGTATATCTTGATATCCTTTTTCTCGTCCTCGGATTCAAGAAATAGTAATTGGGCAATTACGGCGTTCGCTACCGGGTCAATGATCGGGCCTCCCAAGAAAATAATCCGCTCCTTGAGGAGCCGCGAATAAATGTCGTAAGCCCGTTCGCCAAAGGGCGATTTTTCTATAACCGTGGGGATGAGATATTGACCGTATGTATCTTCAAACATGGTGCGGTTGTTAGAGTTGTTAGAATTGTTCTAACCAATCAAAAACTTTTTCGTTGCGTAATACCCCTTTAGTATACTCACGCAGCCGCTCGGGGTCAACCCCTGTACCGTAGCGCGCGCTGGACTCTGCGTTGGCTGTCCTGAATTGCTGCAGCGTTTGATTGGTGCGCTCGGCAATCTCTTCCTCTGATGGCTGGAGGCGCTCTTTAGCGGCAATCTCGCGAAGACAGAGTCCAATCCGCGCGCGGCGCTCGGCTTCTTCGCGCCAGTCCAGGCGGAGATTCTCCTCTGCTCTGCCGATATGCAGGAGATAGTCCTCCCATTTCATACCCATTTCTGCGACCCCCGCTTTCAATTCTTCAAGCATCTTTCCGGTCTCAGCGTCAATCAGTATGGTCGGCAGCTCTATCTCGGCATCCTTGGCGATCTCGGCGACCACAAGGCCGCGGATACGTTGTTTTTCTTTGTCTATCTTCTCGGCAAGCAGCCCCTCTCGGACGCTTGCTTGCAGCGCCTCCATGGTCGCAAAGTCGCCCATACCTTTAGCAAACTCGCCATTGAGTTCAGGCATGCGGCGCTCCTGCACCATTTTCATGGTTGTCGTAAAATCAAGCGCTTTTCCGGCAAACTTTTTGTCATGCCAATCCTCCGGTGCGGTTAAGGTGAAGGATTTGATCTCTTCGGCCTTCATTCCAATAAGATGGTCTTCAAATCCGGGAATAAACTTTTTTTGTCCCAGGATAATGGGGTGTCTGCGAGAGTCGCCTTGAGCGAGTTTTACTCCGCCTGCGCGCGTCTCGAAATCAACCTCAATCCGGTCTCCCGCCTGGGCGGGCCGATCGACGGTGATGAGTTGGGTCCGCGACTCGCGCAGCCACCGGATCGCTGCGCCAACCTCCTCATCGCTGACTGCCTGCGTTTCCTTTGTTGTGAGGATCTTTCGGGCGATTGACTTGTAGTCGGGGAGGTTGACGGCCGGGAGCACTGTCATCCGTACGGTGTAGCAGAGTTCATTTCCAGGTGAGAGTTTGGTGAGTGTAATTTCCGGTTTTCCGATCGGCGTAAAATCTTTTTTCTTCGCCGACTGCTCATCCCTGATTTGGGCGATCAGTTCAGGATAGGTATGCCGCGCCGCCAGTTCCGCCGCCCGTTCATAGATTGCGCTCTCTCCGACGCGGTTTTTCACCACCTCATAGGGCGCATGCCCCTTACGGAATCCCTCAATCTCTATTTCTTCTGAAATCAAAACCGCCGCCCGCCTCACCCGCGGCTCAAACTCGGAGAAAGGGAGGGCGACTTTAATTTCTATTTCAGATTTGGGGAGAGGAGTAAGGACGTATTCCATTTCATTTGGGCCCGTTTTACTTCTATGCGGAAAGCAATGCGACCGTATATTAAGGACTTACGATGTCCTTATATGTAAGGACATCGTAAGTCCATAGACAGAAAAATAAGCACGGGACATAGCGCTTGGAGTGGAAAAGCGCCTCGGCGGTTTTGAGGTCTTCTTGGCCGCCTTTGCGCCAATAGGTAACGAGGGCTGACGACTTCATTTTCGTTGACTGTTAATAGAGATGGTTACAAAACTCAATATGAGTGCCTTACATAAAGCATTTTTAGAAGTTTTGTAACCATCTCATAGTATCAACTACTCCGCCCGATACCAGTCCTCAGTTCTTGACGCAGGCATCTGCCTGCGTCTTTTCTATGATTTATAGGAGTCGCGCAATCAGCAGCGCCACGATATTCACAATTTTAATCATCGGATTGATTGCCGGACCGGCCGTGTCTTTATACGGGTCTCCAACTGTGTCTCCGGTGACTGCGGCTTGGTGCGCCGGGGACTTCTTGCCGCCGTAATTGCCTTCTTCAATGTATTTTTTGGCATTGTCCCAGGCCGCCCCGCCGGAGGTCATGGAGAGCGCCACAAAAAGGCCGGTCACAATGGTGCCCATCAATAATCCTCCCAGGGCTTTGGCGCCATTCTCGCCAAGGGTAACGACGAGCAGAAGTGGAATGACCACCGGAATGAGCGCCGGAAGGATCATCTGCCGAATAGCGGCTTTGGTAACAATGTCTACTGCCTTGTCGTACTGCGGTTTCTCTGTACCATCCATAATGCCTTTGATTTCGCGAAACTGCCGGCGCACTTCTTCCACCACTCCCTGAGCCGTCTTTCCCACCGCACGCATTGCCATGGAGCTAAAAAGATACGGCATCATGCCGCCGACAAAAAGTCCAACGATCACATATGGGTCTGAAAGTTCAAAAAAGACAACCTTGCCGAAATTGCCCAGTTCCTCAACGTAGGAAGCAAAAAGGACAAGCGCTGCCAGGCCGGCCGAAGCAATCGCGTATCCTTTGGTAATTGCTTTGGTGGTATTGCCCACCGCATCCAGTGGGTCGGTGACCTGGCGTACTTCATCCGGAAGTCCAGCCATCTCAGCAATCCCGCCGGCATTGTCGGTAATCGGTCCAAACGCATCAATCGCCACAATGATGCCGGCCAGGGAAAGCATAGTCATTACCGCTAGGGCCACCCCATATAACCCAGCGGCCAGGAAGGCAATTAGCATCCCCCCAGAGATTACGATAATCGGCAGGGCAGTGGCTTCAAGCGAGAAGGCAAGTCCCATGATGATATTGGTCCCGTGTCCGGTGAGAGAGGCCCTGGCAATGGTTCTGACCGGCCGGAAGTTCTTAGCAGTATAGTATTGGGTGACCAGCATCATCAGAGCCGTCACGGCAATCCCGACCAGAGACGCAACAAAGAAGCCATTGACAATCTTGCGTTCAAGGAGCGCTGCAAATAGAGGCCAGAGGCCAACGAGAGTGAGGACCGATGATGCGGCCAGGCCCTTGTAGAGTCCCCGCATGATGCCGCGTTCCTCTCGCACCCGCACTACAGCGCTGCCGGCAATGGATGCGAGGATTGCCACCCCGCCGATGGAAAGCGGCAGCAAGGTCATGGTTGTATCTTGGGGGAAGAGCAGGGACCCGAGGAGCATTGCCGCGATCGCGGTGACGGCATAGGTTTCAAAAAGGTCGGCGGCCATGCCGGCGCAGTCGCCCACATTGTCGCCCACATTGTCGGCAATCACCGCCGGATTGCGCGGGTCATCCTCAGGAATTCCGGCCTCAAGTTTGCCGACCAGATCGGCTCCCACGTCCGCACCCTTGGTATAAATTCCTCCCCCAAGGCGCGCAAAGACCGACAAGAGCGAGCCCCCAAGCGCCAAGCCCATCAGCGGCGCAACGCTTTGGGTAATCGCATAGAACAAAGTCACTACAAATAGAGCCAGTCCCACCACCAAGAAACCGGTCACCGATCCTCCGAGAAACGCTACCCGGAATGCCCGGGGCAATCCGCTCTTGGCGGCCTGAGCCGTGCGGACATTGGCGTCAACCGAGGTCATCATCCCCAGATACCCGGCCAGTGCGGAAGTCGAGGCGCCCGACAGAAACCCGATTGCAGTCGCGCCGTCAAAGACAATCCAGAGGAGGGGTGCTATGACCAGGCCCACAATGCCGACTGTCGAGTATTGACGCTTGAGGTAAGCGGCTGAGCCCTGTTTGATTGCCTGCCAAATCTCTATCTGTTTTCCGTCGCCGGTGGGATACTGCCGGATGAAATAAATAAGAATTAGGGCATAGATCACGGCGACCAACGAAGTGATAATAGGGAATAGGATCATTGCTGTATTGCTGCATTACTGCATTGTTTTAATCGGCTAACAATGCAACAATGTAAGAATATAAAACATTTTATTGCCCTGAAGGTTGGGCTTCTGGCTCGATTTTTTCTGCAGCCTCGGCCATGGCATCTCGGGGTTCTATCTCGACTTCGCTTGCAGCCTCGGCCGCGGGACTTTGCGTCTCAACCTCAGCTTTTGCAATATCGGCAGGCGCGCGCACATCAATTCTCCATCCGGTGAGTTTGGCGGCCAGGCGCACGTTTTGCCCCCGCTTGCCGATGGCGAGCGACAGCTGCTCCTCCGGCACCTCTACTTTGGCATCGCGGCGCTCCTCATTCGTATCCACTCTTATAACTTTGGCTGGAGACAGGGCATGGGCGATAAACTCGCGGGGATTATCGGACCATTCAATGATGTCAATTTTTTCACCGCCCAGTTCCTGGATCACGGTTGAAACCCGCACTCCCTTTTGTCCGACCAGCGAACCAACCGGGTCTACGGCCGGGTCGAGCGAGGCGACCGCGACTTTAGACCTAGACCCGGGCTCGCGCGCCACTGCCTTGATGACAACTACTCCGGAGGCAACCTCCGGAACTTCCAATCCAAAAAGGCCCTCCAGCAGCCGCGGATGAGAACGGGAGAGGAAGATACCCGAACCCCGCGGGCTTTTCTCAACCAACGTAATCACTACCTTGAGTCGTTCCCCAATTCGATACCGCTCGCCCGGCACCTGCTCCTCAAGCGGCAGAGCGCCCGCGGTCCGGCCAATGTCAAGAAAGACATTCCTTCCCTCAATCCGCTGCACCAAGCCGCTCACCACTTCTCCCTCTCGGTCTTTGTATTCTTCAAAGACCGCCTCACGTTCGGCCTCTCTGATTCGTTGGAGGATCACCTGCTTTGCGGTCTGCGCCGCGATTCTCCCATGCTCGGCGCCCGCAGGGTATTCGAGCGGGAATTCTATTTCATCTCCAACCTTGGCATCGGCTTTGATCCGGCGCGCTTCCTCAATTAGAAGATGCCGTTCAGGGTTGAAGCGAATCTTCTTCTCGCCGACTGCGGTTTCCTCATCATCCGCATCCGGAAGAGCGGCTGGCGCGGCTGCTTCGTCCCCGATTGAGGCAGCGTCTTCATCTTCGGTTCTGAGCATACCCTCCTCCACCACAATCTTGATCTGACGTATGGCAACCTGGCCGGTCTCGGGATTGAGCAGGGCGCGAATAATCTGTCCGCGCTTGCCATAATCGCGTTTATAAGCAGCGGCCAGCGCCATCTCAATTGACTCGAGAACCTTCTCGCGCGAGATGCCCTTCTCGTCGGCGAGCTGCTGTATGGCTTGAGTGAAAGATTTGAGATCCATGAGCTATAAAATTCCAAATAAATTCAAAATCACAAATTCTAGAAGTCATCTCAAAATTGATTTCCCGTCATTCCCGATCCCCGTTTATGCGGGGACAGGCGTGATCGGGAATCCAGAATTTGGCTTGTTCACTGGATTCCCGCTCCCCACTTTCGTGAGGACAAGTTTCGCGGGAATGACGATAATAAGCCAAAATTCAATTTTGAGATGACTTGTAAACGCATTTGGAGTTTTTGTCATTAGAATTTAGATATTGTTTGTAATTTGGGATTTGGAATCTTTATGAAAAGTGGTCCGTTCCCACGGACCGCTCACCCTTCTATCCTAATGCATGTCGGGGGCGGATGTCAAGTATGTGGAAAAGGGGCGAGCAACTGATTTTAGGATATGGTATACTAAAAAACATCCATGCGCTTTGTATCTTGGCAACCGGACATCCCCAGAGCAGTGGAAGGGGCGCGTATCTTAGTTTACACTGCCAATAAGCAAGAAGACAGATGATTAAAGCCAGAAGCCGAAAAATTTTATTGCTTTCGTCTCTCGACTTTAGTCATTAGAACCCATCTCAAAAATGGCTTTGAAGGCGAAATCGTGCGGATTTCGTCGCT
>CAYIGN010000036.1:0-7323 GCA_964363055.1 uncultured Candidatus Saccharibacteria bacterium
GACGAAATCCGCACGATTTCGCCTTCAAAGCCATTTTTGAGATGGGTTCTAATTAACCCTATCCTAAAACCTCAAATCCCGAGCCAGAATTCCTAAAAAATCACCAAGACCCAAAGTAAAGAATTCGAGATGGTTACAAAACTCAATGAGCTCTATATGAGTGCCTTACATAAAGCATCTTTAGAAGTTTTGTAACCATCTCTTCAAGCACTCGCGATTGAATATTGGGCTCTGGATATTTTTCGTGATTCTGGTTTGGGAATTGTGACTTAATCGAGGAGTCACGATTTTCTCAGTATTTTTCCCGCCCTCACGCCTATATGCCTCCCTTGCGATACCACGACCTCACCATTGATGATTACGTATTGTATTCCGGCTGGATACCGATACGGGTCTTTGTAGGTGGCGCGGTCGCGGATGAGCTGCGGGTCAAACACCGCAATGTCGGCTACATTGCCTTTGGCGATCACTCCGCGGCCAGTGATGCCCAAGATCGTTGCCGGGCCGCCTGTGATTTTGACAATCGCCTCTTCCGGCTTAAGTTTTTGCGTATCGGTCACAAACCGATGCCAAAAATGAGGGAAAGCGCCAAATGATCTAGGATGGACCAGATTACCGGTGGATATTCCATCCTGCGACACGCCATAGCCGTCCGAGGCAATCAAGGAATTAGAATCCCCTATGGCGCGGCTGGTATTTTTTAGCGATACGGTCCGGCCGAGGATTGTCACCCGGCCTTCATTGCCGCGGATGATCTCAAGCACCGCTTCCTCCGGCGGCATATTCATGGCAGCGGCGATCTCAGCCAAGGTATTGCCGACGATCTGCCGCTGTTTGGCCGCTATCACCATTATCTTGTCGTAGTGCAGGGTATAACTGGCAAGTGCTTGAGAAATCTGTTTCCACTCAACTTGACTTGATAGGCGTCTAAAAAGCTCTTCAAATCCGCCGCGTCTGCTCCAGGGAGGCAGCAAGAGGTAGAGCGGAGAGCCGGTGGTGCGATAAGGCGAGACGTCAAACCAGATGGCCACACCGCTGGAGCGAGCGTTGGAAATAAATTCCAGGGCTTTACGCGCCAAAGGCCATGACTTGCGGCCTATGACTTTGAAATGGCTGACAATGACAGAAGCGCCGGTCTCGCGTCCGATCCGGATCGCCTCATTGACTGCTCCCAACACCTCCGCTCCCTCGGAGCGCAAATGGATTTTAAGCACACCACGGCTTTGAGCCAGCGGACGCGCGATCTCTATCAGCTCCTCAGTAGTAGACGCCCGCTCATGGCCATAAGAGAGGCCCATGGATAGACCAAATGCCCCCTCTTCCATGGCTCGCTCCAGCAGCAGCCGTATCTTCTCCTTCTCCTCAAGTGATAGCGGCCGCAGTTCATTCCCCACAATCCCCCGGCGCAGCGTGCCATACCCTACCAGCATCCCAAAATTCACACCCAGGCGCGTTCTTTCAACTGCCGCCAGGAATTCATCCACGCTGGTCCAATTGACGCCGATTTCCGAAAGATCAGCCCATTTGGAGACGCTCCGAATCGCTTCGCGGGATACCAGCGGGGCGAGCGATGAACCGCAGTTGCCGCCGATAATGGTCGTCACTCCCTGCATCACCATGCTCTCCTGCAAAGGGTACTTGAAAAGTGTGAGGTGCGTGTCGGAGTGATTGGTGATGTCAATGAAGCCGGGCGCTACATACTTCCCGGTTGCGCTGATTTCAACCGCGGCCTGCGCATTACCCAATCCTCCCACCTCAGCGATCTTCCCATCGCTGATACCCACGTCCGCCACCATCGCCGGATTCCCCACCCCATCCAACATCAACCCCCCCTTGATGAGAATGTCATATGCCATTATCTCCAGTATATCGCAAATACTTCTTGTCCACAAAACCAGCAAATCCAACTCGATACCGTCACTCCCCACAACTTAATGCTGTGTCCTGTTCTTGAGTTACAGAATAAGTAGATTTATTACAACACAAGACCGATCGGTATTCTGTTGTAATAAAAAAACCCTTCGGCGGAAGACCGAAAGGTTCTGATGGATAGGTCTTATAACCTCTGCGGTTGAGAATATATCACCCGAAGCGGGGGGCCTCCCAACCCCAGTTTTGGCGAGCTAAATGCCGGCATGAATTTGGATTCGATCACGACCCGCCCTGTTCCAGGAACAATTTCGCCGATTACATCAGCAGCATGGTACGGCCGAATGAACTCAATACATCTAAGGGCATCAGTCGAAGAGACGCCGATGACAAATCCTACACCGCAATTGAATATGCAGTACATCTCTGCATCTTGCACCCCTGCTCTGCGTAATTCCCAGAATATAAGATGCTGATCAGGCACATCCGCCGCATCTCACGGTATTATGATTGCACGGATCCTCCGCACGCCCGCGGAGCTGGATTCTTCTTTGATGATTTTGAAATGGCCGATCTGGCCGGTGCGCTCGACGTGCGGCCCGCCGCAGAGTTCGCGAGAAATAACCTCGCCTGTTGCGTGGTCAAATATAGAGTACACTTTTACCCGCGCCGGATATTTCTCGCGGAAAAAACCAAGCGCCCCCCGCGCCGCTGCCTCTTCATACGACATTTCCTCCCATTTCACCGAGAGATTGCGCTGGATCGCCTCATTCACCCACTCCTCTACTTTTGCGAGTTCCTCGGCCGTAACTTTGCGCGGGAACCGGAAGTCAAATCGCGTGCGCTCCACCGTGATGTCCGATCCGTCCTGCCGCGCCTCCGGGCCGAGCACGGCGCGGAGGCCGGCGTGTAGAAGATGCGTCGCCGTATGGAGCCGTGTCACTTTCTCCGCCTCGGACTCGTCACGGATTGTAACCTCGCCTGTTTTCAAATAAAGCCCGTGTCCGCCGAATTTCGCCTCTGCTCCGGCGCGGGAAATTTCTTGATGCTTTTTAAATTCTTCGTCAAACGCCTCGCGCCTCAGGCCTTGAGCTTTTTCCCCGCCGTCGTAGTCCTTGATTACCTCATAGGGCAGACCGTAACTCTCGTAGAGATTAAATGCGGCTTTGGCATCAACTGTTTCCATCCTCTCCAGCTCCTTCAATCCCCGCTGAAGCGTCCCGCTGAATTTGTGATGTTCGTCTCCAATCACTGCAAAGATGTTTTCCTTCTCCTGTAAGAGTTCCGGATAAAATGCTCCGTAACCATCAATGACTACCCTCGCCAAATGAAGAATGTCGGGCTCAAAGACGATCGCGCGGCGCAGGAGACGCCGCAGAATATATCCCCGTTCTTTGTTGGAGGGCCGTACACCATCGGCCGCCAAAAATACTGCGGCCCGGAGGTGGTCTGCTGCAATCCGCTTCGCTCGCTCGGGTATAATCGGATTCAATCCCGCAATAAGAGGTTGAAAAAGGTCCGTCTCAAAAATATTTTTCTTGCCCTGCGACACCATCGCGAGCCGCTCAAGTCCCATACCCGTATCAACCCCAGGCGTCTTGAGGCGCTCCAGTTTTTTGCCGGATGCGCCGGACAGCAATTCCTCCCGCGAGCCGTCAAAAAAGAACTCGTTGAAGACGATATTCCATATTTCTATATCCTCGCCCGAGCCGTTCTTACAGTAAATCTCAGTAGTCGGGCCGCACGGCCCGGCCGAGCCGGTAGGACCCCAAAATACCTCTTCCATCCCCTCTTCCCGTATGTCTCCTACGCCGAGCGCACGCCAGATCTTGACTGATTCATCATCCCGCCCAATCTTATGAGATACGATCTCGTAAGAGGGAGTGCCTCCGAAAACAGTCACATACGAGATCGGCAGACCGAGTACGCCTGTAATGAATTCGTTTGCATACGCTATTGCTTCTTTCTTGAAATATCCGCCAAACGAAAAATTCCCCATCATCTCAAAAAATGTGAGGTGCGTCTCGTCGCCGACCTCGTCAATGTCCGAGGTGCGGAACGACTTTTGAATTGATGCGGTATTGCGCGAGCCGAAATCGCGATCCGCCATCTCCGGCTCGGTGTAGTATTTCTTAAATTGCTGCATTCCGGCGGTGGTCAAAAGCACCGACGGATCGTCGGGGATTAGCGACGAAGAAGATACCACAGTATGCCTCCGTGTTTCAAAAAACTCTAAAAATTTTTGACGCAATTCATCGGCCTGCATATCCTCTTACTACATTTAATCAGAAAGTACTATTTTTGTCCACAAAAAATGAGACCGATTACTCGGTCTCAAAACTACAGGAGGCCCGTATGCAGCCGCAATGTTAATCTACTTAGCCGCAGCCAACGGCTTGCGAGATTCATGCTGCAGATGGTTTCGCGCTTTAGCAAGTGCGGTTGCCTCGATTTGCCGCACGCGCTCTCGGCTCAGGTGCAATCCTTTTCCAATATCCTCCAGGGTGTACGTATCACTTCCAATGCCGAATCGCATCCGCAGAACCAATTCCTCCCGCGAAGTAAGTCCGGCATGCTGAAGTAACAGCTGAATCTCAGTGACCGCATCGTTATTGGCAAGCGCCTCTTCCGGCGATGGAGATCCATCGCCAAGCATACTCCCCAGCAGCCGCTCATCGTTCGGATGGAGCGGCCAATCGAGCGAGACGATCGGCGCGCGATCGCCGCTTGCCAATGCATGCTTGACCGTCTCGACCGCAACTCTCTTCTCTCTTTTTCCCTCGTTATAAAGAGAAGTAATCTCTTGCGGGGTCGGTTCCCGCTCCAGCGTCGTCCAGAGATGATCCCGGATGCTCCGCAAGCCGGGCAGGTACCTCTCAGCGCGT
Source organism: uncultured Candidatus Saccharibacteria bacterium (assembly GCA_964363055.1). Classification (GTDB taxonomy): domain Bacteria; phylum Patescibacteriota; class Minisyncoccia; order Sungbacterales; family HO2-52-23; genus CAYIGN01. The sequence goes on from CAYIGN010000036.1 coordinate 4,755, forward strand.
TCGGAGATTGTAACCATCTGGATATGTCGGCCGATGGCGCGGGTGATGGCTTGTCGAATCCACCAGCTAGCATAAGTTGAGAACCTAAATCCGAGACGGTAATCAAATTTCTCCGCCGCCCGGAACAGTCCGAGATTGCCTTCCTGAATTAAATCCTCGCTCGGAAGGCCCCTGATATGATACTTTGAGGCGATGGTCACAACGAGTCGAAGGTTCGCCGCGACAAGGGAACTTCGCGCTTCCTCAAATTGCGTCTGCGCGGCATCTTTCTCCGGCTCGGCGCAAATGCCATATGCGCATTCGAGACGCTCAAGCAGCGCAATATGTTTTTGTGTCTCAAGGATCTGGCGCCCGAGTTTTCCCTCGCCAGCCCGATCCAACAAAGACGCTTTCCCTGTCTCGTCTAAATATTTTTTGAGCCCTCCCTCAGGAAAAAGAGAAGGTCGTGGGTCACTTGGTCTGAAAAAACGATCGAGCATCCCATGGCCGTTTTTCACCGCCGGGCCCTCCTCTCTCCATAAATCAGGACATCGTACATTTCAAAGGACTGATTTCATCAGGATATTACAACCTTATGCGTCTCAATGCAACCACCGCCGAGCATCTCTTCGCCTCGGTAGAAAACAATTGATTGGCCCGGGGTGACGGCGCGCTGCGGATTGTCAAAACGAGCTTGTAACTTGTAGGTTGTAGGTTGTAGGTTTACGACGCACCTTTGCAATGGCTGGCGGTAGCGGATGCGGGCGGTGCAGGCGAGCGGAAATTTCGGCGCCGCTCCCGAAATCCAGTTCACGTCCGCGACCGCCGCCTCCCGCGCAAACAATCTCTCATCATATGGACCCTCGGCTACGACGAGCGCATTGCGCCCGAAGTGCTTCTCTGCGACGTAGTACGGAATGCCGCCGCCTCCAATCCTCAATCCCTGGCGCTGCCCGATGGTATAAAATGACAGTCCCTCATGCTCGCCGATTGTCCGGCCGCCGGTCGTCTCTATCAGACCCGGTCTCATAGAAATGTATCCCTGCAAAAACCGCTTGAGATCAATCTCGCCGATGAAACAAATCCCCTGTGAATCCTTTTTCTCGGCAGTCGGCAACCCGAATTTTCGCGCCATCTCGCGCACCTCGGGCTTGGTGTACTCGCCTATCGGAAAAAGACAGCGCCTCAGCCGCTTCTGCGTCAGAGTCCAAAGAAAATAGGACTGATCTTTGTTTTTATCTTTTGCCTGTAAAAGTTTATAGCCGTTTTCCTTTATACTTGATACTTGATACTTGATACTTACATAATGTCCGGTTGCCACAAAATCCGCTCCCATCTCCAGCGCCCGCCGCATGAAAACACCAAACTTAATATGCCGGTTGCACATTACATCCGGATTGGGTGTCGAGCCGGCCGCATACTCCCGGATCATATACTCCACCACCTCCCGCCTGTATTCCTCGGTAAAATCCCAGGTCTGAAATGCAATCCCAAGCGCCTCCGCAACCCGCATCGCGTCATAGCGATCTTCCTTGAAATTGCATGGAATTGAGGAGTCAGACCACATTTTGATATGTATCCCGACAACATTGAACTCACGCTCTTTCAGAAGCGCTGCCGCGACCGAGGAATCCACACCTCCCGACATCGCTACGAATACTTTAGGTTTAAGAGTGGTATTTACCCCGTTAGAAGTCCGATGCGCTTGCGCATCGGCAGACGCCCAAGGCGTCTTACTTCTAACTGGGTTTATTTGTTTGTGTTTAGTCCAGATTCTTTCCATCTTGGTTTGGTTAATTGGGCCTAAGGTGGCGCCACTATTAAAGGTGTCGGGAGTATCGGCTTTTGCGATCTCCCTTTCGTGAACCTTATTGGGAAGGGGTATAGTGGCCGCGATCTTCAACTTTTCGCCGTCGATCACCACCTCATCAATTATGAGCTTTATAAAGTTTTTGATTTATCTATGAAACCCAAAGTTGAAATTCGGGATAAGTTTCCCTATCATAGAAATCCAAATCTTTATCATCTTCCCAAACAAGTTCGGTAAAGTTTTTGTAATCTTCGCTATATCCCCTGCACATCACTAATACCCGGCGAAACGGATTAATCCATAAAATAAGTTTTGCTAAAAATGGCGCTATTGAGATTTCCATTTATTGTTTCTTAAACTCTCTAAGATTCTCCTTAATCCAATCATATAAATCAACTTCTAAAAACTTCAAAAATTTAGAGAACTCTTTTTTTGAAATCTTTACCCCGTTTTCTTTGCAGTATTCCCCGTAAAGAGATTTAATTTCTGCTTCGTTGATTATTGTAGTGCTATTCATTGTTTTGCATATTGGTTATCTTTTCCAGATAATATGTCCGTTTATGTCATATCGCTCGTAAGTTTCCAAAATGTCGGCACAAAATTTCATCAATTCTTTATTGTTTTCGCTCTTGGCCAATTCATAAAGACGAATGAACATTTTCTTGCCTGTCTCGGTCTGCTTTAAATTCTTTTTAATGAAGTTATGTTGGGAACAAAGCATCTGGCCGTTTTCAATAGTTGCTTCTCCGCCAAAATCTTTTGGTTTTATATGGTCAACAT
>CAYIGN010000037.1:0-7158 GCA_964363055.1 uncultured Candidatus Saccharibacteria bacterium
GGGGCGGGAATGACAGAAAAGGGTGATATTTACCCAAACGCGTAAGTCCTATATTGTTTACTAGACCTGTTGCGTAATAACCTTTCTACTGCAATTTCATAATTTCGTCACGAAAATTATTACGCAACAGGTCTACTGATTCTGTCCGACATTTTCCTCATAACCACTTCCTGCAGAATACCAAAAAAATTAAGGGTTGTCCAGTAGAGGGTCAGCGCCGAGGGCAGGGTATAAGACCAGAAAAGAATTAGCAGCGGGAAAAAGTAGGTGGTCTGCCATTGGAGCGCCTTGGCAAAATCACCAGCTCCGCCTGAACCGGGAGTAGTGGGAGGGGCCGCGAGTTTGGTCTGGAGGTATTGGGTAAACGCAGCTACCACCCCAAGGTAAATGTTGCCGCGGGCAAGGTCGAGGACCCCGAAACTTAACGGGTCCAGCGTGCCCGGATTTTGGATAAAAGTATAAAGATAATTCAGGGCGGAGTCCTCAAACCCCTGCCGGAAGACCTGGAAGAGAGCGATTAAAATCGGCAGTTGTATGAGGAGGATCAAACAGCCGGAGAAGGGATTAACCCGATGAGTCGCATAAAACTGCATCACGGCTTTACCCTGGGCTTCGCGGTCGCCTTTGTATTTCTCCTGAATCCTTTTAAGCTCCGGCTGCAACTCCGCCAGCTGTCGCTGGGCGCGCTGCTGTTTCAGAAGAAGCGGCGCTAAAATCAGGCGGATCGCCACGGTCAAAGCCACAATCGCCAAGCCGAGATCCTCCATCGGAAGCGTAGTATAAAAAAATACTAAGCCGTTGAAGAGGGGCCGCCACAGAATCTCTGTATACGCGACACTTAAAATATTCATTTTAACCCTGATTCTTTATTCCTGATTCCTGATTCCCGAGCGGGTCATATCCTCCATTACTCCATGGTCCGCAGCGAAGGATTCTGCGCAAAGAGACCACACAACCGCGCCAAAGTCCATATTGACGGATAGAGTCCTGGGCATAATCTGAACATGAGGGAATGAATCGGCAGCCCGCATTCGCAAAACCGTACGGAAAGACGTCTCTCGCGATCACGCCCAAAAGCCCGTGGTCGAACGACAAGACCGCGCGGTAGCGGGCTAGAGCGAAGAGGATGCTCTTACGGATGGTTTTTTTTAAACTCTGCCAATAGGCGAGTGAACTCCTCATAAAATTTAGCGCGGGTTGCGGCTGGAGCCCCGCTGCGACACACTACTGCCACATCATAAGGAGCAGAAAGCGCGGACTGATCCCTGCGCACCCATTCTCGCATCCGCCGGCGCAGTTTGTTCCGAATCACGGCGCGCTTGGCCACTCGTTTAGGGACAATGAATGCAAATCGGGCGTGCAAACCCTTGTTCTTCTGGACGATCACCTCAAAGAGCGATGACAATACGCGCCGCCCGCGCCTTAGCAGTCGCTCCAAATCCCGGCCCCTGGAAAGGCGATACATCCGCTGCATGGCTAAGTCGAGCGCCTCACTGATACTGCAAGACGTTTTCTTTTTTTGCGGCGGCGCAGGGCAAGTACTTTCCGACCGGAGCTGGTCATCATTCTTTTACGAAAACCATGAGTATGGGCTCGTTTTCGCCGCGATGGATGATAGGTTATCGACATGTGGTTTCCAAAGGCCATGTGATTAGAACCCATCTCAAAAATGCATTTGGGCTGCAATCGGCGGATTTCTGCAAAGCCATTTTTGAGATGGGTTCTAAGTTCTCAACAGAATATACACACACTTTCCACATGGCCAACACTGTAACAGTAATATAAATAGTGTATACTACATCTTAGTTTTTGTCTAAATCCAAAGCATAATTCTTTAAGAGGAGTTGTTTATGGAGAAGCAAGAGTTGTGGCAAGCAGTTCTTGCCAAAATTGAACTGACTCTCTCACGGCCCAGCTTTCTGACCTGGTTCCACGGCACAGGCATTACCGAGATCAATGCTGGAGCGGCAACTATATGCGTTCCGAATGGCTTTGTGAGGGAGTGGCTCCAAAATAAATACCACAAGGTCATTCTCCATGCCTTGAGGGAGATCAATACTGACATTAAGGAAGTGGCCTATATTATTGGCCAACCCAATTCCTCAAATATGGCATCGCCGTTGAGAGAAGGGATTCTGCGGCGTAGACGCACTATCCCGGCGCCGCCGGCGCTTCCGGTTGAGGAGATGACCTTAAAGGACTTGGCTATCAACACTGAGACGAGTTTGAACTCCCGCTATACGTTTGCTAATTTTGTGGTTGGCTCATTTAATGAGCTCGCTCATGCCGCGGCTCAGTCCGTGATTAAAAATCTAGGCACAACTTACAACCCGCTGTTTATCTATGGAGGCGTGGGCTTGGGCAAGACCCACTTGATCCAGGCGGTCGGCAATGAGCTCCTCTCCCGCCATCCGCAGCTCAAGGTCCGCTATATACCATCCGAGAAATACATGGTTGAGATTGTGGACGCGCTGCGCAACCAAGAAATGAATGCGCTCAAAGAGAAGTACCGCTCGGTGGATCTCCTGATTATGGATGATATCCAGTTTATTGCGCGCACTGAGAAGATGCAGGAAGAATTCTTTCACACCTTCAACGCCCTTTACGAACGCAACCGCCAGATTGTAATTTCATCTGATCGCCCACCGCAGGCAATCGCGACCCTGGAGCAGCGCTTGCGCTCGCGCTTTGAAGGCGGGATGATCGCTGATATTGGTCTGCCTGACTTTGAGACCCGCCTGGCCATTATTAAGGCCAAGGCCGAGGGAAAAGAAATTGCAATGAGCGAGGATGTGCTCCGTTATGTCGCCGAGCATATCAAAAATAACATCCGGGAGCTGGAAGGAGCGCTGAATCAATTGGTGGTGGCCTCCAAGCTCTCGGCCGCCCCGATTGACGTGGAAGCGGCCAAGAAAGTAATTGCAAGCTACACCGCTGCCCCGCGCAAATTTCTCTCCCATAAAAAAATCATCAAAGCGGTTTCGGAGTTCTATGACATCGGCGAGAAAGAACTAATCAATCATTCCCGCAAGAAAGACGTGGTGCGCCCAAGACAAATCGCAATGTATCTCATGCGCGAGCACCTAAAAAGTTCGTACCCGTCCATTGGAGATAAATTTGGAGGAAGAGATCACACCACCGTCATCCACTCCTGTGAAAAAGTTGCGCATGACCTCTTGATAAACCCTGAATTGGGAGAGGAAATGAAAGCGATCAAAGAGCGTATGTTTATCTCATAGCGTTTTTATCCTCATTGACCAAACACCTTCTTGATATGTTATCCATACCTTATAAACAAAAATACCCATGGCTCCCCCGGCCTATTAAGTGGATATAAACTCCATAGGTATGCCGATCAGCGAGGGTTGTAAAGAATAAATTCCTCACCATTCCCCATATATATTCGCTATAATAATAATAATAATAATAATAATAATTATTTTATAGAGTATAAGAACTAATTATTATAAGGTTGGCTCAAAACTCTCAAAAGAACTTCAGATATGAAATTCTCCTGTACCAAAACTCATCTTGAACGCGCAGTAACAATTGCGGAGCGCTTTACCGGGAAAAATATCGCCCTGCCGGTGCTTTCTCATATTTTGTTGGAAGCCGAAGGGAATGGCCTTGTAGTTACCGCAACCAATTTGGAACACGCAGTGCAATTCAGGATTCCGGCCCAAGTGGCGCGTTTGGGCAAGGCGTGCCTGCCTGCTAAGATTTTTTCATCTCTCCTCCAGACCATATCTGATGACAAGGTGGAAGGCGACGGCGATAAGGGAAACTTAGAAGTACGGACTGGACTGCGCCATAGTCGGGTAAATGGAACTAATCCAGAGGATTTTCCCATAGTACCCAAGATAAAAGGCGGCGATATGTTTAGCGTTGAGGGCGGCGGCTTTTCGCGGGCACTAGGGCGAGTGCTGCCGGCGGTTTCCAGCTCCGAATTCAGGCCGGAGCTGGCCGGAGTTTATTTCAAAATTGGCCGGGATAGCGCGACCATCGCGGCAACCGACACTTTTCGGCTGGCCGAGCATACGATTCAGCTGGCCCAAGAAAGAACCGGATCCCCGTTGGGTTTTATTGTCCCTTTCCGAGCGGCGCATGAAATCAATCGCGTAATTGAAGGCGAAGAGGGGCTGGTCAGTGTGTCCCTATCCGAGAATCAGCTGCTAATAGAGGCCGGAGCCGGAAAGATCGTCTCGCGGCTGATTGAGGGTAATTTCCCCGAGTATCAATCAATTATTCCAAGCAGTTTTGCAACCTCCGCCTATATACCCAAAGACGATCTAGTCGCCGGAATCCGCGCTGCGAGTATTTTTAGCTCAAAACTTCAGGAGGTGACGATCCGCATCTCATCAAAGCAGCTGGAGATTGCCTCTGCCAACTCCGAAGTTGGGGAATATCGCACCAAATATCCAATATCAGCCAGCGGCAGGGAGGCGGCCATGAGTTTTAACTGGCGGTATCTGCTGGACGGCGTGCAGGCGATTGAAGACGAGGATCTATTTTGGGGCTGTAACCAGGAAGCATCGCCGGCCATGCTGCGCAACAAGTCCAATACCGCTTTTACCTACGTGGTAATGCCGATCAGGATTGCCTAAAACTAAAAGCTTTCTGAGAATGAGTTTGGTGAATAATGGTTTTCTACCGTCATTCCCGACCTCCCCGACCTGATCGGGGATCGGGAATCCAGTTTTGGCTTATACTCTAAACTTCCGCTTCCACAGGAATGACAGAAAACGGCTTATTATCGCATTATTCACCAAACTCGAGAATGGATAGAACCCATCTCAAAAATGGCTTTGAAGGCGAAATCGTGCGGATTTCGTCGCAAAGCCGCCGCCGCAGGGGCGATGCGTATCAGAGATACGCAGAGCCCCGAGAAGGCGGCTTTGCAGAAATCCGCCGATTGCAGCCCAAATGCATTTTTGAGATGGGTTCTAGTTGTCGAGGGGTTAATCGTATGTTATAATCCGACCAGAGATGGGTTATGGCGGACGTAGCTTAGCTGGTCTAAAGCACGAGGTTGTGGACCTCGGGATCGTGGGTTCAAATCCCATCGTCCGCCCCGAACCACGCATTGTGTTATCGCGGCGATATACCAACATGTCCACCAGCGAGCAGAGAGAATCAAGGGTATTACTGATTGAGGACGACATGTTTATGAGCGGCCTTTTGACCCAATCTCTGGAACGGGCTGGATTTGAGTCCTCCGTAGCCAAAACCGGAAGCGAGGGAGTGGAAATGTTCCATGGGACCAGGTTTGACCTTATTGTCTTGGACCTAATGCTCCCGGACGAGGACGGGCTGGAAGTCCTGCGTAAGATCCGGCGACTGCCGGGGGGAGCAGAAGTGAAGGTCTTGGTGCTTACCAATCGCGCACAAGAGGCCCGCTCCGAGGAAGCCAAGCGCCTGGGAGTGGCTGAATATCTAATAAAGGCAAATTTCTCTCTGGATGAAATTATCGGAAAGATCAAGACGGCACTTAGGGTCTGATTCGATGGGTTCTATAAAAACACCACGGCTGCCTTCTGGGGCAGCCGTGGTGTTTTGGGCATCTACTGACTTTTCCACATTTGGCTTTGCGTTAAAAAATTGCCTCCTTGCGCAATCTGCTTGTTTCTCGCCTGAAAAAATCCTCAATATACTTCAAGTATATCTGCGGTTTTTTCAGGCTCCGAAACTGCGCATCTTGCGCAATTATGCAATTTTCACTTGTAAACCTAATGTGGAGAAGTCAGTAATTTAGTGCTGTTCTTGAGTGGTGAGCACAAGCGTGTACTCCTTTCCTCCCCGCAGGATCTTCACTGGAATTTTTTGACCGAGGTCCATACCCTCGAGTATATCTTCAACGCCGGACTTCTCGTCAATTGGCTTGTGGTTGAGTTCAAGTATAATATCGGCCTCCTGAATGCCGGCTTTGTGCGCGGCGGAGTAGGGGATAACCGCTGGCCGGCCGGGGACCCCCTCGCGCAGCACAAAAGCGCCTTGCTCCACTGGCAGCAGGAACCGTTTCTTTAGCATGGAGTTTAGCAGAATATAACGGATGCCCAAAAATGGCCGCCGGATCCTGCCGTATTTTTTGAGTTCAGTTAGGTCGCGGCGCGCCTTGTTGATGGGTATGGCAAAGCCGATGTTTTCAGCCCCAAAGACCACGGCCGAGTTGATACCAATCGCTTCTCCGGTCAGATTGACCAGCGGCCCGCCGGAATTACCCGGATTGATGGCGGCATCGGTCTGGATCAGGCCTCTGAGCCGCTCGGAGTGCCCCTCCAGATCAGTTAGTGCGGTGATGAAGCGTGAAAGCCCTGAGATTATGCCGCCTGATACCGTATTTTGGAATTCTCCCAGGGCTGTGCCGACTGCGAGTACGGACTGACCGAGTTGGACGGCATCCGAGTCGCCCAGAGCCAGCGCCGTGAGGTCGTCACCCTCAACCTTGAGGATTGCAACGTCATTCAGAGGATCGCGCGCCAGGACATGGGCGCGGTAGGTGTCGCTGGCCGCGGTGGTTACCATGTATTCGGCATGTTGGTCGTGGACTACGTGTTTATTGGTAAGGACCAGGCTTTGATCAGCATCCACGACAAATCCGGAGCCGCCGCCGATGCGAACTTTCCCGCCCGGAGTGTGAGGCAGTTCTTCTTCGGGCGGCGGCAGATCAAGATGGTCGCCATGCGGGATCATGAGCTCCTGCGGCCGTTCGCGCAGGATCTCTTCATAATCCTTGCCAACCACGATACTCACCACCGCGGGCATTACTTTTTTGACAGCGGCTATGATTTGTTCTTCGTAGGTTGTGGGAGCCATGTCTCGTATGGTAGCATACCTTGAAGAGTAAACGCCATCCACAGCCCCTCGTAGTTCAACGGATCAGAATAGGGACGTCCTAAGTCCTAGATAGAGGTTCGACTCCTCTCGAGGGGGCACTTTAGAAAAAGGCAAGCGGAGAAGGAAGCCGCCTCGCGGAGTTTACCCCGCACCGAGCTTGCTCTGGTGCGGGGCTCGGCGGCCATTTCGTATTGAATTGTGGGGGCAAAAACGAATTGGCGGTTTCGATATAAAAAGGTAGCACCAAGGGCCTATAGCTCAATGGTAGAGCGCGCGAATGGCATTCGCGATACCGGGGTTCAATTCCCCGTAGGTCCATCCCCT
>CAYIGN010000038.1:0-4574 GCA_964363055.1 uncultured Candidatus Saccharibacteria bacterium
GATAGCTCGTCCTGCCCCCGCCAAAAGCAACCGATTTTGAAAGCACATTGGACTGCGTATCTGGCGCGATGTGGATCATTTTGGCGCCCGCATCCTGATGCTGTCCGGACCCCGCCATCGCGACTGACAAGGTGTCCGCGCGGCTGCCACGGCCGGCAAGAAGCACTGACGGATATTTCATCGTCACTTTTGATCCAAGATTGCAATCAATCCACTCCACAAAGGCGCCCTCCTCTGCCCGCGCGCGCTTGGTTACCAAATTATAGACATTGTTTGACCAATTCTGGATCGTGGTGTAGCGGACTCGCGCGTGGGGCTTGACGATGATCTCAACCACTGCGGCATGAAGCGAATCAGTCGCATAGACCGGGGCTGTGCAACCTTCTAGATAGGACACCTCGCTCCCCTCATCCGCAATTATGAGGGTCCGCTCAAACTGGCCGAAGTTCTGGCTGTTGATGCGAAAATATGCCTGCAGCGGCATCTCGACTTTGACGCCCTGCGGCACATAAATGAAACTACCTCCTGACCAGCACGCCGAATTGAGCGCCGCGAATTTATTGTCCCCCACTGGCACGATAGTGCCCAAATACTGCCGTACCAATTCCGGATATTCGCGCAGTGCTGTATCGGTATCACAGAAAATCACTCCTTGGCGTGCAAGATTGTCGCGGAGCGCATGATAAATCACGTCCGAGTCGTACTGCGCCGCGGCTCCGGCAAAAAATTTCCGCTCGGCTTCCGGCACCCCGATCCGCTCAAACGTGCGTTTGATGTCCGCGGGCACCTCATCCCACGAGCGCGCGGTCTTGTCCCAGGGCTTGGCGTAATAGATAATCTTGTCAAAATCAATCTCGGACAAATCCGCGCCCCAAGTCGGCATTGTCTTTGCCCAAAAAATCTTCAAAGCATCCAGCCGGAATTGCCGCATCCAATCCGGCTCGCTTTTGAGCGCCGATATCTCATCAACCACCCCGGCCGAAAGCCCGGGTTTGGTTTGATGCACGGGCATCCGATCGTCATAAAATCCGTATTGATATTTAGTCAATACTGGTAGATCTTGCCTCCTCATAATACGTCAAGAATACGCTTTTTCCCTCAATCTTTCAACCGCTGTTCTCAACCGATACGTATTCCCATGAGACAATAATCCGAGATACGAAATAATCGTTGCTTCCTTGTCTGCCGCAGTTATCTTTTTCATCATCCGCGATTTGGTAGTCGTCCGCAATACTCGATGATCCGGAAAATGCGCTCTCCGAACCACTGAATGAAATCGGCAAGACGCTCGGCGGCTGGGTCAAAGGCATTAAAAATAAAACTCCCGCCAAAGAGTAGCGGGAGAAATACAAGAGTTTCGGGAGAAGACGTGGTTGCCGTCATTCCACCTGTTCAGGTTATCCACCGAGTTGGCGTTCACGTTCCAGCCATCGCCATTCCAATTCACGTTCACCGCGTGAAGCACTCCGTTCTCATACCGGAAGCCGTCTATGCCACTGCCCCTCGAATACTCTCGGGGCTGAATCGTATTCGGGACCTCAAAGTCCTCCAGCATCCGGTACCAATTCCTGTATTTTTGAAAGAATACTTTCTACACTCTTATGCAAGACGTATCCGGCATAACTCCCGCAGGAAGCATTCTAGAATCACGTCGGAAAAGCCGTGGCCGTTCCGTATCTTATGAATCCTTAATCAGTATAGCAGGTTTGAGACAAAAAATAACCCTCGGCTCGCGAAGCTCGCAAACCGAGGGCAAAGGGTTAAAGGAACAAAGGAACCTGACAAAAGCAAAGAATCCAAGTTCCTAGGAATTGCGGGAGAAGACGCGGCCGCCGTCACCCCACCCGTCCAGGTGATCCACCGAGTAGGCGCGCACGCGCCAGCCATCGCCACCCCAATCCACGCTCACCGCGTGAAGCACTCCGCGAATATCTCTCGGATAGAAAACGTTCCACCAGTCAGTAAGTAGAACGCCATCCTCACCGTTGGGCTGGTGTTCCATCAGATAATAGATCTGTGCGAGCGTAGTTTCCTCAAATCCTGTACCAAGCTCTGCACGGATCTCATTATCCCGTGCGCCTCGCGAGAGCCTTGCGTAGCGCAGAGTAACCTCGGCCGCCGGCTCCTCGACTTTTTCGAGAAACCAAGTTTGAAAATTATGCCCAAGATACGAAACCTTCACACGCGCTTTCCGGCTGGTGTCGACCACGAATTTCTGCTTGGTGACAAACCGCTCGGTCATCGCCGGGATGCTGACCGTGCCGAGCACTTCGAGAAACGGGGATTTCGGTGCTTCAGTATCGATCTTTGATGCGAGCAGTCGCACTGCGAAGTCCTGATGACTCTTGATTATTTGAAGGACCTCCAGGACTTGCTCGGCATCACGGTTTCCGTCCCGCACAAGCTCGCCCACGCCAATCAATAGACTGAACATCCTTGCCCCCTGCTGGTCGGTTGTCGCGGCCATACCTCTCTCCTCTCGATTTCCGGTTATCGCGGTAAAACGGTCTCGCCGCCCGCCAAAAGCTGCGACTTTGAAGCCGTATTTCTATGCCAATCCGACTTCAAAGCCGCAGCCCGCACAAAATTGAGAATAAAAAGAACCTGCGAAAATACGCTATTTATCTTATCATTTCTTTTTAATAATGTCAAGGATACAATATGTACCAAGCTTAGCTTGGTACATATTCCGAACCGTAATCAAGGATATTCTCAACGCACGGATCCTGGATTCGGCAGCGAGAAGCCGTAACCACCCGCGTACGCGCCTACTACCGTTTGTGATTATACCATAGAAAAAGTAAAAGCCCTGTGCGGATCCGCACAGGGCTGAAGTTTTATGCTGTTTTCCGGCGCGTTTCGGCGCGATTGCTGATCACCAAGGACTAAAGGGCAAAGGCCCAAAGTACAAAGTACAAAGTGTTAACTTGCACGCAGAGCCGCGGGGTAGTAGCCGTACCAGACACGGCCAAGCCAGTTGTAGTACCAGCGCCATCTGCCGCCGTCCCAGCACAGATAACGGACAGGCAAGCCGCCGCCACCCGGGCGGCGATAGATGGTCCCCCAGAAGAAAACGTGGGTGATGCATCCATCTGTTTTCTCCTTCCAGCTCTCGGGAATGAGATACTGATGCGCGAAGAGGTAATCCAGTACATTCGCGTTTAGGACCGGCTTGCCTGCCAATTCCTCGCGAATCTTATGCCCATAGATTAACTTGCCCTCACGCTGCTGCTGCTGCGAGTCGGACAGGTAGAATTGCACAGCGGCGGGATTCCATTTGAACAAGCCACTTTTCTGATGCTCCTCCACCGTCAAACCATTAGGGACGAAGGGATCGGGATCGCAGTCAATTATATGCTCCAGCATCCTCACTTCGGCTTGACCGAGGATGACGCTGCGTATATCTGCAAGGATGGTGCCCTCGCAGAGCCGCTTCACCTCTTCATTGTTCCAGCCGGTGCGCCGGAACGCGAGCTTCAGTTCGCTGGCCTGTTCGACATCGAGCGTCTCAAGCGTACTCATAGTCGTCTCCTCCTGTTACTCCATTTTCCGGTTGTCGCATAGATCTTGCCGCCCGCCAATAGCTGCGACTTTGAAGCCGTATTTCTATGCCAATCCGACTTCAAAGCCGCAGCCCGCACAAAATTGAGAATAAAAAGAACCTGCGAAAATGCACTATTTATCTATCATTTCTTCTTAATAATGTCAAGGGCCCTGCTCACTGATTGCGATTCCCTCCCCTGGAGAAACCCGCTTCTCTGCTTCATCTCTTCAAAGATCACGGTAAACCGGTCAAATACTCCCTCCCGGCCCAACACGCGCGGAGAAGATTGCTGGTCAAGGAATACGATTGGCAGATGAAGTTCTGCATCGCCGAGTCTAACCACCACTTCATGCTGCCAGCCGTCAATCATATTTACACCCACTCCTTTTATGGAGATCGGGGCGCCTTCTTCAGGAATAATGCCCAATGAGGCCGCGTCTGATTTAGGAAGCGCGGATATCTTGGCGCCCGAATCAACAACCAAAAAAAGCGAGATCCACTCGCTATCGCCCGATTGGAATAATACCCGCGCCGCAGGAAATATATTTACCGTTCCATATTCGTCGAGTGTGATTCCGTACGGGAAGATAAATGAATTACCCATAATAAATCACCGAGAGCGTCTCCGGTACGGCAAAGATGTGGATCTCGTGAAGCGGTTTTTGGGGAAAAAGCTTCCTTGCCCTCCGAATAACCTCTCCAAGATTCCTTCCGGTTGCCACGATCTTCCCGTCCACTATCGCGACCTGCTTGCCGCCATATTTTTTGACATCAATAATAGGGGTCTTGATCCGTCTGGGCTTCATACGTACAGTATAAATCTATCATTCATTAAGTCAACGGCCTCGGGTGGCAAATGTGCCGTATCCTCCTTGTTCAATAACCCTTACGAGCTCCGCGCCGCCGGATGCGGCAATGCGGCCGCTCTCCATAATATGCACGCGGTCGGGCCGGATCCGCTCCAAGAGGCGCGGCGAGTGGCTGATCAATAAAAAGCCGGCGCCTTTTGATGCGCGGTCGCGGACTTCGT
>CAYIGN010000038.1:4584-6851 GCA_964363055.1 uncultured Candidatus Saccharibacteria bacterium
GCTCTTCCAACCTACCCCCGGGGGGGGGGGGGGGGGGGGCGGCCGCCCCCCCCCCCCCCCCCCCCCCGGCCAGAGTATCCACATCCAAACCTGAATCCATCTCGTCCAGAATCGCAAGAGTCGGCCTGCGAGCCGCCATCTGCAAGAGTTCGCTCTTTTTCTTCTCGCCGCCGGAGAATCCTTCGTTCAAGAGGCGCGACATAAACGACTCGTGCAGTCCAATCTTGGGAAGAAGAGATGAAGTGCGCTTACTCCCCGCGTGGGGGCTCTCTCCCGCGGCAATCGTTTTCAAAAATATGGACATTGAAACCCCGCCGACTTCGGGCGGCTCCTGAAATGACAAAAAAAGTCCTCGGCTAGCCCGCTCTTCGGCCTTCAACCCAAGCAAATCCTCGCCATTGAGCATCACCGAGCCGCTTACGACGCGATACTCCGGGTGGCCGGCAATGGCATACGCGAGCGAGGATTTACCCGAGCCGTTGGGACCCATCAAAAAATGGATCTCGCCCTTGGCAAGCGCAAGCGATACGCCGGAGAGAACCTCTTTCCCGCCGACTTGGACATAGAAATCCACAACATCCAACAGCATGTGCGGACATTCTATGCTTTCCTCCGGTTCTCGGTCAAACCCAACGGCATGCATATTGAGCTCATTCAAACCAATGTTATCCACAGGCGGCACTGACAGCACACGTCGAGGATGGTATACTTAAAACAAAGGTCGTCATGTCTCTTTTTAACAATCCGTTGCATTATATGAACTATATGAATCCAAAAACTTTCTTGACGATTGGAGGGATAGTACTTGTCATCATAGGGCTGGCGGGGTTTGTCGGGATCCTCGGCCCGACGCCGGATGCAAGCATTTTCGGCCCCACATGGTACTTCACCAATGGTGAAAACTGGGCGCATTTGATCGGGGGGATTTTGGCGCTCACTGTCGCCTACGCCATCCCTCCGCTCCAGGTGTCGATAACCATCGTAGTAGCAGCGGTCACGCTGCTGGCCGGTATCTGGGGCTTCTTCCTCCCGAGTGAGATGCCCAACTTCTTCGGCGCCAACCTCGAGAATCCGCTCGACAACATCCTGCATCTTGTGGTCGGCGTCTGGGCAGCGCTTTCCTGGAAGGGAGCCAAAAAAACGATGATGACCCAGAGTAGCATTGGAGGCGGGATGAGCAGCGGCATGGGAGGTATGCCGATGTAAGCACGCCATAATGTAAGCACGCCAATCCAAAGCTATCTTATAAGATACCAACGCAAAAACGCTCCGATTAAATCGGAGCGTTTTTGTTTCCTGCAGATCATACCGTCCGAAAACCTATTATTGTAGGACTTACGCGTTTGGTGTCATTCCCGATCCCCGCTTATGCGAGGACAGGCGTGATCGGGAATCCAGAGCGTCAAAGAATGCCTTATGTACTGGATTCCCGCTCCCCACTTTCGTGAGGACAAGTTTCGCTCGCCTCGCTGAAGCCACGGCGAAGCGGGCGGGAATGACAGAAATGACGATTTTTTGCCAAACGCGTAAGTCCTATATTATTCAAGCGACTTTGGGAAGCGAAGTATATTATTACTCCTTTGTCTTAATCCGTTCCCGCGCTATGTGCACCAGGGGCGGCAACAAAGAAAGGATGACGATAAAGAGAATAAGCGGAAGGAAATAGCGATCCACGCCCGGGATAATACTTCCTAAAGTGAATCCAAGAATTGTTATCCCCACTGCCCATAGGAAAGCGCCAGTCATGTTGTAGGAGAAAAAAGTCGGGTAGTGCATCCTGCCTACGCCCGCAAAAATTGGGGCAAAGGTGCGAATCACCGGCATGAAGCGCGCTAGGATGAGGGTCTTGCCGCCGTGACGTTCATAGAATGCCCGGGTGCGCGCGACATACTCTTTGCGGAAGAGCCATGAGTCATCGCGGCTGAAAATCCGCGGCCCGACTTTGCGGCCAAAAGCATACCCAAACGAATCGCCCAAGACCGCCGCCAGAAAACTGATAAGCGTTACCGCCGCGATATTGCCATGTCCCTGCGAGGCGAGGAATCCGGCGGTAAAAAGGAGTGAGTCGCCGGGGAGGAAAAACCCAATAAAAAGTCCGGATTCGGCAAACACAATCCCGAAAAGTCCGAGGTATCCGACTGCCCTGATGAGTTGGGCGAGATCAATGCCAGTGAGAAACTCCATGCTGATTTATCAACTAGAACCCATCTCAAAAAATGCATTTGGGCTGCAATCGGCGGATTTCTGCTCATCCGCCTTCTCGGGGC
>CAYIGN010000039.1:0-4242 GCA_964363055.1 uncultured Candidatus Saccharibacteria bacterium
ATTTATTCAAACGTTTTCTGACCATCTATTTTGGTTACGTTTCGCACTAATTACCCATTTTTATTGTCGTCTTTATACTCCAACCCGAAATTATAAGGCGGTGATGTGATGATAATATCAATTGAGCCAGTCGGAATTTTACGCAAAACTTCTTCGCTGTCTCCACAGATAATTTTATTCATGAATTTTTCTATGCCATCTACTTGTGCAGCTGCAAGGGCATCATTTTGAAATTTTGTGCCGCCGCGCGCTCTTTCTTTCGCCTCTCTATTCTTAACCTTCCTTTCTTGATTTAGAAGTTTTGCGTCGGGATAAACTTCTACCGGTGATACAAAACCGCCATCGCGGATAACATCAAGCACTATCCCCTGTATAGAAACATCTCGTCCGTTTCTAAATATGAGCGGCTCTATATTTTTATTTGCTGGCTGCAAACGGATATGTCCCCGCTCTTTATAAAACTTCTTTAGGGTTGCCTCGTGGTTATCTATAAGCGCAACTACCTTTTGTCCGTTCTCCGCTGTTTCTTGGCGGCGCACCAAGATAACATCGCCGTCATTGATGTTCTCGTCAATCATACTGTTTCCGACAACGCGAAGCGCATATACCTCCGAAGAAGCAGGAATTTTACTTCTTGGAACAGCGATCATTTCCTTGTCTTGGACCGCTTCAATCGGCTGACCGGCTGCAATGACTCCCAAGAGCGGAATTTTTACTAAGTTGTGAATTGTGTCTATGATCTGAATTCCTCTTGCCCGCCTATGCGCCTTTTCCAAATATCCTTTTTGTTGAAGTGCCGTAAGATGTTCGTGGGCGGTTGACGGTGAAATTTTAAATCTGCGGGCAATCTCGCGCTCTGTCGGCGCAATACCCTTTTCTGATATAATCTTATCAACGAAATCTTTGATTTGTTTTTGTCTAGGAGTAAGCATATAGATAGTATAGCAGATGTACCCGAGCAAAACCCGAGCAGTTATCCACAGGCAAGCAACGCTCTGTCCCGCGCTGCCATAGATGGGGATTTATTTATCTTCGCGCATCATGATATACTTGGGTCATGACCGAACGCACCATTGATCTGCGCAATCAGCCGCTGTCTCCGCCCGGGCCTTATCTCCCCCCGGCTCCGCCGCAGAGAAAGAAGAACCCGCCCGCTTCCGGCGGGGCTCAGCCGTCGGGAAAAAAATATCTACTCCAATGGTCGGCGCTCGAATACGCGCCGCGGGAGCGGGGACCCTACTGGTTTCTGCCGCCCTCGGCCGTGGCGCTCGCATTTGTAATCTTCGGGATCCTCATCCAGAGCTGGTTTTTTACGGCATTTGTAATTCTGGCCCTTTTTGTCATACTGCTCTATGCACGGCGAGCGCCGCGCGAATACCGCTTTGCCGTCGCCAAAGAGGGGGTGTATATCGGGAATACGCTGCATCGGTTCTCGGAATTAAAATCGTTCTGGATAATTGAGACGGTCCAGCCGCCAGAGCTGTCGCTTGAAACCACGCGCCGCCTGCATCCGTATCTGCATCTGCCGCTGGGGGATCTGCATCCCAACAAAATAAAGAGCGTGCTCTCGGGTCTCCTGCCGGAGCAGGAACATAAAGAATTTTTTACCGACCAAATCGCGCGCAGCATTGGGTTTTAGATGGAACGCTTTTTAAGTGCGCCCATAGCTCAACGGACAGAGTACGGGTTTGCGGGGCCCAGGATCGAGGCCCGCCCCGTACTCATTTGTCCCTATAGCTCAATGGACAGAGCGCAGCCCTGCGGAGGCTGAAATCGAGGTTCGAATCCTCGTAGGGACGTATGAACTGCGGGGGTAAAATTCCTCGCGGGCGCGATGCCGACAAAAGCCCCGCCGCATGCGGCGGGGCTTTTGTTTTTCTCGGGGCGACTATATAGTACCCCTATGTCATCTTCACTGCAGCGCACGCTCCCAATTATCGCAATCGGCGGCATTCTTCTCATCCATTTCATCGCAGCGCTTCCGCATATCCAAGATCCATTCATTGACGGCCGCCACCACCAGAACTGGAATCCGCCGTTCTGGTTGCTCAATGCCGAGGTTACCAACCGAGTAGGTATTGCAAAAAGTTTTTTCGGGGTTGCCGCCGCTTCTGAGGAGGCGCCGGGCGCGACTCCGCGAGCAACTTCTTTCTATGCGAGTCATCCCCAGCTCATCGGGCCTGTTACCGCACTCTGGACGCGGATCTTCGGCTACGGCGAATGGTCGCCGCGCCTGCTGTCGCTGCTCATTGTTGCGGGTGCGGCACTTCTCTCCTTCTTTTCATTATGGACCGCATATAGTTGGCAATTTGGAGCGTCCTTTGCCGCGCTCCTGGTCTCCCTGCCGCTTATTGTCGTCTACGGATCAATGCTCAACCACGAGCCGCTGGTACTTTTTTTTCTCGCGTTCTCGCTCTGGGGGTTCACCAAGATTTTCAGCCGCGGCCGGGGTGGCGCACTGATCTTTACCGCTGGAGTAATGGGGATGGCTCTTTCAGATTGGTCTGGATTTGTTTTTGGAGCTCTCTTGAGTATTTTATTCTTTGTGCCGCCGCTCCGGGACTCAATGCCCGGCCCCAAGTGGACTGTCTTTTTAGTGCCTGGGGCGGTGCTGGCCGCTGCCGGACTCTTTCTCCTCCAAACCTATTTGCAGGCCGGGATGCCGCCGCTGGAGGCCTTTGCCGACCGCTATCTTGACTTGTGGCGTTACCGTTCGGGACAGGAGGCGACGATCCCGTGGCTCCTGTGGATCAGAAAAGAACTCTTGTTTGCAAATCATACATATTCTCTGCCGCTTTTTGCCGCCGGCGCGGTCGGACTTGCCGGAGCCCTCTACTACGGATTCAGACGGGCAACCCCGCCGGCACAACAGGCGGTGATGCTCTTCGCTGCCGCGGTGCTGATAGGGCAGGTTTTCTATCTCTTCTTTCTCAAGCAGGCGACCTTTGTGCATGTCTACTACCAATACTTTTTCTCCGTGCCAATCGCTTTTGGAACGATCTGGCTCGCCA
Organism: uncultured Candidatus Saccharibacteria bacterium; assembly: GCA_964363055.1. Lineage (GTDB taxonomy): Bacteria > Patescibacteriota > Minisyncoccia > Sungbacterales > HO2-52-23 > CAYIGN01. The sequence goes on from CAYIGN010000039.1 coordinate 3,012, forward strand.
ATCGGCTTAGCGCGGTCGTGGCGCAAGAAAGACGGCGCAATCACCTATTTATAGGGGTTGTGTTCGTGGTCATTGCCGCATCCTCGCTCTGGAGCTGGCGCGTCTATACGAATCTCCTCAGAAACGAAATGTGGGGAGATCGCTCGGACATTGCGCTGGTCGCATCACTCTCTGAACTTCCGGCCGAGGCGCGGGTCGTCGTCGCCGATGACCCGACTGCGCTGGAATGGTTTGCCAACCCCAACATCACCTACTATGCCCGCCGTCCAATTGAGCGCCATTCCCTTGAGAAAGTTCCGCTTGCGCCCTACCAAATCGTACCGTCCGCCTTGGCCGGCGGACTCGTCAAACTACTCGCATCAGGTCAGGCCTACGGCGCGCCGGTGGCCGCTGAGAAACTCGCCTGCTCCACCCATTTCTGCCTGTTGAAGTTGGAGGATTGAAATCGCAAACTATGCAACACCTGTTTAATACGCCGCTCGCACACATACCGCGGGTGCACAAAAAAATCCTGCCTGCGCTCAAACGCCTCGGGATCAAAACCGTACGCGATTTGCTGTTTCATTTTCCCTCGCGCTACGAGGATTTTTCAGATGAAAAGAGGATTGCCGACGTTGCGGCCGGTCAAATAGTGACGGTGGAAGCGAAAATCCAAAGAATTTCCGGCAGCCGGACCGTGCGTAAGAGAATGCACCTGACCGAAGCAGTGATAAGCGACGAGAGCGGACGGATCACTGCGATCTGGTTCAATCAGCCCTTTCTTCTGCGTAATCTCAAAGTTGGCAATTTTGTCCGGCTTTCGGGCAAAATCGCGACCGGATCAAAGGGCCTGTATCTCCAAAATCCAGCATACGAAAAGCTACAAGCTACAAGCTACAAACTACAAACTTTCGGCGGAATCCACACCGGAGGATTGATCGCGATATATCCCGAAACCTATGGTATCACCTCGCGCTGGATGAGATTTTTGATCAAATCCTTCATCGAGCTAAGGGCAGGCATTGCCGACGCGCTCCCACAAGAAACCCGTGAGCGGCACGCCCTGCAGCCGACTGCCGAGGCGATCCAATCAATCCATTTTCCCAAGACCGAAGCGGAAGCGGCCGCAGCAGAGCGGCGATTTATTTTTGAAGAGCTTCTGCTTTTCCGGCTGCGCTCGCATAGCGCCCGCCGCCGCCGGACAAAAAAAGAGGCGCCCGGAAAAACCCATTATAATTGGCAGCTCAGACAA
>CAYIGN010000039.1:4252-6834 GCA_964363055.1 uncultured Candidatus Saccharibacteria bacterium
TTTTGTTTCCTTTTGTGTGTTGCGCGGCGCGCGGCCGTCGGCGCGCCCCGCCGCCTGAAACAACATGAGGCGCCGGCAATACCCATTGATCTTGCGCTGCTCAGACAATTCGTTGCCTCGCTCCCTTATAAGCTCACCAATGCCCAGCGCCGTTCCATCTGGGAAATCTTAAAAGACATGGAAAAGCCGCGGCCAATGAATCGTCTCTTGGAAGGCGATGTGGGCTCGGGCAAAACCGTGGTCGCTGCGGCAGCCGCGTTACTCGTTGTAAAAGCCGGAAACAGAGTTGCCTTTATGGCGCCGACCGAGATTTTAGCCCGCCAGCATTTTGCAACACTCTTCAAAGTCCTCGCCGTTCAATGTCTCCATTGGCCTTTTGATTGGCGCCGAGAAACGCAAGCCGACCGATTCCGACATCGCGGTCGGGACACACGCGCTCATTCAAAAAAACATTCGCTTTGAAAACCTTGGTCTCGTGGTCGTTGACGAACAACATAGATTCGGAGTCAACCAACGTGCAGCGTTGGTTCGCGGACAAACGCGGACTGAGGGACCGCGGACTCACGAAGACAATTTACTCTACGAAAATCTTACATATAAGATACGTGGATGTATCTTCAAAGTGAACGGCGCGATCGGTCCCGGACACAAAGAGACCGTTTACCAAGGAGCGCTTGCGGAAGCGCTCACTGACGCAGGATTACAGTTTGAGCGTGAACGGCGCATCCCCGTCATGTACGGTAAAAAGCAAATAGGCGCATATCAGCCGGATTTTATCGTTGAGGATAAAGTAATTGTAGAATTAAAAGCGCTTCCCTTTGTCGGGTCTACGGAACTAAAGCAGGCGTGGAACTATGCAAAAGGCGCTCCTTACGCCCTCCTCCTCTTTGTAAACTTCGGGCCTAGCGGCGCTGAAATCCGGAGAATTATACACGACACAAAAAGGAGTCAGCGTACGTCCGCGATGAAAGAAAGTCCGCGTGAGTCCGCGATATTGATTCCGCACTTTCTCTCCATGTCCGCGACCCCCATACCGCGCACCCTGGCACTCACTATTTACGGAGACCTGGATCTATCTATTTTGGATGAGATGCCGCCGACGCGCCGTCCCGTAATCACCCGAATAGTGGAGTCGGGCAAGCGGCAGGAGACGTATCGTTTCATCCGCGAACAAGTGGAGAATGGAAGGCAGGTGTTTGTGATATGCCCGAGAATTGAGCCGCAGGACGAAGTATCAAGTATCAAGTATCCCCGGCCCCTGGTCGGGCAGGCGGGCAGGCAAGTATCACGTGGATACCAGCAAAAATTACTGCTTGCTGAAGTCAAAACCGTAAAAGAGGAATACACAAAATTGTCGGAGGAGATTTTCCCCGATCTAAGGGTCGCGATGCTTCACGGGAAAATGAAATCAAAGGAAAAAGATGCCGTGATGCAGAAATTCCGCGACCGGCAGTTCGACATCCTTGTCGCGACCTCGGTTGTAGAGGTTGGGGTAGATGTATCCGATGCCACGATCATGATGATTGAGGGAGCTGAGTGCTTTGGTCTGGCTCAGCTGCATCAATTCCGGGGTCGAGTCGGCCGGGGGGCCGAGCAGTCGTATTGTTTCTTATTCCCGACCGAGGACGGAATAGTGACCAGCCGGCTGAGAGCCGTGGTTCAAGCCCAGACCGGTTTTGAGCTTGCCGAACAAGATCTGAAAATCCGCGGCCCCGGGGAGTTCTTTGGTACCCGCCAGTCAGGCGTTTCTGATCTTGTTCTCAAGGGCATCACTGATCCGGCGCTTGTGCGCGAAGTACGGAGAGAAGCGCTATGCCTTGTAAAACAAAGCCCGGATCTTGGTGAATATCCGCAGCTTGCCCGCCGCCTGGAAGAATTGGAAGGCGCATTGCATCTGGAATAAGGACATCGTAAGTCCGTATATTTTATGCTCCATCCGGAATGAAAAAGCCGAAGCATATATGCGATATATGCTTCGGCTTTTGCTTGGGACCATCCACATCCGTGGTCAAAGATATATTTGTTTGGCCGGCACGGTTTCCGTGCCGGATGCGGAAACTACATGCGGCCTCTCTATATCCGGTGACAGCGAGTGCCTGATCTCCTCGCCGCGGCTAGTGAAGCGTCCGCCGGTGTCGCGAAAGAGGTGTTTATCGCCATTATGCGCAATAGCTAAGCACTTCCCGCATAGCACCCACTGTTCGCTGGCTATACTCCCTCCTGCGTCCTTCTGCAGATTATCAGAATCGGGGTCCATCCAACTTAGATATTCTTCCCCGCACGGATGTTTCTCCGCCACGCTCTTAAATTCATATAGCACGTCGGCCATGACGTTTCCTCCCTATGTCTCTCCTGTCCTAAGAACTAAAGCGAGAACCTCGGAATATCTCTATTGTAGTATAGCAACGACTCCCGCGCAAATAAAAATCGGCCCGGGAGGACTCGAACCTCCAAACCCTCCGTGTATAAGACGGATGCTCTGCCGTTGAGCTACGGGCCGTCGGATGTTCAACACCGAGTGTTGAACGTGATTAGAACCCATCTCAAAAATGCATTTGGGCTGCAATCGGCGGATTTCTGCA
>CAYIGN010000040.1:0-6704 GCA_964363055.1 uncultured Candidatus Saccharibacteria bacterium
CCGTCTCTTTTTCGCCCTCTACCGCGCCGAGCTGCGCTTGGACCAAAAGATTAAATTGCCGCGGCGCGGTCCACTGCCCTTTCCCGTCGTGCGTCTTTGCATGCGCGACGATTTCTTCTCCATTATCCGCGCGGATGCGGACATGGCATAATTTGCACTCCACCAACGGATCCGAAAACGCCACGGTGTGTCCGGATGCTTCCCACACTCTGGGGTTCATTAAAATCGCCGCATCCATCCCCACCACATCCTCCCGCTCATAAACCATTGCGCGCCAGAATTCGCGCTTGATGTTATTTTTCAATTCCACTCCGAGCGGGCCGTAATCCCAAGTACCGGCCAGCCCGCCGTAGATTTCCGAGCCGGGAAAGATAAATCCGCGGCGCTTGGCGAGTGCCGTAATCTTTTCCATCAGCTGGGATGATTCCATAAGTCCAACCGTAACACGAACCAGCGCAAAAATAAACCCCCACACCAAAATTTTGGTGTGGGGGTAAATCCCCGCGGCGTCGCGGGATCAAACCCTCCTCCGTAAAGCGAATTGGGTTGGGCTTCACTCAGATTTTAGATGTGACAAGTGAAGTAAGCCGGAGTAAATGTAAATAAATGTAAAAAGCTTAGCCTGCGCAATCTATCGCACTACTGTCCATTCTTCTGCTTTGGTGGCTGGATCTTCTCTCAATTCAGTGGTGAGTGTTCCGACCTTCAGCGCTAGGTCTTCGGCTGTGAAGATGTCGCGACCGCGCAGTTTTGATTCTCTGACCAGCGTCAATGCCTTGCCCACATCTACCTCGGATGGCACTACGGATACTTGGAATGCGCCGATAAGCGCGGGGGTGAGGACGCCGGTTCCAGGCGGAATTTTGCCGATGCGCCAGCGAATTTCGCCTGAAGCTGATTCAAAATGGATGTCGGCCCCGCGCGGGGAAACACTATTCTCCCACTTGACATTGGGCGGAAGAAATCCGCGAACCTCTACATTCCCAAGCTCATTCGTAAAATTCCGAATCTCATAGGTTATGGTATAGGAAGTGCGCTCGCCGACTTTGGGCGGGAGAGGGCCGCTATTTGGGATCGGCGACGAATAGAATGCCGCGCGTCCAGCAAAAAGCAGGACCGAGGCGACTTTGAATTCAATCGCATCGTCCGGACTCAACCGGCTCCCTTCAAATTCTTTGGGTAATTGCGGAGCGGCGATGGATGCGCGCGCGCGGACAAGTAGATTGCGATCCTCGGCAGTGCGCACTGGCGGGCGGCTATGGGTCTGGACCGTGAACTGCAGATCTCCCCCCTCGCCCGGCTCCGCCTCCTGCAGGCCGGGCGTGCCGCCCGGTCCCCACACAATTGTCTTAGTAGGAAAGTCAAACACCCCGCCGTTGCCGATTGAAAGCGTATTGATATCAATAATCTCGCCCTCCAGCGCAGCGCGTACCGAAACATTCTTCACCGCGATGGCGGTTCGGTTTTCATACCGGACGGTAAAGGCCAGCCGCTCGCCCGGCCGGACAACTCCTTCCCGTTTTCCGCCAAGAGTGGTCTCCAGGAGAAAGGGGCTAACCGAGAGGGTAACCTCTTTAGTTGATTCGCGCCACGGCCTCCATTCCTTGGTAAGCTCATCAAAGATGCCAATGCCGGCATGGAGGGACTGACGCTTTCCTCCTTCACCCAAGAAACTGCCCGCCAGCGCAATTTTTCCTTCTCCGCCCGGCTCCAGCGTCCCAATCTTCCAGAGCGTGTCGCCCACATCTGGCTTAGGATCCGCCTCACCCGGGGTAAAACCCGGCGGGTAATCAATTCGTGCCCACAGCCCTTCATAACGGGAACGCGCCTGCGAACTAAAGCGGAGAGTGAAGTGTATGTTTTGACGCGGCACCACCGTCTCCGGCATCTCCCAGAAAAGAGCCAACGGCACGCGGCTGATGGTAAAGGATTTGCGCGCCTCGGACGAGAAGCGCGCGCGTAGACGTTCGGGACGATACCAGAGCGTCGCAACAACTTCTTTGGCTTCCCCTTCTTTACCAAAGATTCGCGCCGTGAGCTCAACAGTCCGCTCCTCACCCGGGCCCAGAGTACCCACTCGCTCTATTATCCGGGGGGGGCTGGGCAATTCCACACCCGACTTGTCCTGAATGGATGATCCTGCGGGTATGGTGATCGCAAGCTCCGATTCCTGGAGCGCGGTTGAGGAGACATTTTTGACAGTGACCGTGATTACCGCCAACTCTCCGCCTTCAAGCGAATCGCGACCGGCGATCGAAATAGTTGCTTCAGTGCGCTCAATCCCCATATAAAACCATACAAATACAGCTCCTGCCCCCAGGAATAAAAACAGAGTGGCCGCCAAAAACAAAGCGGTCTTACCAACCGCCAGCCGCTGTAATAGCGGCTTTGTTTTTTCTCCGCTGCTCCAGCTTGTCCGAAGGTCGCGCGATATCGACGGCAGCGCAAAATGGCGTTGCCGGCGCTTGGCAAGCGGCTCCTCTCCTTTGCCGTATAGTTCCTCTTCAAGTTCTTCTAATTTATCCATGCGGATTGGGCGGATTTTTATCTCAATTGTACGCCATTGATGGATCTCCTGCTACGACCGTATCCTCGCCCCCTCTATCTCCGCTCCCGTAGCCCAGGCACATCTGGAGACGCGCGTCAAATTCCTGCAGGAAGCGCGGGGCAGCGCCGTCATCGAATGTCGAGCCGTCAAGCATGGATAAACTCCCAGAGAGTAATTCCCATAAGGCCGCATCTCGCTCTCCGGGAAAACAATGCGTGTCAATCCGTTCTGCAATCTGGAAGGCGAGGCCCAACGTCGTCTCGCGGCTGCGCATCCCCTCCCCAAAACAGATGAGCGAGGCGGCAATCAACCTTTCCCTCCCTCTCCCAGCCACAAAGCGAATCGCACTCAATGACAATGACTCCAGGTGCCCGCGCAACTTTGCGCCCTCTTTGCGGATGCCCCGCGCCAGCGCCTGGATCTTACCAAAGTCCTTGGTGTAGATCGTATAGAGAGCATCGGCCTCTCCGACATCCATCTTTTTTAGGATAATGCCTTGAGTGGTGTACATAAAAGTCAACTTGCAATTCCTACCCAAATCTTCTCTCCCCCGATTTCGGTCTCGCGCTCTACCTTGAATTTCTTTTTACCGCCGGCTCTTATCTCGCGCGCGTTGATGTCACGGGCAATTTCCTGCTTCTGTTTAACTATGACTTTTTTCAGCCGCTCGCTGCCTGCGATCTGGCAGCGGATCTCCTGCTGTGGCTTGAATCTGGCGTCCCGGCGCATATCCTGCACGATCCGCACAAATTCGCGCGCGATGCCTTCTTCGCGAAGCTCAGCCGTGATCTCCGTATTAAGTTTTACATCATCAACCCTAAAGGTGAATTCAACCTTTTTGACATTTATCTCTTCTCTGATCACATCCTCCCAATCCTTGAGCTCTGACCTATCATGCTTGTATTTTGTTCTTGATATCTCAAGCATTCTAAGGGGTTGACGGATTTTGATACCCGCATCGGCGCGCTGCTTCAATGCTCCGGCGACGATGCGCCGCGCTGCTATAGCACCAGAAATAAGCCGTCCTTCACCTCTCCTCATTGGCCTCGACTTCGGCCAAGAACGAAGATGCACACTTTCCTCTTTTAATCCCATTTTTTTGCGTAAGCCCTGATATATCGCCTCGCTTACAAACGGCGCAAAGGGCGCGGAGAGTTCTGCTAGCGTCAGTAAAACCCACGCCATCACCACTGCGGCCTCATTTTGCTCCTGCGCGCTTTTAGGATGCTGAACCCGTCTGCGTGAGCGGCGAATATACCATTGGGAAAAATCATTGATGGTAAAATCGTCAATCCTCCGCGCCGCAGCGACCAAATCGTACGCTTCTAGTGCCCGCGTCACCGCTGCGACAAGCATATTCAAGTCCGCCAGAATCCAGCGATCTAATATATTTTGAGGTTTGAGGTTTGAGGTTTGAGGTTTGAGGTTTTTAACATAAGTGTCCCAAAACACGAATGAGTTCCAGAGCGTCCCCACAAATCCACGCCGGCGCAGTCCCACATCTTTCTCATCAAACAACTTCGGATCGCCCGGGGCATTGACTGTATAGAAATACCAACGCAGGGCGTCCGCCCCGTATTTCTGCATCATCTCCCAGGGGTTGACTACATTGCCTTTGGACTTAGACATCTTCTGCCCGTTTTTATCAAGCACGTGCCCCAGAGAAATGACGTTTTTGTAAGCCGGGCCGCGACCAAGCAAAGTCCCCACCGCAAGCAGGGTATAAAACCATCCGCGGGTCTGATCCACTGCCTCGCAGATATAATCCGCCGGATATAATAAGTCCTTTCCAAAATTTTGATTTTTGATTTTTGATTTTTGATTTTGGGCAAGCGCGAACCCCGGGTTCGCGCTTGCGAAAGGCATTGCTCCTGAATCAAACCACACGTCCGCCACCTCCAGCACTCTCCGCATTGTGCCTTCGCACTTGCCGCAACCAAAAGTCAGTTCATCCACATACGGCCGATGCAGATTCACTTCTCCGTTCTCATCGCGCGGAAGACGATCAGCGCGTTTTTCCAGTTCAGCAAGCGAGCCAACTACTTCCATTCCTGTACAATTCTTATTATCGCACCTCCAAATAGGCAAAGGTGTCCCCCAATACCGCTCGCGCGAAAAGGCCCAGTCGCGCAGGTCCCGCAGAAATTCTCCAAAGCGGCCGTGCTTGATATGTTCAGGGATCCAGTTGATCTTTTCGTTATTCGCAAGCAACTGCTTCTTTACCGCCGTGGTCTTCACCCACCAGGCCTTGCGCGCGTAGTAGAGAAGCGGCGTCTCGCACCGCCAGCAATACGGGTATTCGTGGCGGTATTTTTCTTTTTTGAAAAGTAGGTTCTTATCCTCCAAGATTTTCAGAATCCTCTCCTCCGCTGCTTTATCTTTCACTAGCATGCCTCCCAACCCGCATACTGTACACACACTGTCCGATCGGACAGTGTGTGTACAGTCATCCTTCTCCACCAGTTCGTCAATAAACCTGCCGTCTTCAGTCACGGTGTGAACTTTGGGAAGACCGATTTCCGAGCCAAGGCGGTAGTCGTCTTCGCCGTACATCACCGCGGTATGGACTATGCCGGTGCCTTCACCGGCAGAAACAAAGGGCGCTGCATAGACACGATGGGATTTTTCCGACTGCAACTCCCGCACATCAAAAAGCGGCTCATACCCAAGACCCACAAGATCTCTTGCGGAGAGCTTCTTAACGACACGCGCTTCTTTACCGATGACCGCATCAAGCCGCGAGGTCGCGAGGATAAGACGTTCCCCGCCTAACTCTATCATCGCATATTCGATATGTTCCCCGACCGCAAGCGCCACATTCCCGGGCAGAGTCCACGGCGTAGTGGTCCAAGAAAGAATATAGGTACTATCATCCGTCACAAACTCTCCGATCTTCTGTCGCGGCTTCACTTTGAATTTCACATACACCGCCGTATCTTCCACCTCTTTATACCCCAATCCCACCTCGTGGCTGGAAAGCCCGGTTTGGCAGCGCGGGCACCATGGGACAACTTTGAAATCCTCATAGAGTAATCCTTTCTTCCAGAATTCTTTGATGATCCGCCAGAGTGTCTCGATATAGCTCGTCTCGTAAGTGATATAAGGATGCTCCATATCAATCCAAAAGCCCATTCGCTTGGTCATGCGTTCCCATTCTCCCTTATATTCCCAGACCGATTTTTTGGCCTCGGCGTTGAATCTCGCGATGCCGTAATTTTCTATGTCCTGTTTGGTCTTGAATCCGAGATTCTTCTCCACTTGCAGTTCTACCGGAAGACCGTGCGTATCCCAACCTGCTTGGCGCGGCACATAAAAACCGCGCATTGTTTTGTAACGCAGGATTATATCCTTAAACGCTCGCGCCTCCACATGATGAATCCCGGGCGCGCCGTTGGCGCCCGGCGGCCCCTCATAGAATACAAAGGTCTTCCCTTTTTTATTTTTTGCAAGGGATTTCTTAAAAATCTTCCGCTCTTCCCAGAACTTCAGGATTTTTTCTTCCTGTTCCGGCAGATTGAATTGTTGCGACTCACGAGACGGCATATAAATTCTAGGCTTACATTTTCTCCGGCGCGGCAATACCCAGGAGTGAAAGCCCCTTAGATAAGGTCAACACGACGCCAGCGATCAAACAGATACGCAACTCGCGCTTACCCCGCTCTTGCTCTTGAATCACGGGGTGCGAGTGGTAAAACTCATTTACGGACTTCGCAAGTCCGTAAAGATAGTTCGCCAGGGTATTCGGAGTAAAATCCGTCAGTGCATCTTCAATCGCCTCCGGGAATCGGAGTAACCCGGCAAGCAGATGATGCTCCAACGCATCCATCCCAACGGCATTTGGAACCTTAATATGCGCCTGCCCGTCTAATTTGCGGAGGATGCTTTTCAGACGCGCATAGGTATATTGCAGATATGGCCCGGCGTTGCCGTCAAACGAAAGCGCCTCATCCCAACGAAACACGATGTCCGAACGACGATGATGCGACAAGTCAAAATATTTCAATGCCCCGAGTCCGACCATGCGCGCCACCTCGTCCGCGTTTTCCAAATCCGGATTTTTCTCGACTATCACTTTTCGCGCCCGCTCTTCGGCTTCATTTAAGACGCTTTCGAGTGAAATCGTATTGCCCGCACGCGTGCTTATGGCGCCCGTGGG
>CAYIGN010000041.1:0-6698 GCA_964363055.1 uncultured Candidatus Saccharibacteria bacterium
GCGGCTGGATGCCGGTATCGGGCATCTGGATGTACGGGACGCCGGATTCTTCAGCGAGTTGGAGCAGTTTTCCGCCGACCGAAATCGCTGCCCGCGCTAAACCCTGTTTTCCCGCTTCTTCAAACGCGTCAACCGTCTCCTCGGTGTTGCCTGAATAGGAACTGGCGATGACCAGCCGTCCGGCCAGGGCTTCTTTGGAAAGCGGCGGCAGACCATAATCGCGATGGATTATCAAATCGAGTTCCGGTCTGCAGATTCCCAGCAGTCCGGCTGCCAGATGCGATCCTCCCATGCCGGCGACGATAAACCGGTCGCGCTCTTGCCAACGCCCGATATTCTCAATCCGCGGCTCCCACGCAAACTGCGCCGCAAAATTTTTTATTGCATCCCTCATTGTTCATTCCTGATACTATGTCCCCCGAACTGATTTCGCAATGCCGAGAGGATTTTTCCTATGTAGCTGGGGCTCTCTTTTGATTTCACACGAAAGTTAACCGCACCTTTGATGATCGGCGTCGGGATTTTCCATTGCCGCGCGGTTTTCACTGTCCACTCGCCTTCTCCGGTGCGGCCAACCACGCCCGATACTCCTTTCAAATCCTCACCGTATTGCTCGTAAGCGCTCCTGAGCCACCCCGCCAGCCGCGATTCAATCACGCTGCCGTGATTATACACTTCTGCAACTTTTTCGAGATCGAGTCGGAAAGGCGATTTTTTCATTAGCGCAAATCCTTCCGCCAGCGACTGCATCATGCCGTACTCAATGCCGTTGTGCACCATTTTTGCAAAATGTCCTGCGCCTGTTTTTCCCAGATACGCGTACCCTCCTGGAACGGCAAGGTCGCGGAAGAGCGCCTCATTTCGTTCATAAACTTCTTTTTTGCCGCCGATCATGACGCACGCGCCCTTGCGGGCACCCTCCGGCCCGCCGGATACGCCAACATCGAGCAATCGGATGCCGCGGCGGCTGAGTTTCTGCGCCCGGCGGATTGAGTCCTTGTAAAACGAATTGCCGCCGTCAATAACGACATCGCCCTTTGCAAGGAGATGCGCCAGCCCCTGTTTACCAAAAAGGATATCATCAACTGCAGCACCCGCGGTTAGCATAAGCCAGACCAGACGCGGGGACGAGAGCCGTGCCGCAAAATCACCAAGATCCACAGCCGGCACCGCGCCGTGGCGCGCCATCTCCTCTATTGGCGCTGGACTGCGGTTGAAGACCACTACCCGCCATCCTTGCGCAAGTAGATGCGCGGCAATGCCATTCCCCATCTTCCCCAGTCCGATTACGCCGATCTCTCTTTTCGGCGGCGAGGCAGTCGGAAGCCCTATCTCGGTTTTCTCTCCCGCCCGCTCGCCTAGACGCAATCCCGACGCGCGTCTGGATGCCGTGCCTTCGGCGCGGGTCTCTAATGGGGCCCGCTCCACAATTTCATTTGTGTCGGGTGTATAGCTAAGAAGCGGCGGGGCATTTTCCCGCCAGGCGTCAGTGATCGGATCAATGAAGCGCCACATAGCTTTAACTTCCTCCGTACTGACAAAGAGGGTCTGATCGCCGGTAATACAGTCAAGCAGCAGCTTTTTATACTCCTCAACGTATTGCGCTCTCCGGCCGGTTTCGCGCAGGAGAAACGTGAATGTCCTTTCTTCAAGATCATAGGTGAAGCCGGGCTTTTTGGACCAGAAATGAATTGTGATTTTCTCCTCCGGTTCAAGAGAGATAACAATCCTATTTTTGAAATGTTGCGGTGCTCCTGCCGGGCAAAGACACGGCAATGGATGACGCAGGGTGATCACGATTTCTTTGCGCTGCTCGCCCAGCCGCTTACCGCCCTCCAGCATTACCGGAACCCCTCTCCATCGGGGCGCATCAAACGCGGCATTGATCCGGAAGTAGGTCTCGGTTTGGGAATCGGGCGCCACTCCGCGGATTGCTCGGTACCCCTCATACTGGGCGCGCACGCTGGTATCCGCAATCTCTTTTTTGGAAGGGGCCCTTAGGGTGCGCAATATTTCGGCGCGCTTAGCCCGCAATGAGGGCGCCGAAAGACCTTCCGGCCGGTCCATGGTCACCAAGGCGAGCACCTGGAGGAGATGGTTTTGCCCGATGTCGCATAGCGCCCCCACGCCGTCGTAAAAAGCGCCGCGTTCCTCGACGCCGATCCGCTCCCACAGCCGGATATCAATCCGCTCGATCATCCCGCGGTCCCAGCTTGATTCAAATAGGTTGTTGGAGAACCGGAACGCAAGGATATTTTGAATCATCTCCTTTGCGAGATAATGATCAAGACGGTAGATCTGCTCCTCATGGAACAACTCTCCTAACAGCTCATCAAGCGCCTGGGCAGTATCGGCATCCTTTCCGAACGGCTTTTCCACAATGATGCGGCTCCACCCCTCACTTTTTGTCGGCTGCGCTTCGCGCCTGCTCTCTTTTGCCGACAAAAGGCGGGAGGTCCGCCCAGCCTCAGTTACTTCCAACTGGGACTGGACACGCCCCGATTCATCCGCGCACGGAGCGCTCAATCCGGAATGCGCGAGATTGGTAAGCAGCGTCCGGTACATATCCGGCGTCACGGCCAGATAGAAAAGTTTATTAGTGCAGACGCCCGACTGCCGCTCAATCTCCTGGAGCCTCTTGCCTATATGCCGATAGACCGCTTTGTGCTCAAAGAGTCCTTGTACAAATGTGAAGATACTGAGAAAGGCGGCGCGATCGGACCGAGCGCTATTTTCCGCAGCAGGCGGGAGTGCGGCGGAAATATGCGCGCGAAATTCACCCTGCGTCAGGTCGCGGCGCGAGACGCCCACCACGGAAAAAGCAGGAGGAAACTTCTTTTCATCAAACAGATGCCAGAGCGCGGGTATGATTTTGCGCCGTACAAGGTCCCCGGTTGCGCCGAAAATGACGAGTATAGTGGGTGGGTAGATCATAGAAAAAACGGCCGGGCAACAGGGACCGAATTCAGAAGTTCAATCTTTCTGCGAAAAAGGGGCTAAGCCGCCTTTTTCATCTCGGACGATGCCTTCCCGAGAATCTTAAACATTTTCGTGCCACAGACCGAGCAGGTCCCGGTCAGCGCTCTACGCTCTCCTCCCCGCCCCGGCATGGTAACCTCCTTGTCATTCCGCATCTGGCGCTTGGCATGACACTTAACGCAATATCCTTCGGCCATATAACCTTGATCCTACTCTATAATGATATAAGTATGCAAGTGGGGTTGTGAACAGCGCTGGACCTGGGCTTGATTTTGGACTCAAGCGCCCAACGCCGGGCTTGGTGGAGAAAGGCCTAATTGTACCTCGCGGGACGCATTAATCAAGGCCCCGCACCCCGCAATGAACTCTCTGCCCCGGAGTTATCCGCAGCTGAGGTCGCCGGGAGCGATGTATTTTTATCAGTCGCGTAAGCAAACCCGTACACAAAGTCCTTTTCAAGATAATCAATTAGTGAGCGCACGTCCCGGACGCGGCTCCGAGAACCGAGGAGGAGAATCGCTACACGCCGACCCCCGTGCTCAGACACCCGCACCTGCCAGATGCCGGCCATGGTCTGCAATGAGTCGTCGGTGAAACCGGCTTTTCCGCCCAAAAACCGCTTGTCGTCCCTCAGCCAATTGATATTGGTCCAGACATGCTGTTTCTTTTTCCCCTCGGAAGTGCGAATTGCGATCTTCTCACGACTCAGTGTCAGCAGTTCCGGATCGCGGGAATCAATATAGCGAAGAAGCGCGTAAAGATCGCCGGCGCTGGTTACATTGTCCCGTGAGAGGCCGCTGGCATCGGCAAAAAACGTGCGGTAGAGTCCAAGCGCGTCCGCCTTTTCATTCATCCTGTTGACCAGGTCCGGCACCGCCTCGGCGTAAACCGCCGCGGCGTCGTTGCTCGAAGGCAGAATTAACGCAAGGAGCAGATCCGCGGAGCGGAATACCTCGCCTTTCACAAGCCCGGCTGAGTCGCCATAGGTCGCGAGCGCCTCTTTACTTATTGTTAAGAGCTCCTCCGGCTCTATCGCTTCCCGGGCAACTACTGCGGTCATCAGTTTGGTGAGGGAGGCGGTCGGATACGCATCATTTTTATTTTTTTCAAACAATATCTCGCCTGTCTCCAGGTCCATGGCAAGAGCAGAGGCGGCAGTCACTTCCGGCACGCGATGCGGCAGGTTGGTCCTGCGGAAATAGGTGAAGTGAATTCCATTTGGAGAATTGGCGCCGGCGATGAGTACCGGCATCCCCTCTCTTACTTTACTAAAAAGATCACGCGCGTCTGCGGGAGCGAGCTGGATGCCGCCGTCGGAAAAAGTTCGGACCAGCGCGGCATTCCCAGCTGCAGTCGGGCGCAGCTGTGTCTGGGAATGGATAAGATAGTTGCCGAAAAGATAAATCGCCCAAGAGAAGCGCCTGCGCTCAATCTGCGAGACATGATTCTCGGCTTTGCCTTGAATAACGTAAAGACCCTGCGGCGCGTCAAAGAAACTCCCTTCGCTTGCCTGGGCAATGATCGGGTAGGTCTGACGCATTGCTCCGCGCTCATACAAGGCCAGGGTCTTGTCCCTGAGGTCGGCAAAGACAAAATCGCGCTCTTCCCATACCAAGGCCTCGCGTTTCTTAAGAAGCGCCTCCTTGGTCAGAAAAACGGGCTTGTCTCCCGGCGGCTCAATATAAAACAAGTTCTCGTCTGCCGGTGCTACCGGCGGCAACTCGCCCACTTCATAGGATCGAGATTGCATCAAAAGTGCGGCGGCATCGCGCATGATAAAATGCCCAGAGACACTGATAATCCCGGCCGCGATCAATAATTCCAGCGTGTAGGCAAGGGCCTTCTTGTCCACTTCAATCTGCATTACCCCCATTATACCCCGAGAAAATAGCAAAGCGAGAGCCGCGGCGCTCGCATGGTTGGGACGGAGTCCTACGATCTTTGTGCCTGTGGAAAACCAGCGTTTGACAAAAACTCCAGTAACAGTTATGTGTTAATCTATGATACATAAGCACTCCTACAACTCCTTTATATTTATCTTCAAGCGGGCTGGTCCAGCCGGGAGTTTTGGAATGGATTGTTCATTGTCGTAATCACAACAAGTCAAGAACGAATATTTGTTCCAAAGCCCCCGGACCGTCCGGGGGCTTTGATTGTCTGTATAGAATTGCAGACAAGGGTAATGGTTCTTTCGGAGGATGAAGCCATGAAATCTAAAGTCATTGGGTATGGCTCTACTGATCGAGAACCTCGCTATTGCCGCATAGAGACATTGGAGGACGCATACCCAGCACTCCTCGCGGTGATGGAGATCTTTGACAGATACCGCTTTCGGCCGGACGTGGAACCGGAGGTGAAAGGCGATCTTTCTGAACTTTCAGAACTTATCGCTAAAGGGAGGGATAAATTACGGAAAATCCTGTCTTTATCATAGCAGACGGCCGGCGCCTTCGGGTGACCGGCCGCAAATCGTTTTGACCCATAAAAGAAGTCCTCTCGGACTTTTATCGCGACAGATCGCGATAAAAGTCCGAGTTTTGCATTTATCCACACCTATACCATTATGACATAGCGCATGAAACAGCCAGCTGTCATCCCCGCGAAAGCGGGGATCCAAAATTGTAATATGGCTGGATTCCCGCTCCCCACTCCCCATTTTCATGAGGACAAGTTTCGTGAGAGCCTGCCCCCGATCAGCTCGGGGGACAAGTTTCGCGGGAATGACACAATAAGAATTATGTTGTGATGGGACAGGTTTGCATTTATCCACACTAGCGCTTGACAGAAAAATCATTTCACAGTAGATTTGATTTTACATTATGGAACGGGTTTATTCCAGACAAATGGCAGCATGGTGGCGGGCTTTGCAAGATTCGCAAAGTCCATGTTTGGCGTCCGCATAAATCCGTTATCACCTGATCGTCGTTCCAAGCGCCTCCCGGACTTTGCCCAAGGCGCTTTTGTTTTGTGCTGATGAACCTATATCTGCGATATTAAAGTATATGTCCACCAGCGCAAAATGTAGCGCTGGAAGGATCTTTCACAATCCGAGGTGATCGAGTGCCTGTCAAAACTATAGGATCAATAGATCGGAGAGGAGGAGCGTTATGTGGATTGGATCCGACGAGTGGGAGTGGCGACCATCGCGGTGGTCAGTTAAACGTTCTGGCGGCCGTATTCCTCGCACCCACCTCTGGGAACAGGAGGGAAGTATGGATAAAGCCGTGTTCGGGGTCCGTATCCCGGAGCCCTTTCCAAAGCAGCGGGTTTCTTGCCGCCCTGAGCCGATTTGGCCCTACATTGAGCTTGAACGGCTGGAATTTGACCTGATAAAGGTGGTCGGGGTCAAGGAAACGGATGGCGCTTGTATTGTTTGGGGATCGATTTTGGTGAGGGAATCCCGTTTCCTGGAAGGAGGGCGGAAAGTCATCAATGGATCCTTTAATGCCAAAGATCCTATAGTTATGGCATTGGATGATGCGGGATACCTCATCCCGCAGAGCGTTGATGCATATGTACGTCGGTTGATGGCACAAGGTGCTGCCTCGGATGAGTAACACGGCGGGCAGCAGCATTGTCTCCGCTGCTGCCCGTCTCACCTTCTTTAAGGAGTTAAAATAATCGGGGTAGAAGCCAGCGGCCTCGGAGTGAACACCGGTAAGCATGCCGCGCGCTTCGCCGGGGGCCGCGTGGGAGTACTGCATGGCACTAAAAACTCT
>CAYIGN010000042.1:0-6678 GCA_964363055.1 uncultured Candidatus Saccharibacteria bacterium
AGACGCTTTCGAGTGAAATCGTATTGCCCGCACGCGTGCTTATGGCGCCCGTGGGGAGCGACATAAAGCCGTATTCTATGTGCTCGCTCTCGCCCGCCCCGTCAAATCCCAAAAGCTCCGCCACCCGAAACACTTGTCGGAAATGATGGGATTGACGCACGTCCACCACATAGAGATTTTTCCAAAAATTCCACTGCTCTCTGCGGTAGCGGATGGTCGCAAGATCGCGCAGGAGATAGGTGGACGCGCCGTCGGACTTTATCATGATCGCCTCATCCAGACCTTCGCTGGTCAGATCCACCACCACTGCGCCGTCATCTGTTTTTTTTGCAATACCTTTTTGCAAAACCATCTCCACAATCGGCGCCATTTTGTCCTCATAAAAACTCTCGCCGCGGTGTTCGTCGAAAGGCAGGAGGTTAAGACGTGCAGAGCTCTCTTCCAGCTTTTTCATCGAAACATCCACCAGCCATCTCCAAATTTCCCTATTTTCGCCGTCTCCTTGTTCTAATTTTGCAAATTCCGCTTTGGCGCGGTCTCGTCCGCCCGGCGTATTTTCAACACGATGCACTCCTGCCTGATATAGATTTTCCAGTTCTGTGAATGTTTGATCAAACGATAGATTCTCAAAAGCGGTAGTGGCGATTGATTGTTCTTTTATCTCCCAAAGTAAAATACCGAACTGCGTGCCCCAGTCGCCAATATGAGTATCCGAGACCGCATTGTATCCTTGCGATTGCAAAATTCGCTTGAGCGCATCACCGATAATGGCAGATCGGATGTGCCCGATGTGCGGCCGCTTCGCGATATTGAGCTGAAAATATTCCACCATCACGATTTTGCCTTTGCCAATGTCGCTCTTGCCCCATGCGTCCGGATGCGCGAGGACATCCGCGAGCGCGCCCTGCAGGGCGCGCTCGCTCAAGAAAAAATTGATAAACCCGGGCGGCGCGACCTCTACTTTTCCGAGCTCCGAGCTCCGAGATCCGAGCTCTTCGGCAGCCGCCGAAGCGATCTCCATAGGATTCTTGCCCAGTACCTTTGCCAGCACCAGCGCCGCATTGATCGCATAATCCCCGTGTTCAAGATTTTCCGGAGGTATAACTGAAAATTCTGAAGCGTCAAGTATCCCAAATCTCTCTCTCGCGGCCTCCGAAATTAGTTGTCTGATTTTCGCTCTGAACATACAGCCACTCTATCAGGAAAACGAGACCGAGGAAACCCCACGCTTACAATACCCGCAACATTTGACTTTCAACAATTCGCACGATCGTGAACCATCGTTGAAAGTGGATCCCGCCCAAAAGAAAAAGGCCCCGAAGGGCCCAAGATAAAGGGTTATACACATTGATCTTGCGTTAACCCCGTTGCTTAATAAAGGGCAAGAACACCTCTCTGATTCCCTCAGACCGCTCTAGACAAAGTTTGTTTCCTTTGTGGATCTCTTCAGCGACCCACTGGAGTAACCGCAGTCCGTAACGAATTTAGGACTTACGCGTTTGGTGTCATTCCCGATCCCCGCTTATGCGAGGACAGGCGTGATCGGGAATCCAGAGCGTCAAATAACGGCTTATCTGCTGGATTCCCGCTTTCGCGGGAATGACAGAAAAGGGTGATATTTACCCAAACGCGTAAGTCCTAGAATTGTCTGTGCCCGCGATAGCGCCTGGATCTATCTTTGAAGCAGATCGAGCTCGGCCAACGCTTCACCACTAAAATTGATCTGGACTTTCTTCAATTCTTCGTCAGCCGCCATGATAAACACTCCTTTCGACGAGGGTACGCTCCAAAATTAGAAAAATGTGCTATCTTTAAGAATAACATGCCCGACCTCTCTGTTAACCGCCGCGCCCGATTTGATTACGAAATCCTCCAGACCTTGGAGGCCGGGATCGAGCTCTACGGGTTTGAAGTAAAGGCAGTGAAGAGTGGGCGCATAAACCTCGCCGGCTCTTTTGCGGTTATAAAAAATGACGAGGCATGGCTGCTGAATGCGGCCATTCCGCCCTATCAAGCCAGAAATACGCCGCCGGATTATGATCCGACCCGCTCCCGGCGGCTGCTCCTGCACAAACAAGAACTACGCGAGCTTCTGGGTGCGGCCAGTACGAAAGGTTTGACAATCGTGCCGCTTAAAGTGTATAGTAAGCGCGGCAGAATAAAACTGCTGATCGGACTCGCGCGACACAAGAAAAAAGCGGATAAGCGGGAAGTGATCAAGCGGCGAGAGGCGGAACGGGAAGTCGCGCGAGAGACAAAATGGGGATGATCGGCTTCGATGGGAGCATGACGCAATTGGGATCGGGCCGAGGACGCAGGAATACTCGTTAAACTTCCTGCACAAAATAAGTGCAAACTTATTGACCAAAGTACGAAACACGGTTGCTGCCGCATTTGGCGGCGCCAATCTCGTACCCGCCTACGCCTAATCACGGCGGCAGGCCATCGGCCAGCCAAAGCTTGTGCGGCTGATAGTCGGTGTTATATATCAAGCTCGGCGGTTCTCAATGTTCGATAGGGGCCGCGACAGCCATCGAACATCCTTTCCCCGCCTAAATTTTGCTTTGCAAAACTTAGGCGGGGATACGCCCGTAGCAATCCCGATTGCCTAATCTTCCACACAGGGGTTCAATTCCCCTCATCTCCATCAGATGATTGTCTAACGTCAAAAGACGAACGACTAATGCTTCTGTCTTTGGTCATTTGTCTTTAGTCCCATACCCATCCAGCGACGCTACCGCATCAATCAATGGATTCGGATTTCACCAGTTCGCGTCATTGACGAGAATGGGAAGAATCTGGGAATTCTTGAAACCGGCGAGGCGCTCCGCTCGGCACGGGAACGGGGGCTGGACTTAATTGAAATAGCGCCGACCGCAAACCCGCCGGTCTGCCGGATCATGGATTTCGGCAAGTTCAAGTATGAGCATGAGAAGTTTGAACGCGAACACGGCGGAAAACAAAAACAGGTCAGGGTGCGGGGCGTTAGGATTGGATTCACCACCGGCAAGCATGACCTCCAGATGCGCGCGGTGCAAATCGCCAAGTTCCTGACCGAGGGGGATAAAGTAAGAATTGATATGCGCCTCAGAGGCCGGGAGAAAGCCCACGGAGGCCTGGCGCTGGAAAAATTCAACCAATTCCTGCAGCTGATTACTGTTGACTTCACTCTTGAATCGCCGCCCAGACGCTTCCCGCAAGGGTTTATCGCGGTGATTACCAAGAAGTAGCCGAACATTGAACGCCAAACGGCGGACGCGATTACCGTTAAGCGTTCGGCTTTTAGCAACGATATGCGCAAAGCCATTCTCAAACGCATCAAATTCACCAAGACCGGAAAACTCCTCCACCGCCGGCCCGGGCAGGATCATTTCAATGCCAAAGCGCCGCGCCGGGTACAACTGCGGAAAAAACAGGCCGCCGGATTTACCAAAACGCTGGAGAGGAAAATGAAAATGTATCTTTAGCCCGTAAACCGGTTGCTATTTCTATGGTTCGCGTCAAACGGGGCGTCATCGCCCACAAACGAAGAGAGAAGCTTCTCAAGTATGCCAAGGGCTTCAAATGGGGGCGCAAGTCCAAAGAGCGCCTCGCGCGCGAGGCGCTGCTGCATGCCTGGTCGCATGCCTATGTCGGCAGAAAACATAAGAAGCGGGACTTCCGCGCCTTGTGGCAGACGCGGATCGGTGCTGCCGCACGCACGAACGGCTTGTCATACAGCAAACTCATCCCTGCGCTAAAGAAAAAACATATTGAGCTTGATCGCAAGATTTTGGCGACGCTCGCGGCCGGGCATCCAGATGTATTCCAAAAAGTAGTAGAAGCAGCAAAATAAAATCACTGCGGCCTATACCGCAGTGATTTTATTTTTTCAAAAATTCTTCCGCCGCATCAATCACCCCTTTCATTTGGAGGAGCCCAAGGCGCTCGCGCGCTTCCTTATACGGAAGCCATTCTGCTTTGTCATGCTCCCAGGAAAGCGCGATGCGGGCGGCGCTGGCGCGGGCGAGGAACATCGCGACGAATTTGGGGGTGGGTTTGCCTTCGCGCCGGGTGAAGTACCGTACCGTCTTTTTGAAACCCCTAGCCAGCTCAAAATCCTGAATCCCCGTTTCTTCTCTTGCTTCTCGCCGCGCCGCATCAATCCCCGTTTCTCCGGCCTCCAGCCGTCCTTTTGGAAAATCCCAGAATTCAGCGACTGTCTTTCCTTTGGCGATCGCCGACTCTTCGCGCGAAGAACGAATCACAAGATACCGCCGACCCCGACGCGTATCGCGAAAAAATACGATTCCCGCGGATCGCTCTACCGGCATATCACTTCAACATCTTTAACATTTTCTCAACCGGCCATGCATTGATAATATCATACTTGGCGGCCCACCCCCGCCGCGCAGTCGCAATCCCGATTTCCAGATATTTGAAGTGGTCGGCCGAATGGGCGTCTGAATCAATGCTCATTTTCACTCCCGTTTCCACGCATTTGCGCACGTATTCATCCTTGATATCAAGCCGATCCGGATAGGCGTCAATCTCCAAGACCGTAGCAGTGCGCTTGGCCGCCAGGATGATTTCATCAATGTCAAGCTCAATCGGCGGTCTGCGGTTGATCACGCGAGTGGTGAGATGGAATATGATGTCCACTTGCGGGCTCTCCATTGCGCGGATAATTCTTTTGGTTTGCTCTTCGCGCGACAGATTGAAGTGGCTGTGCACCGCCGCGCCGACAACATCCAATTTTGCGAGAACCTCGTCTTTTATATCCAGCGCCCCGTCTTTACCGATATTCACCTCCGCGCCTTTCAATATTCTGAATTTAGCGTTTGACATTCGGCGTTTGGCGTTTAGCTTATCTATCTCCGCCATCTGTTTAAGAAGCTTTTTCTCGTCCGCTCCGCCGGTCATGGCCAGTGAGCGCGTATGATCGGTAATTGCAATATATTCTAATCCTGCTTCCTGCGCGGCTTTCGCCATCTCTTCAATCGAATTCTCGCCATCGGTCCAGTCGGTCTGCACCTGCAAATCGCCCTTGAGCTCGCCGTAGCCCATAAGTGCGGGCAGTTTATTCTGCCAGGCAGCGGAGATTTCTCCAGTATTCTCTCTGATCTCCGGCGCAATATAGCGAAGCCCGAGAGCTTTATATATGTCCTCCTCGGTTCGGCCAGCGATCATTTTTTCTTTCCGCGTATGTCCGCGTTTTAGTCCGCGCCTGTCCGCGCTCTGGAAGAGGCCGTACTCATTCAATTTCCACCCTTTTTTGATCGCAATCTCGCGCAACGCAATGTTATGATCCTTGGAGCCGGTAAAATAATTGAGCGCCGCTCCGAACGATTCCTTGGGAACGACGCGCAGGTCCGCATCCAAACCGTCTTTCAGACGCACCATGGTCTTGGTTGGGCCGCGGCTATAGACATCGGCAATCTGAGGGAGGCCAAGGAAGCGATCCGTGACTTTCTCGGGCTTGACCGAGGTTGCGAGGATGTCAATGTCGCCGATGGTTTCTTTCCATCGCCGTACCGATCCGGCGACGCACGCATCCTCCACTTCGGGGAAGGACTGAATCATTTTTTCCAAGGCGCGGATTTCGGGAAGCACGAGCCCCAACACCCGCCGGCCGCCGGATTTTTTCAAAAACTCAATGCCTTTCAGAATCTTCCGCTCGGATTTTTGGCCAAAGCGCGCCAGACGCCGGATCTTTCCGGCGCGCGTAGCTCTCTCCAAATCCGCAAGGGTGCGGATGCGCAGTTTCTCATAGAGAATCTTAACCGTCTTGGGGCCCACGCCTTCAACCGCGGTCAGCTCCGAAATCTCTACCGGCACTTTACGCCTCAGCCGCCCGTATTCTTTGAAATCCTTTCCTTTGAGAATGGTCTCAATGTGATAAGCAATGCCCTTGCCTACCCCGGGAATCTCTTCCAGGGCCTTGAGACCGCCGCGCTCGTAGATTGCCTTCATCTCCTCATCCAGCGCCTCCACCCCAAAGGCCGCTTTCTCGTATGCGCGGGGCTTGAACTCCACTCCATCCATCTCGTAGAGTGCGGCCATCTCATGGAGAATTTTTGCGATCTCTTGATTGCTCATCCTGCCAAGGAGTCCGGCAATTCAGGATGCCACACGCTTGCGCGCGGAGCTTCATATCTTTGCCTTCTCAATAAAAATCCGCAGGCGATCTTCAGGAACTTTGGGCTTAATGTACGGCCTCAGGAAAACCAGCATGATGGTCGCGATAAATCCCAGTACTCCCACCAATGGAAACATCGCGCGAAATCCAACCACCGTTGCCAGTATCCCGCCCAAGGCACCGCCAAGCGCGGCTCCGGCGCCCAAAGAGAAACTTGAATAGAGCGCCCACTCAAACCCTTCTTTGCCTTTATCAATGTGGCGCGTAAAAATCGCGTAAAAGGGCGGGACGAGCATTGAATCCCCGACCCCGATCAGAAATTGCAAAAGGTATACGTGCCAAATGTCGGTTGCAAAATAATATAGGGAGACGATGATCGCATTGAAAATCCCGCCTATAATCATGAAATAAAAATCGTCAATCTCGCCGTGGTTTTTATCAATGAGCCGCGCCACAAAAAGCTGCAGCACGGATTTGGTGGCCCAGTAGATGGTGATTGCAAAGCCAACAGTCGCGACAGTCGCGGCGGCGATTTGCTCAGTCACGAATACCGCAAAAAT
>CAYIGN010000043.1:0-6546 GCA_964363055.1 uncultured Candidatus Saccharibacteria bacterium
TTGCGCTTTCCGACATTTTGGTTTGAGCCCACGCCGCAAGGGTTGTTTATGTTGCCAATTCTTTCTCCCGCATTGTTTGAAGCCGTGCAAAAAGTATTGAAAACGAAAGAGCGGCCGCGCAAGCGAAAAATCAAGCACGATTTTCCGTTCACCGGATTATTCCGATGCGCCGAGTGCAACTCCATGATTTCCGTGCAATGGGCAATCGGAAAATCGGGCAATCGGTACCGATATTACCGTTGCTCCAAAAAGCGCGGCCGCTGTTCGCAACCCTATATCCAAGAGCCGGAGCTTGCGCGGCAAATCAAGGCACGGCTTCAAACAATCTCGCTTTGCGACGAATATACCGATTGGATGCTAACGAAAGTGAAAGAGTGGGAACGCGAGGAAACTTCCTCGTCGCAAAGCGAGGTTCAAAATCTTTCCGCACAAATCAAAACGGCAGAAGCGAAAATGGAAAAGTTGGTTTTCACCTATCTTGACGGCGACATTCCGAAACAACCACCTAGAAAATGCTCAACCGGCTTTTTGTAGATCTTTCGCACCCGAGCGTGGTCCCGCCTGCCTGCAGTCAGTTTTAACTTTTCTCTGCTTGGGAAAATCGTCTTAATCCTAACTTAATCTCTCCCATCGCCGCCAAGCACTTTAATCCGTGCCTCCAATCAAGCTTCTTGCCCTCTCTCCTGCTGCGGGCCCGATAGCGGATCGGCACCTCGGCGAGCAGCGCCGAGCGGGATAAAACATACGTCAACTCCACGATGTCAAAGACGAAGTCATTGCTTGCGGAATAGAGCAGTGGCAAGACGCAACGCCGCGGGAATACTTTATAGCCGGTGGCGATGTCAGTGAAGCTGGTGCCAAAAAGCGCGTTGAATATCTTGGAGATGAGGATCCCTCCGTAAAAATAGATACGACTCACAGGCACGTTGTTTTGAATCAACATCCGCGAGCCAAATACCACTTCAGCCCGTTTCTCAATTATAGGCGCCAAGAGCGCCGGCCAGTCGGCCGGGTTATACTCCTCGTCAGCGTCTTGAATAAGGATGTACTCGCCCTGGGCGGCGCTAAAGGCGGTCTTTAGCGCGGCTCCCTTGCCTTGGTTAAAAGGATGGCGGATGATGCGATACCCGTCCCGTATTCTGAATCCCTGCAAGATCTTGGTCGTGCCGTCAGTGGAACCGTCATCCACCACGATTATCTCTTTTTCAAATCCGCACGCGTCCGCCGTCTCCATCCGGGAAAGTACATCCTCAATATGCCGGGCCTCGTTGTAGACCGGAATGACAACTGAGAGTTTCATTTGTCGCTCTGGGCTTGCTTAGCAAACCAGTTTGCCGCAGCCATCAGCGAGCCGAATGTCCCCGCGTCCTGCCAGAATCCTTTGACGAACGCAAACCGGAATTGATTGGTTTTGATGTACTGATTGACAGCATCGGTAATTTCAAGCTGTCCCCGAGCTGAAGGTCGCAGGGTGCGAATGACGTCAAACACCCCGCCATCAAATAGATAGAAGCCTGTGTGGGCGTAAGGCGACTTGGGCCGCAGCGGTTTTTCCTCGATCTCTATAATTCTTCGGCCGGTCTTATCAAAGACCGGCGCGCCAAACCGGCGCGGATCCGGCACTTTCTTGAAAAATCCGACGCTGCCGGCGCTGAAACTATTCACCTCTTTGAGGAAGGCCTTCTCAAAAATATTGTCTCCCAGAATCACCGCGACATTCCTCTGATCCGCAAAGTCCTCGGCGTAACTCAAGGCATCCGCAATACCCGCGTCGTTTTTCTCCTGAATCGCGTAGGAAAGTTTGACCCCAAAGGATTTGCCCGACCCCAAAAAATTCATAAAGTGGCTGGCGTGTTCACGTCCGCAGACCATCATTATGTCCGCGATGCCCGATCGCTTGAGCGTATCAAGCGGATACAAAATCATCGGCTTGTCATAAACCGGCAGCAAGTGCTTATTGGTAATAAGAGTAAGCGGCCGCAGGCGCGTACCCAGACCCCCGGCCAAAATCACGCCCTTGATCTCGCTCATACAATATGCGGGTTGATCGGCCCCGCCCGCTTCTTTAGTCGCTCAATCCACTGCGGGTTCTCCCGATACCATTGTATCGTATTAGCCAATTCGTCTTCAAATGCCGCTGCCGGCCGCCAGCCGAGTTCTTTCTGAATTTTAATCGTATCCAGCGCATAGCGCCGGTCATGCCCGGGCCGATCGCTGACGAACTCGATCCGCGAGCGGGGCGCTCCGAAGTTATGAAGAATGTGTCCGGCAATCTGTCGATTAGTCCGCTCATTCCCTGCTCCGATATTATAAATCTCGCCGGCCCGTCCCCGCAGGAGCACTTGTTCAAGCGCCCGGCAGTGATCACCCACATAAATCCAGTCGCGCACGTGCTTCCCGTCGCCGTAGAGCGGCAGGGTCTTACCTTCCAAGAGACGCAGCACGAAAAACGGGATCAGCTTCTCGGGATACTGGTGCGTGCCGAAATTGTTGCCCGAGCGGGTTACGACCACCGGGGTCCCGAACGTACGGAAATGCGAGAGCGCCAGCAAATCGCCGCTTGCTTTGCTCCCCGCGTACGGCGAATTGGGATGTAGGGACGAATGCTCGGTAAATCTTGTTTTACCCGAAAGCGGCAAATCGCCGTACACCTCATCCGTACTCACCGCGACGAACTTCTGCATCCCCTTGGCGCGGCGGGCCGCATCAAGCAGAGTATGCACGCCATGCACATTGGTATGAATGAAATCCTCGGCACCCTGATGAATGCTGCGATCCACATGGGTGCTCGCGGCGAAATTGACGACATACTGCGGCCGATATTTTTTGTATACCGCCTCTACCGCTCTATGATCCGCAATATCGCCTTTCACAAACACATAGCGAGGATTCTTTTCCGCGTCTCGGAGATTGTCGGGGTTCCCGCAATAAGTCAGCTTATCAAAGTTCACTACCCGCGCCTTGGTTTGGGTTGCGAGAATATGCCGTATGAAGTGCGAGCCGATAAACCCAGCCCCTCCGGTTACAAGAATTGTCGCGTTGCCTAAATTATTACGCATGATTTGTCCCTGTTAACGCTTCAATAATACCATTTGCGATCCGCTCCCCTGCTCTTCCGTCAACACGCCAGCAATGCGTCTGGACCAGCTGCCTGCGTTTTTCCTCATCAAGCGAAGGATCCTCCAGATAGGCATGAATCCATGCGAGCAGTTCCTCTTTGTTATTTACCAGACGCATCCCGCCGGTGGCAAATGCCCGCTGGATGTGCACTGTCCCATACCGCAGTATCGGATTTTGTAACGGGGGCCGGCCGACTTGGGTCTCAAAATTCAGGGTAATCACCGGCTTCCCGAAGATCGCCGCATCAATACCGATGCTGGAGCCGCATGTCAGCACCAGCGAGGAATGGAAAAGAGTATTTTTCAGATGCAATAATTCCGAGGGGGTCATATCCCAATCAGTTCCGCGCTTGGTAGAAAAGCGTATCCCTGGTATATCGTAATGCAGCCACGGACGCTTCGCGAGCTCTTCCGGATGGGAGAAATCATTGGGCTGAAAGCGTACCAGCAGTGATACTTTGTCCTGTATCTCGCCATCTTCAAAAAGAGCGTGCAGGAAATCTATGACATCCCAGTCCGCACCCCCAAAGCTTGCTCCGGGAGGAGCAAGCACCATAAGGTGAGTCGCGGGGTCGCAGCCGATCTTCTTAAAAAATTCTTCCCGGGAAAGAATCCCGTCCGGCTTTGCGTATTGATCATAGGACGGCATTCCGGTGAGAGAAAGCGTCTTTTGATCCGCATCTGCATATATCCGCGCCTCATCCCATACAAAGCGATTCGGTACCATCAGCCGGTCAGGCAAGATGCGGATAAATCCCTTGGTCGTAATTTTGTCCCATGAGCCGATAAATCCGATTGTCGGAACTTTTCGCTGTTTTGCTTCTCGAAGCAGCGCAATTTCCATCTCGTCAAAAAGATTGGCCAGAAAAACGCACTGGGGCTGATATTTCTCAAAATAAGGAGAGAAGACCGGGTTGCGGACAAGATGCAAATCTCCCCAGCGCGCCATCTTCCTCCATAAGCGGCGGGCCAAAAACATACTGATCCCGCTGCTTACGAGGTAGCGCATAAAATTTCGCCGCTCCAAGAAATTCAGCCATTTATACAGCCGCTGGCTCCGGGTATATACCAGGTAATGCCGGAGGGATTCAAACCAGCGATCAAGCCATACGCCGTTGTACTTGGAGACCACCTCATAGCGCAAGCGCTCTGAGTCCACCCATTCGCGCTGATACAATGCCGCTCGTTCCCGGCTCCTTAAAAAAAGGACCACCCGGATATCCGGGGCATCCAGCAATCTCTGCAATACATCGGTATGCAGAATATCTTTTGCTTCCACACCGGTAAGAATGGAGATAAATACTGTTTTCATATTCATAATGTCGGCTGGGTCTCTATCCACTGGGAGAACACGGCAGTATCAATGCGGCCAAGTTCGTACTGGTTGCAGGGGATATCGCCGTTTCGATCAAGGAAGCCGGCAATGAAATCATGCGCTTCGAGCAGCCGAAAAATCGTTGGCGGGTAGTCGCTGTAGGGATAGCTGAATGCCCATGGTTTTGCTTCCAATGGCGCCAGGAATGCGGCGGAACTCGCGATCTCCTGAGTCAAGAGATCGGGGGCGATCCTGCTCAGGCGCTGGTGAGTAACGCCGTGACCCCCAAAATGCATGTTGTTTTGCGCCATCTCGCGGAGCATCTCTCCTGACATATAGAATGTTTCCGCAAATGCGTCCGGATCCCCGATATGCGTCCGGAAGAGTCCCTCCAGAATCGGGGTCATCTCTGAGGACATGTAAAAGTTGATGACGCGCCGAAATGTACGCAGAGACAATTCCCCAAACCGATCCGTGGGGTACTCCCCGAGGCACTGCTCGTAATACGAATCAAAACGCTTGCGCTGGTCCGGGGTCAAGGCGGACATTACCAATTTCCGTATCTCCTCCTCCCCAAAATGTCCAATCAGAAGCTGAAGCGTATGCACCGGCGCCATACTCCTGCTCTCTCTCCGGGCGCTCACGAAAAATAAGCCGGAGAGGCCGCGCTCGCGAAGCCGCGGGTATACCTCGGTATAGTGATCTATAAAGCCGTCATCAAATGTCAAAAGACACGCGCGCCCGGGGAGTGCCGCACCCGAAATCAGATGGTCGCGCAGCTCGGCCCAAGAAATCACGGTGAAGCGGCGCATGAGCTCTTGGAGCTGGACTTCAAACTCTTCCGGAGTCCGCACCTTGAGATGCGGGAAGGAAGAATCTTGCTTGCGGATATAGTGATACATTATGACTGGCAGATGGGTTGACTTCATAACTGTCCCGCGTCAGTGTTGGGCCGATCTTGATCTCCATCGCCGGTTGTAGCGTACCACTGCTCCTGCCAGGAAAATATGTTTGAATCCACATCTTTGCTGACAGAAATACCACTGAGACCAATCGGCCCCTTGGAGTGTACGAGCGGGCTAAACAGCCGCGCAAATTTATCGGCTATCGGGGAAGATCTGAATCCAAATTTCTCATACGCCGTCCCATACCGCCGAGAAGAACAAAAAAAATCAATCAGCGCCGCGCCCTGATCCCGCGCGTATCCCACGATATGACCAAGAAACGGCTCCTGATATTCCGGAAAAGCCAGGAATTCAACAATCCGCGCGACTATCAAGGATGACTCAGTCCCTTTAACCGATTCAATCCGAACCACACCAATCCCTTTGACCCTTTGCTTGTCTCTGATCTGGAAAAGGTCGTAGCGGAACGCCGGGTGCGAGACGTATCGCCAGTTGAGATACGCCGGACTTCGCTCGGCAGCATACAAAACTCCTTGGCGGTACTCATTCCAAAATACTGCGCTATCATCCGAGAACCGGTCCGCTCGCTCAACTTTTAAGGATGTATCCGGTCGGGATGATCCTCGTTCTATCATACACTGGCTAACCGCTTCCGGATCCGAGGCAAGTATTTTGGCGCCGGCCGCATCCACAACACCCACATAACGAAGCAGCGTCCCAAAATGCACCCATCCTCGCTCCTGCATGATGCCTTTAACAACGGGGCTGGCGCCAATATCAAGCGCAATGTCCGTATCTTGGGCAAAGGCATCAATCAAACGACTCGCAATACCCTGTCTTCGGTAGGCGGGATTTACAAAAAGATTGGCTCCCCATTGTCCTCGTATCACTTTCCCGGCAACCCACACTCCTACCGGAATATAGGCATAATGTCCCACGATGGCACTGCCGTCAACCGCGATCTTGCAAGAAAAATTTTTCCCTTCAAAACAAGGATTGTCATGCAGAAGCCATATCACAAACCGCTCGCTCGTAAGCGGATGATTAGGTCGATATGCCGTGCCGTAGAAGGCGCGCAGTTTCCCTTTCTCGTCCCAGGTTGGTTCGCGGATCGTGATCGGCATTGCTAAAAGCTCGGATAATGTATACAATATAGGACTTACGCGTTTGGTGTCATTCCCGACTTGATCGGGAATCCAGAGCGTCA
>CAYIGN010000044.1:0-6503 GCA_964363055.1 uncultured Candidatus Saccharibacteria bacterium
CGGACGGCTTGGCTTTATCACCTCCAACAGCTGGCTCGGCGCCGAGTACGGCAAAGAGTTGCAGGCGTTTTTCCTGCGGCATTTCAAAATTATCGCGCTTGCCGAGTCGCGCTGCGAGCCGTGGTTTGAGACCGCGCAAGTAAACACCGTTTTTATCATTCTTGAGCGATGCGAAAATAAAATAGAACGGGATCAACATCTTGCAAAGTTTGTCAGCGTCAAAAAGAAACTTGGCAGTTTGATCCCCGAAGATATGCGGATAGACGCGGTGAATCGCTGGGCCAATCTTGACGGATTGGTTGCAAACATAGAACGCGCCGGCAGCGATTTTATCGCGATTTCCGAAAAAGGGGATGCCACTATTGAACCGCCGCAACTCGTCAATGATTTTGAAGATGCTAATTTTCGCATTCGCGCCATACAGCAAAGCGCGCTTGCCAAAGAATTGCCGGAGCGGTTTGGCGCGGGACATTGGGGCAGGTTTTTGCGCGCGCCATCGGTATATTTTGAACTGCGGGAGAAACTGGGAGATAAACTTGCGTCGCTTGCGGACGAGTCGGTTGCGGAAATAAATTATGGGATCAAACCGGGCATCACGGATTTTTTCACCGTGAGCCGGGAGCGCGCCAAAGAATTCCACATTGAAAAAGAATTTTTGCCCGCGTTCATTACTTCGTTTCGCGAGATTGAAAAGCCGGTGATTGATCCCGCGGACGCCCCGTATCGCCTGTTTGCGTGCCATCAGGACATCAATGAGCTCCGGCGATTGGGCAAAAAAGGTGCCTTGAAATACATCGCGTGGGCAGAGCAGCAAAAGACAACCGGCAGAGGAGCAGTGGGCCGGGCAGGCGTGCCTTGGCCCCAAGCGCCGTCCGTAAAGAACCGTCCGCGATGGTATGACATCGGCAAGCATACGCCCGGGGACATTGTGATCAACCAATTCATCGGTGAACGGATATTTTTCCCGCTCAATCCGCGCAATATTTTTGTGAGCAACGCTTTCTTTGAAATCCGTTTCAATGATGAAGCGCTGCGCGATCTTTGGGCCGCGCTCATGAATTCATCGCTTGTGTATCTTTTGGCTGAAGTGGTAGGGAGAACAGAGGCGGGTGGCGGGGTTTTGCGCATTTACGGCCCAGAAATCAAATCGTTATTTCTCCCCGATGCGCGCAAGATCACCACGGACGATCAGAAAAAAATTCTTGCCGCGTTTGCGCCTCTACTCAAGCGAAAGATCAAAAAAGTAAGCGCGGAGGTAAAGCAAAAAGACCGGCGGCTGTTCGATGCGGCGGTGCTTGAGGCGCTCGGCATTGATCCCAAAAAATATCTTGACGCGATCTACGACGGCCTTTCGGATCTGGTGCGCGCGCGTATCGCGCTTGGCAAGATGCAGGCAGTGGAGAAAAAGAAGAAAAAGACGCGCGACATCCCAAAAATCAAAGAGGAGGTGATCCGCGAAGTCATACCTGATGGACTCAGGCCGTTTCCGGAAAGCTTTGTTTCTCCCCGCGCAAAGCGCCGCACCATCGCGGTGCCGGCCGGCCGGCTGCGCCTGGGCGCGTATTTTATGGGCAAGCAGGAGATCGTGAACGAGCGCGGCGAAACATACGATGCCGCATCCTCCGATGAAGCGGATTTTATTATCTGCGCCCAAAAGCCGGACTCGCACATCATCGCGGTTCCTGAATCAACCATTGATCTGAAAAAGGCGCTGCAAAAATACCGGCTCTATCTCAAGGGAGTCCGCGAGGAACTGATGCTGGCATTCAGCAACCGCACCGGCGACGAATCCACAGCCGAACGCCTCACCACCGAGGTGATGGAGGGGATGAATATCTTTGTATAAGTAAAATCCAATGGCGTTTTTCAAAGAGCGCAACAAATTACGAGTTGAGTACTCTGGTTTTCAAGAGGCATCAGAAGCACTACGTAGGCGATTAATACTCGCGTATAGTTTTGACGTGCCCAGCCCAAAAATCCTGCAACGTGAGTTGGCGATGCATTCGGAGGAGGGGCAAAACGACTTTCTCGCGATAGTCGCTTCGGAAAGTTACGGCGAAGTTTTTGAGGCGGTAGAGATATTGGCGAACCATTATTTTAATAATTTTGAAGACATCGAACAGCAGAGGCAATTTATATCCGATGTTGTAAAGGCGTTTGATCTATCTGGAAGCGTTTACCGCGTGGATTGGGGTAGCGGGCAGGTGCATCTTCGCGTTGACGAAAAAACCGCGCAAAGCATAGAAGAAGCAAAAACTATTCTTTCCCAAAATCAGTCGGCTTATGAAAAATTTTTTGGCGCGGTGGGAGACCTTTTTGGTCGCAAGCGGAATCCAGCGGATATAGTAAAGGATATATTTGTCTCCTTCGAGGATTATCTGAAATCAAAAATGCAGGCCAGTGACTTTGGGCGAGCGATTGATAAATTGATGGGAGTGGGGATCATTGAGGCGACGCAGAAGGCGCTTATGGACAAAACTTACGCATACAGATCGGATGTGTATGGGAGTGCACACGCGGGTGGATCACGCGAGCCGGACGAAATTGATGCTCTCTGGTTTCTCGAGACGGTGGTGGCCCAAATAAAACTTATTGATAGGAGATTGAAGCAGAAATCATAAATATGGAGAAAAATTTTGACGCATGGAATGAACTCAAAAAAGGATTGGATGGTCATGCGATCACCGCGTTCGCGTATCCGCGCGATATTTGGTGGTGTTCTTTGGGGGTCAATATCGGCGAGGAGGTATACGGGAAGGGGGTTGATTTTAGACGCCCGGTGGTGATACTGAAAAAACTTGCCAGGAACTCCTGTATTGTTATGCCGACGAGCACTCAAAAGCGCGAAGGCAGCTGGTATCATCATTTATACGTGCGGGATAAAGACCGTTCTGTTATGATGCATCAAATACGCTTTATCTCGGCAAATCGCCTATCTGTTCGGGAATCAGCATTATCGCGAGATGAGTTTTCGGCATTGAAAAAGTCCGTGGCAGGACTGCTCGGACTTTTAGGAGAAGTGGTCACCGGAGCATAAACTCCGGATCAGTGGGTAGCCCCAAATGTACTTATAGTATAGCAAGCCGCTTGGCAGAAGTCAAGAGCGCGTTGTGCGTAGGGGGTGGCGGCGTTTTCCTATATCAGTAAAGCGGCAAGCGCCCGATCAAGGGCGCGTGGGAGAAATAAAACTATGGAAAAAAACTTTGACGCGTGGAATGAGGATAAGAAACGGATACATGAACGCCGTAGCGCGGTATATGCGCATACCAGAGAGATCTGGTGGTGTGCTCTGGGCGTGAATGTCGGAGCGGAAACCGACGGCAAGAGTGATAATTTTGAGCGGCCGATATTAGTCCTGCGCGCGTACAACAAAGATACACTCCTTGTTTTACCGATCACGGGCAAGGAGAAGAATGATGAGTTTCATTGTCTTATCAATGTTCCTCGCGGGAAAGCATGGGTTAAGCTGACGCAGGCGCGGGTAATCAGCTCGCGGCGTCTCCTCCGTAAGTTGGGCGTACTGGGTGAAATGGAGTTCGTAAAAGTAGCTGACGCTTTTCGCGGCCACCTATAAAAAAGATCGATCCCGCCGTAAGGCGGGATCTCGGAGGCCGAAGCCCTAATAATATAAGTATAATGCCGAGCGGCTCGGCTGTCAAGGTAATTTATCCCCTGTTGGATCAAGGGTCTTTTTCCCGCATATTCGTTGGAGCAGTAATCCAAGCGCGCGGTTTTTTGTGCGGGGGCGCAAGTGTGATAGAATGGCGGCTATGAAACGAGTAGGCCTGTTTAGCGGCATCCTTGCGGTTATTCTGTCAATGGTGATGCCGCTTGCGTTTACCGCTGCGGATGCGCCGTTTGATCGCAATCTCTTCTTTGGCATGCGCAATGATGCGGAGGTGGTGCGGCTGCAGGAATTTCTGCGCGCTCAAGGGTACTTCACCTATCCGCAGTCAACCGGGAATTATTATACTATAACCCTTGATGCCGTAAAAAGATTTCAGGCGGCACACGGTATTGCGCCGATCGGCGGCTATTTCGGTCCTCAGTCACGCTCCGCCGCCAACCGCATATTGTCGCAGGGGACGAGGGAAATCGCACCTCCGCAAGCTCCGGCGCTTGCTGTTCCGTCTTCGCCGACTACTTTTTCGTATGAAAAGAAAATCGTCATCACTTCTCTTTCCGGCACGAGCGCCAATCCCTCCTCCGAACAACTTATCATTGAGAACAAAAGCGAGGGGGAGAGTATCTCCATAACCGGATTTAAAATAGAGAATTCATCCGGAGCATCCCTGACGATCCCCAAGGGCCATGCCTTACCCGGCTTCTCGGCAACTGCCAATGATGATATCGCGCTCCGCCCCGGAGACCGCGCGGTGATTACCCTGGGCCGGCAGGAACGCCAGATCAATTTCCGCGAGAACCTCTGCACAGGATATTTTGACGAATCCAGCCGTTTCTCTCCCCCGCTTGCGCATCGCTGTCTTGCGCCGGATATGAGCAGGGCGTTTGAGTACTCCGACCGCTGTATCAGATTTCTTGAGTCGGTGTCTTCCTGCAGGATGCCGGATTCGGCGGGACTCTCGGCCTTATTTGACAACCGTTGCACTGAGTTCGCGCAAGCGCATCTCAACTATAATGGGTGCGTGCGCGATTACCGCTCCCGCCCCGATTTTTACTCGCGGCGCTGGCTCGTCTGGATGCAGAGAGAGCAGGAGTTCTTCCGCAATGCGATAGAACGGGTGATCCTGCGGGATCAATCGGGAAGGGTGGTGGATGAACAAAGTTATTAGGGCTATGGAATACGGATGTTTTACGAATATACGAAAGATAAGATAGGATAGTTTCGGTATATTCGTACTATTTCGTATTCCGTAGCCCATACAACTATTTCGTATTTGGCAACCAACTTAGCATGAAGTTATCTTTTCACGGCGGGGCGCGCGAAGTTACTGGCGCCTGTTATCTTCTGGAGACAGGCCAGGCAAAAATCCTTATTGATTGCGGTCTTTTCCAAGGGTCGCGCGAATGCGAGGATCTCAACTTCGCGCCTTTTAGTTTCAACCCCGGAGAGATTGACGCGCTCATCGTGACTCACGCGCATATTGACCATATTGGCCGGATCCCGCGACTGGTGCGGGAAGGATTTAGGGGA
Source organism: uncultured Candidatus Saccharibacteria bacterium (assembly GCA_964363055.1). GTDB lineage: Bacteria > Patescibacteriota > Minisyncoccia > Sungbacterales > HO2-52-23 > CAYIGN01. Next base: position 5,156 of record CAYIGN010000044.1, read on the forward strand.
GCGATCTATTCAACCGCGCCAACGCGGGCTCTTGCCGAGGTTCTGCTCGCCGATGCGCTGCGTATTGCCGAGCGGGAGAACGAAGCGCTTTATAGTCAAGAGGATCTCGCGCGCACCTTGGCAATCTGGAAGGAGCTGCCGTATCACGCGCGAGAGGCAATAGGAGACATCCAATGCCAGTTGAGCGACGCGGGACACATTTTAGGATCAGCACTGGTTGAGATGCGGGCAGAAGGGAACCACTTCCTTTTTACCGGAGACCTGGGTAATACGCCCTCGGTCTTGCTCCCTGCGCCGGAGCAGTATCGCGACATTGAGTATCTCGTCATTGAGTCCACGTACGGCAACGGGACTCATGAGTCGCCGGAGGAGCGAACTCTTAGAATGGAGCGCGCAGTAGAAGATACCGCCGCTCGGGGCGGGACATTGATGCTCCCGGCCTTTGCAACCGAGCGGACCCAGGACATCTTGTATCTTTTGAATGAGATGCTGCTTTTCAAACGGATTCCGGAGATGCCGGTATTCGTGGATTCACCCCTTGCGATCCGCGCGACCGAAGTATACGAGCAATATCCGCAAAACTACCGCGCGCATATTCGCGATCTTTTGCGCGCGCACCCGCACCTCTTCCGTTTCAAAAAGCTCCACTTTACTGAAACCGTGGACGCCTCAAAATCAATCAATGATGTCCCGCCGCCCAAAATCATCATTGCCGGATCCGGCATGATGCAGGGCGGCCGCATCCTCCATCACCTGCGGCGCTACCTCGGCGACCCCAAGAGCATTCTTCTGATTGTGGGGTATCAAGCCGCAGGATCGCTGGGCAGGCGGCTGGTTGACGGCGAAGAAAGCGTAAAGATTTTGGGCGAAGAGGTTTTGGTACGCGCCGAGATCCGCAAAATAAACGGCTTCTCGGCGCACGCCGACAATCCGCAGCTCTTTTCATTCGTAGAGGACAGCCGCGATTCGCTCAAGCGCGTATTCGTGGTACAGGGCGAGGAAGTGCGGGCGCTGCACTTGGCGCAGGAGGTCCGCGACCGGCTGGGGATTGCGGCAGACGCGCCGACGCTTTATCAGGAGTTTGAGATATGATATACCGCCGCCCCGATTGCAATCGGGGCGGCGGTATTGGCGTTAGTCCTCGTGCTTGATGAGCTCGGTGAGGATGTACGTATCTCCGTCTATGGTGAAGTAGAATCTGTACGAGCGGTCAATCCGCGCCTGCCAAATGTTTCGCGCCTTGTCATATTTCTTGGCGCGGAGCGACGGGTGCTGGAGGTTTCGGAGGAGATATTCCGATTGTTTGTACAATTTTTTACGGATCGGTTTCGGCAGTTCGCGCAGTTGC
>CAYIGN010000045.1:0-6446 GCA_964363055.1 uncultured Candidatus Saccharibacteria bacterium
ATCCCTCCTTTCATATAAAATGCGTCCTCCGGCTTCTGGTCGTGTTTCCCTTCAAGAATCTCTTTGAACCCGCGGACGGTCTCCTCGCGCTTGACGAATTTTCCGGCTATAGCGGTGAATGACTCGGCCACAAAAAAGGGCTGGGACAAGAAACGTTGGATTTTGCGCGCGCGGTACACCGTAAGTTTGTCTTCTTCGGATAGTTCTTCCATCCCCAATATATTGATAATATCTTGTAATTCGGCGTAGCGCTGCAGAGTCCTCTGCACTTCGCGCGCCACTTGGTAGTGCTCCTCGCCGACGATCTTGGGATCAAGCGCCGAAGAAGCCGAAGCCAGAGGATCTACTGCGGGATAAATACCGAGTTCAGTGAGCGCGCGGGAGAGCACAATTGTGGAATCAAGATGGCCGAAAGTCGTGGCCGGCGCGGGATCAGTGATGTCATCCGCCGGTACGTAAATTGCCTGCACCGAAGTAATGGAGCCGCGATTGGTAGAAGTAATTCGTTCCTGCAATTCGCCCATTTCCGAGGCCAAAGTCGGCTGGTATCCGACTGCCGAAGGCATCCGGCCGAGGAGCGCCGATACCTCGGAGCCGGCCTGCGAGAAACGAAAGATATTGTCAATGAAAAGCAATACATCCTTTGCCTCTTCGTCACGAAAATATTCAGCCATGGTGAGTGCGGAGAGCGCTACCCTCAAACGGGCGCCGGGCACTTCATTCATTTGGCCAAAAACCAGCACGGCCTTATCCAATACCTTGGACTCAATCATCTCAAGCAAGAGATCATTGCCCTCTCTTGTCCGCTCTCCTACTCCGGCAAAGACCGAGACCCCGCCGGCTTCCTCGGCCACATTGCGGATGAGTTCTTTTAGGAGCACGGTTTTGCCTACCCCCGCTCCGCCGAAAAGCCCGACTTTGCCGCCGCGCACAAACGGCGCCAGAAGATCAATGACTTTGATGCCGGTTTCAAAAATCTCGGTTTTGACGGACTGGGCCGTGAGCGGAGGGGCAGGCCGATGAATCGGCCAGCGCCTATTGAAATCGGCGTCATCGGGCCGGTCAATGGGCGCGCCAATGACGTTGAAAAGCCGTCCGAGGGTCTCTTTGCCGACCGGCACCGAGATTTGTTCTCCGGTATTCTCCGTCTCTATGCCCCGCCGGAGCCCGTCCGTGGAGGAAAGCGCCACCGCCCGCACGCGGTTTGATCCGAGATGCCGCGCGACCTCGCAGACGACTTCCCGGCCGTCGGGATGCGCGATTTTCAAAGCATGATAAATTTCCGGGAGTTCTCCTTCTGCAAACTCTGCGTCAACCACAGGTCCGATGATTTGGACTATTTTGCCGATCATGTATTTCTATGCGCGTAATGCCGACCCGCTCGCCGCGATTTTTGCAAACATGGAATCAGGCGGCTCTGGATTTGCATCTTGCGCCACACGCGCAAGCAGGGCGGCTGCGTCCCGCAGTTCCCGTGTCCGCGCGTCTTGATACAGATATTCAATTTCGTTTTTTGCAAGCCCCATAAGGGTAGAATCCTTGAGCGCGGAGATAACCACTGCCGCATCAGGGATGGACTCGGCGGGCGCATGGCGGACGCGGTCAAACCATTGCCGCATCATGCGCTCTTGCGCGCGCGGATTGATTTGAGCGAGTATCCCGTCAATCTCTCCCGCTTCGGCGGCCGCGGCCATAAAACGTAATGCTTCCTGATCGGATTTCTGAAGAGAGTCATCCCAAGACAGACCCTCCTGTTTCATTTTCTCTCTCAATACCGGAATCAATCGTTCATAAAGCATATGCGATTCGTCGGTTCCATCATCTTTTATGCCGGAGATGATTGCGCGTACTTCTACGGCTGAAAAACGTTCTTCTATCGCCTTAAACGTTTCTTCTCCAGCTTCTGGATGAGAAAGAAGTATTTGGATTCCCATCGTCAGATACCCCATCTTCTTTTGAGTGAGCGCGGGAGTATTCTCTTGATCGGCAAGCGGCAAGATCTTCTGAAAATACGTCAGCGGGTCAAGACCGGCTGCATCTTCAAATGATATCTTTCCCTCGCGAACGAGCGGGAGAAGAACCGCCATCTGTTCTTTTTCACCAGAAGAGTATTTTGCAAATTCCTCGCTTGCCGGGTTCCCGATGATTTCAAAAAGACGTTTCAGCGATTCGTCTCCCCGCTCTTCAATTATCGCGCGCACGGACTCGGGTAAAGACATTGGTATGAGCAGCGCGCCGCTTCGTCCCGCCGATCGGGCTTCTGCTCTGGCTCCCTCCTCGGTCTCTGCAAAAGCAAGCGGATCTTGCTCTGCCGCTCGTAAGACGGTCTCCGCATCCTGCGGAAGATACTTGGCAATATTCTCGGCGCGAAGCGCAAGCGAATACGCGGTCGGATTTTTTTCAATGAGATCGGCGACGAAATCTCCGAACTCCCTTTCGGAAAATATATCCAGTTCTCGGATCTCAGGGAGCGCTTGAAAGATCGTGCTTGCGTCTCTTGTATTCTCTTTGGCTGTCCAGAGCAACTGGCGCGCTTCGTCCTGCGGGAGATCTGGGAGGTCATCGAGCGCGTAAAAAATATAGCTCGGTTTCACCTCGGCAAGTTCTTGGTAGTATCGGTAATCCTTTACGATCGGCCGTTCGATGTCCGGAATCCTCGATCTCAACTTCCCTTTCCCTTGCTGTTCTTGAAGTGCTGCCTCTGCGGTTTCCAGCGGGGAGGAGTCCGGCGCCGCGGCTCCCGGCTCCTGTTTGGCGATTGCTTCAATTACGGGTCTCGCTTCTCCTTTCGCCGCCGATGCGGATTGCTGAGGTGCGGAATACCCGTCTTTGTCTTTTTTCTCCGCAGTGCCAAAGCCGATCGCGACCCCCAGCGCAGCGCTTCCTGCACCAAGTCCGATGCCCTTGAGCGCGCTTTTGACGTCTCGCCGCAGCTGTCCCCAATCGTACAGAGCTTTTTCTCCCGCGGGCGAACGTTCGAACGCCTTTTTTCCTGATTCAAAGCCTCTTGCCATATTTATCAGTACCCGGAGAAAACGAATTTAAGTGATTGCTTCTGCTCCGGCGGCGACTTCAATGAGTTCGCGCGTAATCCCGGCTTGGCGCTCTTTATTATACGCCAGAGTAAGATCGCCGATCAAATCGCGGGCGTTGTCCGAGGCGTTTTTCATCGCCACCATTCGGGCCGAATGCTCCGATGCGTTGGATTCCAGAATTATATGATGAATGTGCATTTTTATCAATTGCGGCGCCAACCCTTCAAGAATATCCTCGGGCGAGGGCTCAAATTTGTATTCATAATTGTAGCGAGGTTGGAGGTTGGAGGTTGGAGGTTGGAGGTTTGCGAAGCGGCCGCGCTCGGGCAAAATACTTTTCACCGCCTCGGCAATCCCCTCCCCGGTCGCGGGCAATATTTTTTTTATGACAGCCACCTCCACGAGCCTGGTGCGGAAGTTGGTGTAGGCCGCGTATACTTCATCCCAAGAGCCGTCTAAAAATCCTGCGAGGATCGCATCGGCGACTTCGCTCGTCTCCACAAGCGATGAATAATCCCCGTATCCCCAGAAACTTCTTAGAGGGATCGAATCCCTGCGTTCAAAATAGTCCTTTGCCTTTTCCCCCACGGCCATCAGGATATATGGTCTTCGCAAGACCTTATATTGGTTAATGTGGGATTCGGCTTTTTTCAGTACGTTCGCATTGAGCGCTCCGGCAAGCCCCTTGTCCGAGGTAATGACCACAAGACAAGATTTTTTTATTTCACGCGCAGTCAGGAGCGGCGGCAGTTGATTTGCCGGAGTGCGCGCGAGGAGATTTTGTACCATTTCCAACGACGCTACGGCATAAGGACGCGCGGCGAGCGCAAATCCCTGCGATTTGCGCATTTTGGTCGCCGAAACCACCTCCATCGCTTTGGTGATCTGCGAGGTATTGCGGACTGATTTTATTCTCTGTTTGATGGATTTGGTTGAGGGCATAATAACTTATCCACAGGCGCTATTGACATTGTATTCCGATCCGCTATAATATACTTAATCACGCCCCTCGAGCAATCGGGGGGACATTTTTTAACGCCATCAGTCTTTCTATTTCCACCTTGAAAATGCCTTTTTTCATCTCCCAAATTTCCCTTCCCAGATGACCGGGTGAGTAAACAACAATCACCTGCTTGCCCGAACGGATCAATTTTTGATACAACGGCGCAAAATCCCCGTCTCCGGTGAAAAAGATAAAACTCCGAATATCCTTTTGTAATGCCTCGTGCACATCAATGCATATCTCCATATCGAAATCGCACTTGCGGCGATATATTTTCTTGTCGTCAATCTCCGCTTCTAAGATATATTTTACTGGTTTAGTGGTAATCGCGTATCCCGCTTTTTTAGCACGCTCCAAAAATGCTGCAGATTTTGGATGAACGTCTTTGCCAAAATAAAGACGAATTTCTCTGATTTCAGGATGTGTTTTCAGATATGCGAATAGGCGATCAATGTCTATTTCGCGTTTCAGTGACACCTCCCATCCATGCACATTCGCCCAATCAATGTAAGCGATTGTCTCACCTTTAAGAATAAGTTTTTTCTTCTGATCAGTCGTCATCCGCGTTGACAATTATTCCTTGTCTCCCATACTGCGAAATTACCGAGCCCTGAATATGCGCTTATTAGGGCACCCAAAAGTCCCGCACCAGCGGGACTTTTGGGTTTTTATCATTTCTTAACATGACGAGGTTCTTTCCATAGTTCTCTCCAGAAAAAGAAGGCAATGATCGGAAATCCCAACGCGGTGATGAGACCTGGATAATATTTGCTGGAATCATATTTTTCTCCATTCCTCAATAGCAACTTTCAGACGCGACTCGGTTTTATCGGACAACTCACCGGATTCTTTTATTTTCTCCAGCACCTCGGTGCGGTGCATCTTTTCAAGGTAGTCAAGTAGTGCAGCGCTCACTTTTCCGGCTTCGGTCGGTGGTATGTCGTCAAAATATCCCTGCGTGCCTGCATAGATCAAAACAACTTGCTCTTCAAAAGGCATTGGTTCAAGCGCCGGCTGTTTCAATATCTCGGTGAGCACCCGGCCGCGCTCAATCCGCTTGCGAGTGGATTCGTCCAGTTCCGAGGCAAATTGTACAAATGCCGCAAGCTCACGGTATTGGGCAAGTTCCAGGCGCAGGCGCCCGGCGACTTTTTTCATTGCCCTGGTCTGGGCCGCGGAGCCCACGCGCGAGACCGAGAGCCCGACATTTAAAGCCGGCCGGATGCCTTGATAAAAAAGTTCCGGCTCCAGATAAATTTGTCCGTCGGTGATGGAAATAACATTAGTGGGGATGTAGGCGGACACGTCGCCCAGCTGGGTTTCGATAATCGGGAGCGCGGTCAGGGATCCCCCGCCGTTTTCTTTATTGAGTTTTGCGGCGCGTTCCAACAGCCGCGAATGTAGATAAAAGATATCGCCCGGGTAGGCCTCGCGTCCTGGCGGACGCCTTAATAAAAGCGACAGTTCGCGGTATGCCCAGGCGTGCTTGGAAAGATCATCATAGACGAGCAGCGCGTCGCGGCCCTGATGCATGAAATACTCGCCGATGGCGGTCGCGCTGTAAGGCGCCAAGTACCAAAGCGATGCTGGACTTGACGCCGGAGCCGAGACCACGATCGTATAATCCATTGCACCTTGTTCTTTGAGTACGGAAACAATCTTTGCGATTTTGGATTCTTTCTGGCCAATGGCGACGTAAATGCAGATCGGCGTGGGGTAACGGGTATCACGGCCTTGATTGACGATCGTATCAATCGCAATCGCAGTTTTGCCGATCTGCCGGTCTCCGATTATGAGTTCACGCTGTCCCCGGCCTATGGGGATCATCGCATCAATCGCCTTGATGCCGGTATGAAGGGGTGTGTTTACCGGCTCGCGGACAGTTACTGATGGAGCCGGCCGTTCGGCCGGATAAAATATTTCTTCCGCGCCTTCGCTAAAAATCGGTCCTCGTCCGTCCTGCGGGCTGCCTAAGGGATCAATCACCCGTCCGACGAGCTCCTCCCCTACCCGTACCGATAGGACTCTTTGCGTCTGGCGGACGATGCCGCCTTCTTTTACTTTTGTGAAGTCGCCAAGGATGATGGCACCCACCAAATCCTCCTCAAGATTAAATGCGATACCGCTCACGGGGCCTGCTTCGGTCTCAAATTCCAGCATTTCCTGCGATGCAACCTCGGATAGACCATAAATCTTGGCGATCCCGTCGCCCACTTCCAAAACCCGACCGATTTTCTCGGCTTTAATCTCTCCTCGAAAACCCTCAATTTCCTTTTTTAAATTTTCCAGAATCAAATCCTTCATCCCTTTATAGAACCCATCTCAAAAATGCATTTGGGCTGCAATCGGCGGATTTCTGCTCATCCGCCTTCTCGGGGCTCTGCGTATCTCTGATACCGTATCGCCCC
>CAYIGN010000046.1:0-6383 GCA_964363055.1 uncultured Candidatus Saccharibacteria bacterium
CCGCATCCCGGTCCACATGGTGGAGACGATCTCCAAATATCAGCAGGTCAAGCGCCGGCTGCTCCAGGACTTAGGCCGCGAGCCGCTAGCCGAGGAGATCGCCGCAGAGATGAATCTCGATATAGACAGAGTACGCCACATCGAGAAGATCTCCCAGGAAACAGTGTCGTTGGAAGCGCCTGTGGGGGATGATGATGAGGATTCTGTGCTGGGCGAATTTATTGAGGATGAGAAGACCATTTCTCCGGCGCAGCATGCGGCGCGGCGGCTCCTGCGGGATCAGCTGTTTGCGGTCATCCGGGAATTGTCGCCGCGCGAGCAGAAGATTCTGGCGATGCGTTTTGGCTTGGAAGACGGGATCACCCATACCCTGGAAGAGGTGGGACGCGAATTCGGGGTGACGCGGGAGAGAATACGCCAGATAGAAGCCAAGGCCCTGGAGAAAATCCGTTTCCACCGCGACGCAATTAAATTTGAAGGGTATTGAATCACTCGCAAACAGCCGGGCCGATTCGCTTATGGCGGGGCGCTTATTCGCGTCTACACGCCCAACAGGCGCGATTGAGAGACCGCACCATTTGGATTGCGAAAGTTATCCACATGGTTCTTTTGTCGGCTCGTCTTCAGTAGTATAATCAGAGCGACATGACGGATAAGAAGACGGCATCAAAGGGAGCGGCAGGGGCGAAGCGCCTGCTCCTCATAGAGGACGAGGAGGCGCTTGCAGAACTCCTCCGTGCCAAGCTTGTGGAGGCCGGATTCACGGTGATCCTCACCTATGACGGAATCTCCGGGTTCCAGTTGATAAAAAAGACCACTCCCGACCTGGTGCTGCTTGACATGATGATTCCCGGGATGGACGGCTTTGCGGTATTGGAAAAGATGAAAGCCGAGGGGCTGCTGCCCGCAACACCGGTCCTTATTATTTCCAACTCCGGCCAGCCAATCGAGATTGAGCGGGCGATGCGCCTGGGAGTGCGCGATTATTTGATTAAGGTGAATTTTGATCCACACGAGGTGGTAACGCGGGTCCAGAGCATCCTGCATAGCGAATCGAAGGGCGGGCGCGAGACACACCCGAGTGCAGCCGGAGGGACGGCGGACGTGCGCATCCTTATCGTTGAAGACGATCTTCTGCTTGTGGGGATCTTAGAGAGTAAATTCCTGAAAGAGGGTTATGCGGTGTACAAGGCATTGGATGTGGAGCAGGCGCGGTGGATTCTGGAGACGCAAGCGATTGATATCATACTCCTGGATATCGTGTTGCCCGGAGTTGATGGGCTCACGTTTTTGCGTGAGTTGAAAGAAAAGGCGGAGTGGAAGGAAATCCCGGTGGTCGTTATCTCCAACCTCGGCCAGCGGGAGGAGATCGAAAAAGGCATCCAGGCCGGGGCGGCGGATTACATTGTGAAGGCAAACGTCTCCCCGACCCAGATCGCCGAAAAGGTCAAGAGGATTCTAAACCCTTAATATGTAAGATTCACTAGCGTTGTTTACACTTTTTCCTTTTATAGGTCATGCCCGTGAAAACGGGCATCCAGAAATACCCATACTGAAGCAAAAAGAAGAGTATGCTGGATTCCCGCTTACGCGGGAATGACAAAGGGGGGTGTAAACAACGCTCCGAATTCTTACACTTTAATACTTAATACTAATATGATTCAAGCAGGCGTTGGATTGAGCAGGGTAAGCGATTCGTATCAAGCCGGGTACGAGGCGTGTAAAAAGGCGATGGATCGCGCTGGCGGCGGGAAGCCGGACTTTTTGATTGCGTTTGCATCGGCGAGTTTCAATCAGCAGGAGTTGGTGCGGGGGATCCGCGAGGCAGGCAACAAGGCCTTGCTCATCGGCTGCAGCGACGCGGGTGAGATTACCAACGAAGGGCCGACTCAAAAATCGGTCGGGGTGATGGCGATCCGCTCCGATGCGATCTCTTTTTACACTGGTCTGGGCAAGGAGATTAAACAAGGGGCCCGCGAGGCGGGACAGGCCGTCAGCCGCGAAGTAAAAGAGAAGGCGGATAAACCATTGCGCGCGTTTATTATGCTGCCGGATGTCCTGACCGGCAACGGAGCCGATATAGTGCGCGGAGTGCTCGATGTGCTCGGCCCCCATTTTGCGGTGGTGGGAGGTGCGGCCGGGGATGATTTTATGTTTGAGAAGACCTATCAGTATCGGGAAGATGAGGTCGTCTCCGGCGCGGTCGCCGGGGTGGGACTGGCCGGAAAGTTTACCATTGGCATTGGCGTGCGCCATGGCTGGGTGCCGATTGGCCTGCCGATGAAAGTAACCAAGGCCCAAGGCGCGGTGCTGTATGAGCTCGACGGAAAACCGGCCGTTTCTATCTATGAGAATTATTTCGGCCAGCGGGCCGAGGAACTCCGCAAAGAAGCCCTGGCGCGGCTTGCGATTACCTACCCCTTGGGCCTCAAAATCCCCGAGTACGAAGAAGAGTATCTGATCCGCGATCCGATTACAGTCGGCGCCGAGGGCTCGATCACCTGTGCGGCCGAGATTCCAGAAGGATCGGAAGTGCGTCTGATGATCGGCTCCAAAGAAAAAGCGGTAGAAGCCGCGCAAGACGCGGCGCGCCACCTCGTCAAAGAATTTGAGATTGATAAAGCAAAGCCCAAATTCGTCTTGATGTTCAACTGCATCGCGCGCGAGAAACTCTTTGCCCAAAAAGCGAATGATGAGATTCAGGCGGTGATGCAAATCATTGGTCCGGACGTGCCGCTATTGGGTTTCTACACCTATGGGGAGCAGGCGCCCCTGGGAGGAGAGGTGCGCAATATCGAGAAGTGCGATCCTCGATTCTACAATGAAACCGTGGTGATGTTTGCGGTCGGCGAATAACTCATAGCACAGGTTGAACATCGGGTAACAATCGGCAGCGTATGAAAGGATACATCGCGATCTCAATTGTGGCGCTGCTCGCGCTGGGTGCCTACATTGTATTTCGCCCCGGGACTTCTCCGCCGCCTCCCCCAATCTACACGATCGGGATTGTGGTCCGCGGCGCGAGCTACACGCCGGGAGTGGAGGGATTCAAACAGAAGATGAAAGAATTGGGGTATGAGGAAGGGAAGAGTGTACGCTACGACATTACGTTTGAGGATGAGCGCGAAGCCCTGCCCGGGGTGATGCGGCGCCTGGTGGCGTCTGGCGTGGATCTCATTCATACTTACTCGACGCCGGCGACTGTGGTCGCCTACGATGCGACCAAGACAATCCCGATTGTCTTTGGCTCGATGGGCGACCCGGTTGCATCCAAGACCATCCAATCGCTCCAAAGTTCAGGCACCAATGTGACCGGGGTGAGCTCGTTGAGTTCTCCACTCGCGGCCAAGCGGCTGGAATTCCTAATAGAGGCGGCGCCGCGGATCAAAAAAGTCGCAATTCCCTTCACCCCCGATGATATTCCGGGCAGAAGTTCGTATGAAGCGGCGAGCGATGCGGCTGCCAAATTAGGGGTGGAACTGGTGGTATACCCGATCTCCAAACAGCGCCCGGCTGATCAAACCGCCGCAGCAATTCGAGCCAAAGACGTGGACGGGATCGTCATCTCCTCCGACTCGGCGGTCTGGGCTGCGCTTGACGCGTATGTAGCGCAGGCGATTGCGGAAAAACTGCCGTTCGCGGTATTTGATAAAGACATGGTGGTGCATGGTGGGCTTCTGGGCTACGGGCCGGATTACTTTGTGAGCGGCCAGCAGTCCGCAGTGCTTGCCGACAAGATCCTCAAAGGCCAGCGGCCGACTGATCTTCCCATTGAGGTCCCGCAGCGGTTGATCTTGGCGGTCAATTTGAAAACCGCCCGGGTAATCGGATTGCAGTTGCCGGATGAGTTCCTCAGACGCGCTGACATCGTTATTGCCGAATAGCGCGAGGGGGGTAAACCTCTCCATGGTGAGTCAATGATACACAAAATCTGGTATGAGCCCAGGACCACTCGGCTAATTCTGCTCTTAGTGGCCATGGGGCTGGTGGCCGCAAACGGTATCTGGCTTCTCCCTGCGCTGCGGGAGGTAGATGACAATGCCAGCCGTTTGCGCGTGGAAGTAGCCGGGCGAACGGCTGACAGCGTCACCAATTTCGTCGAGGGCAAGCTTGGCGCACTGCGCCAGACCGCCGAAGTCCTTCGTTTTGATCGAGCGGGCAGTCGCTCGATACTCTGGCGGCTTCTTAAGGAACAGCCAGAGTTTAGTACGGTCAGTTTGCTTGACGCCGAGTTCAAGGAGCGCCTGCAGGTGAGCCGTCTTTACGTGCCTACACCCGGGGAACTGCGCAATTATGTCGGCCACGGAGGGCTGCGTACGGACATTTGGGAGGAGGGAATCTCTCGCGGACCAGTGAAGCGGAACGAGAACTTAGAACCCACTATGTTCCTGGCGGTGCCGGTGATTTTCGGCGCGGGCGAGGAGCGTGGAGTGTTGCTTGCGGATCTCAACCTCAAGGCGCTCTCAGCGGTAGTGAGCCAATTCCGATTCGGAGCGTCCGGCAAGGTCTATCTGATTGATCGCGCGGGCAATCTAATCATTGACCCTGACATCTCTTTGGTGCTGCGCCGTATCGAGATCAAGGACCGGCCGGTGGTAGCCGCACTCATGCGGGGCGAGCAGGTAGAGCGGGCGCTGCACCGGAACGAGCAGGGCGCGGCGGTGATCGCCTCGGGAATCTTTCTCAAGGAGCTGGAGTGGGGAGTGGTGAGCGAGCAGGATGCGGGGGAAGTGTATGCGCTGCGCAATCGCATCATCTTGTTGGCTTTACTCTCCTCCGGCGCGGGCATACTCCTCCTGTTCCTTCTCTTTTTCAACAGCTTGAAATTGGCGCGGCTCAACATCAATCTTCAAGAATTGCTTCACGAAAATTATGAGAGCGCCAAGATGTTGGTGCGCAGAGATCGGGAGCTTGTGTTCACCAATACCCGTCTGCGCGAACTCCTCATGGAGCTCGAAGAAGTCGGGAAGATGCTCGTGCGCCGCGATCTTGAGTTGACGCGCGCCAATGCCCGCCTGGAAGAATTGGATAAAATGAAATCCGAATTTGTATCCATTGCAGCGCACCAGCTCCGCACCCCGCTGACCGGCATCCGCTGGTCGTATCAGACCCTGCTTGATCGCGACTCGGGTGCCCTAGCTCCTGCAGAGCGCCGACTCCTGCAGAGCGGTCTTGGCGCTACCCTGCGGATGATTGAGTTGGTGAATGACCTCTTGAGCGTCGCGCGGATTGAGGAGGGGCGGTTCGGGATTCACCTGCGCAAGCAGTCCATCCTGCCGGTACTGGAGACCCTTGCGGCTCGTATCGCCGCGCTTGCAAAAGACAAAGCCGTGGCATTCTCGTTCCAGAGATATACCTCAGCACTGCCTGATCTTATGTTTGACGAGGATAAAATTACGCTGGCACTCGATAATTTCCTTGACAATGCGCTCAAGTATACCGAACCCGGCGGCCGAATCGGGCTATCGGTCTCGCGGGACAGGACCCACGTCCGGATTGAGGTTACGGATACGGGCATTGGCATCCCCGCCGGACAGCTGCATCGTGTGTTCACCAAGTTCTTCCGGGCGGATAACGCGATCCGGCTGCATACCTCAGGCACAGGCCTGGGACTTTACGTAGCGAAAAACATTATCGAAAAGCATGACGGCGCGGTCGAAGTAAAGAGTGCGGAGGGGAAAGGAAGTACGTTCTCCCTTACTCTTCCGGTTGTATGATTAAAACCGTTACATTTTATCCTTCCCGCATCGGCTGCCCCTCGATTCCGGGAACGGTCAAAGGGATCATCTCTTCGCTCCCGGGAGTGGGCGAGGTGAAGGTGCGCTATGAAGAACGGGCGGTGGAGGTGATCTTTGACGACGAGAAGATCGCGCCTGAGGCGATCTCCAAAAAGATCGGCGAGGAGATGGGACTGGCGTTTGAAGTGCGGGATACGCCGCCGGATCAAGGAGGACCGAGCGCCGCGGAGACCTGCCCGATGTAGGGGTGCGTTCGCTAGAGAGATTCTCTGCCCGCCAGAGACCCATCACCTCTTTTCTCTCAGACGCCGCGTGGTTCGCCCAGCGGCTTTTTCATCGTCAAAGGGAGGAACGAAACCTCTTGACATATTTGGAGGGTTGCATACAATGTTAGCAATCTAAGGTCGAGAGTGCTAAAGGGCTAACACCAATGTTATTCGCGTATGAAAATCCAGCCATTAGGAGATCGGGTGGTGATTGAGCCGCAAAAAGATGAAGGCGGCAAAACCAAAGCCGGTATTTACCTGCCCGAGACCGCGGACAAGGAGCGGCCGGAGCAGGGCAAGGTCATTGCCGTGGGACCGGGCAAACTGAGCGATGAAGGTAAGAGGATCCCAATGAGCGTCAAGAAAGGAGACGTTGTTC
>CAYIGN010000047.1:0-6269 GCA_964363055.1 uncultured Candidatus Saccharibacteria bacterium
ACGGACCCTATTTCAGGAGCATCGGTGAGCACCGCTTCAAAGATTGGGCCTGTATAATAGGAAAGACCCCGCACCATGGAGCGATCAATCTTCCAATATCGCTTTTCAATACCCATGAGATTGAGTTCTTGAGTAATTTCAGCAAGGGCACCGTTTGTTCCGGGCTCCGCCGCAAGAAATGCCGCGATTTTCTCGGCTGCGTCCCGGCCAAATTCTTTCCCCAGTTCTCTTGCGGCGGCTTCTCCGATCTTGTCTTTCTTGTCAATAATCCGCAGAGCATCCCATAGTTTTTCCTCCGGAAAGCCGGCAAAAGTGGGGAGCGCATCAAGTTCTTTCCGGTCATTGATCTTGATGACGAAATCGTCAATGCCCAAATTCTTAAGCGTGGTATAAATTAGAGCGGCGATCTCGGCATCGGCCAATGGAGAAGCCGAGCCGACAATGTCTATGTCTGCTTGCGTGAATTCGCGATACCTCCCGGCCTGCTGGCGTTCGCCCCTCCATACTTTCCCGATCTCATAGCGCTTGAAGGGCTTAGGGATGTCGGGGTTTGCCGCGATGAATCGTGCAAGCGGTACTGTGAGATCAAAGCGAAGCGAGGTCTCATCTTTTTCAATATCTTTTACCTCGCCACGCGTAGCGGGCCTCACCCGCCATACTATTTTATCCGACTCTGTTTCTCCGCCAAGTAAAACTTCAGTCCGCTGCACGGCGCTTGTTTCCAGCGGTTCAAACCCGAACAATTCAAAAGTCCGGCGTGCCGTATCCAGGATCCACTGCTTCATCCGCGCCTCCTCCGGCCCATAATCACGAAACCCGCCCGGAAGATCGGGTTTGATGCGATTTGTTTCCGGCTTTTTGTTCGGCATATACAATCTGGAATCTATCATATTTGGGTCGCAGGAGGAAGAGCAGAGCGCTCTTCCTCCTGCGCGTTAGTGGAGGCGGGCAGCGAACTCATTTACTTTCTGAGAATTGTTGCCCACCAGGAGGAGATGGGACTCAAGTATGTTTTCCACGATCCATAAATCATGGTTGCGGATTGTCTCGCCGCTCTCCACCTGAGCGATTGCAAAATCCGCAGCATCGAGCAGGACGTATAGCTCTTCACTCCCCTCAACAATCCGGAAGTGAATCTCGTATGCATGTCGATCGTACAGCTTCAGCTTCTCGGACAGAAAGGATTTTGTGATTCCTTTCTGAACTGAAAGGAAATGCGCGCTGAAGTAAGGGAATCGCGTCGCGATGACCGGGCTCCGCTTCATCACGCCCATGAAACCTACAAGGATATTCGGGATAATCTCTTTTATGTCTGATGCCCACCAGTAATGGCTCGCGATAAGCGCAAGGCGGCACCTGCAGAGGTCGGGAAACTCCTTCACGATTACGGGCCATGGTCTTCCGGTTAGGTGGTTTATTGGCGTGAAAGGTCGCCTCATGTTTGCCTCGGCCCACCAGTCTTTGGTGACGAATCCGCAGTGGATCTTGCCCGCGTTCACCAGCCGCGCGATTTCACTCATACGCGCAAAAATGAACTCCAGCCCGCCCGCGCGAGCAAGAAAGCGTTTCGGTTCTCTTTTGACATTGATCCCGCTCAGTTCCAAGAGTTGCGATATGGCGGGATAGAGGGTTTCATTCGTAGGCACCCCAATCTTGAGTCCGTACATAATCTCCTCCTTTGTGAAAGATCATCGATACGAAGGAACTCACTCCCGCAAAAGTAAAACCCCTCTGCGAGAGGGGGTTATTTTGATGCCAAAATTGGGGAGTGGAAATCACGCAGACATCAACGCAACCCTCTCTCGCGAGAGGTTTGTTGCGTGATGATGTCTGACTGCAAAATTGAATGCCATAAAATCAGTGGTGTAAAAAATTGGACCATCCATGCACTGACTTTAGTATATATGGATTGTGCGTAGGTTGTCAAGTGCCCTTTCTATTTCGGATGTGCTATGCTAAAGTCTAAGATCGCTCTTGATTTCTCTATGCCGCGGGCAATGTTCGTATGAAGAAGTTTTTAGTAGGCACGATCGTCATTACTATAGCGCTTGGCGTTGGATGGCATTATGCGCCGACTGATCTTCGCCAGCGCCTGCTTGGATTTGTCGGCACTGCTCTGCAACAAGACCGCGCCCCGACCCAGCAATCTATCAAAGACATCATCCTGCCCAAAGATCCTGAGGAACGGCGGCGCGTATTGACCGAAGAGTTGAAAAAGAACCTCGGCGAAATACGACGGCACACACTCGAGGTATCTCGAGAGAGCCCGGAGTCGGGGGTTGCATCTGTAACTGAGGATAAAATAACAGCAGTCAGCACCGAGGAGTTGATGAATGCGGCTGAAGAAATTGTGAAGGAACTGGAGGCCGCGAATGATGATAAATCGGTTGGCGGGCGGATCGTGGAGCGGGTGCTTGAGCGGATCCTTCCCGCACCCCAGTGCCAAGAACAATAGACGCGAATAATCAACGAATACGATACCGAATAAAAACGAATGGATCCATTAAAATTGGTTTGAGGATTCGTTGACTATTCGCGTCTTCTCTAAGTCACCTTGACCTTGAGCTTCTGCACTACCCCCTTGCGTTTTTTGGGCAGTCGGATGCTGAGCAAGCCGTATTTGAGGGCGGCCTCAGCCATCGCATCTTCAATTTCTTCAGGCAAGATCACCGAGCGCGAGAAAGTTCCCCAGAAAAGCTCCTTGTAGTAATAATTCTCCTCTGCCACTGACTCTTGCCGCTCGCGGCGGCCGCGGATAGTTACTGAGTCGCTAGTGATGGAAACATCCAAATCCTCCGGCTTTACCCCGGCCACAGTTGATTGGATGACAATGGCATCCCCGCTATCATAGATATCAACTGTCAACTCACCCTCCTCTTCGGCGTTCAATGGCTGGATCTCTTGCGGCACGACCTCTAATTCTGGGGCCGCCACTTTGAGACGAGTCGTGCGCCCCGCCGCTGTTGGCGCTGGCAGAATTGGCGTCTCTTGTCCAGAAGCGCGGCCCGCGGCAGCGCGCGGCGACGAGGCGCTCACCATCTCACCTCCGCCCTGCTTAGAGGAAGTGCCTGTCAACTTCTCTAATAAAACACCCATAGGAGTCAAAACCCGATCTCCGGGTGACAGAGCGCATGGATTGAGCCGGCCTGCATGAGTATGGCTCATTCAATCCGCCGTCACGCCGTAATCAGTTCTCTGTTTTCTTTAGTCGTTCAAAATCAACAAAGACCATCACTGCCATTATAGATAGAAGCAACACCAAATACAATGTCCCCTGACTTAGCTCTTCTCTTAATAGTATAAGAGAGTTGAAGCCTGTGTGCAACAAGGCGGCGATAGCAATCCCCAACGCTACGAAATGGCGGCGGTGAGGATGAAACCAAGCCCGAGCCAGAAAGAAGCCCACAATGCCAGAGGAGAGCGCATGGAGCAGATTTGCCCCCAAAAAGCGGTTGGCAGTCACCTCCAGCCCGGCAAAAACACTCTCGTGTAGAATTGGAAAGATAAACAGGGTATTTTCCAGCGCCGCAAAGCCGAGGGCCGAGGTCATCATATAGATCATTGCATCCACTGGCTCGTCAAAATCATGCCGCCGCTCGATCAAAAACTTCACCGGAAGATATTTGACGTACTCTTCAATCAAGCCGATAACAAGGAAGACGAGAAACGCGCTTTGGAGGGTAGCGGTCTCGATCGCGAGAAATCCGGATCGGCCCAGGACAAAGAGCTCTATCCCAACTGCCAGCCCTGCCGAGCCCATCCCCCCCAGAAACGCGAGTAGGAGTAAACGTTTGGGCTCGGGATGCCGATCCTCGCGCAGATAAAACAAGAGCCAGAAAATCGGCGGCAGAAACGTCAGGATGAGATAGCCGGCACTGGTACCGATGATGGCGGCCGTCAAAGATTGTTGAATTGTTAATTGGCTGCATTGTTAATAGCAATTTAACAATGTAACAAAGTAACAATCGGGGATTAAATCATTTTGGCCAGGCCTCAATCATAAGAAGCCGTTTGTCTTTCAGCGCCAACCGCTGCCACACCTCCTCGGTGATGAACGGCATAAATGGGTGGAGTAACCTCATCAGCGTGGTGTGGAATTCAAGGAGAAGGGATTGCGCCGCAGCGCGCGTCGCCGCCTCAGGTGATGCAAGCCGCGGCTTGGCCGCTTCAATCACCTTGTCCGCATAATAGTGCCAGAAGAAGTGATAGAGTCGCTCAGCCGCGTGGTGTAAGCGGAATTTTTCCATATCCGCAGTCGTATCTTTGACCAGTTTCTTCAATCGGGAACGCATCTCTTGATCTGTCTTGGTATAGCTGACTTTGATATGAGGCAGAGTTCTCGCATGCGTCAGCAAAAACCGCGTCGCGTTCCATACTTTGTTGGCAAAATTGCGATACCCGCGGATTTTGTCTTCCGAGATGATTATATCATTTCCGGGGAGATTGCCTATAACCAGCGCCATGCGCACCGCATCCGTGCCATAAAGCTCGGCAACGCCCAAGGGATCAATCACATTGCCTTTGGATTTGGACATTTTCTGTCGGTCTTTGTCGCGCACCAGGCCGTGCAGATACACCGTCCGGAACGGAGTCCTGCCGGTACGCGCAAGTCCTAACATCACCATCCGCGCCACCCAGAAAAACAGGATGTCCCATCCGGTCTCCATAACGTCGGTCGGGTAGAAGGTCTTGTAGTCGCGCGAGTCAGGATACCCAAGCGCCAAAAACGGCCACTGCCCGGATGAAAACCAGGTGGTAAAGACATCGGGGTCTTGTGTGAGAGAAGATGTATTGCATTTTGGGCATTTTGAAGGCGGCTTGCCCGAGACAATTGTTGCTCCGCAGCCGGCTATTGAGGAGTCGCGAGTAAATTCATAAGTATAAATCCATACCGGCGTATCATTATTTATATTCATTTCGGGATGATGACGTTTGAATGCGGCGATCAGTTGTTCTCGTTTGTCATAGACCTTCCAGTGTTTTGGGTCGCGCAGATCAATATCCTGCACAGTTACTTTTTTGGCCTCGGTAATGGTCCCATATCCAAATATGGTACCCTCGGCGCTGTTCTCAAAAAATACTTTGTCGCCGATGGCTAAGCCATGGTCGCGAGTGCGGTAGGTGCGGGTTTTCTTGTCAAATACCTGCGGCACAATGTCGCCCGCAAAACCCATTTTTTTGGCACCCTCGGGCAGGACGCCCTGACAGTACCAGACCGGAATTCGTATTCCCCAGGTAATCTGCTGTGACAAGTTCCAGTCGCGGATATTTTTTAGCCAATGGAAATATATTTTCTTAAAGCGCGCGGGAACGAATTTTATTTCCCCATTTTCCGCGGCTTCGATTGCTTTTCGGGCAAGCGGCTTCATTTTCAAAAACCATTGAGGCATCACTTGCGGTTCAATCGGCGTCTCGCACTTGTAGCAGACCGCGATTTTGTGATCATACCCTTCTTCTATTTTAGTTATTAGTCCTTTGGCTTTCAGCTTTTCTACAATCTTGGGCCGCGCCTCGGCAATTTTCATCCCGGCGAATTCTCCGGCAATCGGCAAGAGTCGGCCGTCCCTACCGATAATTTGCTCTTTATCCAGTTTATGCCGCTCGGCAATCTCGAAGTCCGCCGGATCATGCCACGGGGTAATTGTCATTACACCGGTTCCAAAATCTATATCAATTGCCTCGTCCTTTATGATTGTCGCGGTTATCGGACCGTTTATCCAGTCCACGTTCAGCGTTTGGCCTTCAGCATATTGCGCATATCGTTTGTCTTTGGGATGCATGACGACGTATTTGTCTCCAAATTTTGTTTCTGGTCGGGCAGTTACAATGGTGAATGGGCCGTATTGCAGATAGTAGAGCGAATCTTTTCTTTCTATATACTTTGTTTCTAAATCCGCAAGCGCGGTCTGGTGCTTCACGCACCAATTAACAATGCGCTCGCCTCGGTAGATTAAACCGTCGTTGTAAAGCGTAACAAACGTTTCTTGAGTTTTCTGAATAATATCAGGATCAAGCGTGAATTTCTTGCGCGACCAGTCGCAGGATGCACCAAGTTTGCGAAGCTGTGCTTCCACTGTTTTTTTGTTTTCCAGCGCAAATTGCAACATCTCTTGATACAACTGGTCCCTGGGAATTTGAAATCGGCTTCTCCCGTCCTTTTCGAGTTTCTTGTCAAATACCACTTGCGCCTCAAAACCGGCATGATCCATGCCCGGGAGCCATAGCGTCTTGAATCCGCGCATCCGTTTATATCTGATCAACACATCTTC
>CAYIGN010000048.1:0-6111 GCA_964363055.1 uncultured Candidatus Saccharibacteria bacterium
TGAGCAGAAATCCGCCGATTGCAGCCCAAATGCATTTTTGAGATGGGTTCTAGTTCAATAGTGCGCGAGAGGCGTTGAAGGGCCAAGCGCCGCTATGGCAATTTATATACAAAAATTGAGTACCCGATTCGCTCGACCGGCTCGTAGGGCTTGAGCCACTCGTAGGAATCCTCGGGCCTGCGAACGAATCCGGGCGAGGGTGCGCCGAATGCCCCTTGGCGGAATGTGGCCGAGATTGCAAACCATCCCCCAGCCGGCGGAGCGCCGCGCGCCGACCACCACGGCTCAAACTTATTGCCCAGGTAATACCTTGGATTCCCGCCGCCGAAATAATCCACGGCAATTTTGGGTATGTTGTTTTTTTCAACGAATTGGGCGAGGCGTTTCAAATCCTGGCCCCAATCGTAATTGGAATCAACCGCGACTTGCCAGCCCCGGGCCGATCCTCCGACAAGTTCATTGTAGTATGACAGATAATAAGGGAAGACCATGATGGTGCCGGCAATGAACCAGAGGAGCAGTCCGACGACCAGAACATAACGGGGGATCGTTTTTATATATACTTGATATATGCCGCGAAGCCGCTCAACCCAATTTTGCGGGTTAGAAATCCAATGCAGGCGGAGCCACATAACGACCCGCGACGATACCAAGAGATAAATAAAGGGAAAGGTCGGCAAGACATGGCGGACGCCGATATTTAAGGGGGAAACAATCGAGAGCAGCCAGTAGAAGGCGATAAAAATGAGTGCCGAGAATTCTGGAAAATGGTCGGCGATCCAACTCCGTACCAGACTTAGTCTGATACGTCTGGTACGGAGCACTCTGGAGAAACTAGTTATGAGCGCTATGAGGGTAAGAATATGCAGCGTCAGCGGCTCTTTGAGAAGATACAAGAGCGGGAAATACAGGCGCGAGCCGGCGGCCGACACTTCTCCCAAAAAGAATGCGGTATTGCCGCCGGCGGAGCGTTGCTGGACCATAAGAAATCCGAGGAGATACTGGCCGAGCGGCCGCGTCACAGGATTTTTGATGAGCGCAAGATCAAGATTTGCGGCCGGACCGAAGCCGTAAGAAGAAAGGAGGAATTCAGCGTCGCGGGATTGCTTCTCCAGCGGATAATTCCAGACCAGAACTCCGTATACAGCCCAAATAATGACAAGTGCGACCGTGCCGATGATGGCTATTTTTGCCAAGAGTCGTCCGATCAGTCGCGCCCGCTCATGGAAATGAAGATATGGCTTGGCAAAGACCCATGCCGCAAGAAGGATGAGGTATAGCGGAATAAGGAGGACCGCCGAGAACTTGAAAAGGAGTGCTGCGCCCAGAGCCAAACCCGCGATAGCCGTATTACGCCGGCTTGGTTTTTCAAGAAAAGAAGTAAAACTCGCTATACCGATAAAAAAACCGAGTGCGGCGCCAAGATCAGTGGTAACGTAGCGTCCGTGCGCGAGAATTGTAGGCGAGAATGCAAAAAAGGCAAGAGTTAACAATGCGGTGGCACTGCCGAATCGTTTTTGGCTCCAGCGAAAGAGAAGCCAGCCAAACAAGACGGTGAGGAGGATGAGAGGGAGGCGCGACCAGAAGATAATTTTGTCCGCATCGTTGCCGGATTCATACAAAAATTTCGCGCCCTGCGCCCATTGGCCGTTCACATCGTCGCGCCAATAGGAAGTATCAGTAGGGAAGCGAGGGCGGGCGGCAATCCACGCCGAGAGCGCAGACAGCGCTTTGATAAGCGGCGGATGCTCGGGGTTGAGGCGATAATCCAGCTGGGTGACATATCCGAATCCGGCCGGAATATGGGCCAGTTCATCCATCGTGGCCGAATCATTCCAGACCGAGGCAAGCATGAGGATAAACATGGCGGCAAGTATAACCACTGCGGCGGTTCGCGCTCGATTCATAGTGATGGCCCCCCCCGCTTCAATACAGCGATGTATTGAAGCGGGGGGGAGAGTAACCTTAATAATTTTGCAGCACAACAAAATCCCCCGGCGCGCGGATTTTGAGCGTCGGAAATTCCTGCCGGAGCATACGGCCGAGATCGCGATCGTTGCCGTCCAGCAACGCGACCAACACTTTTGAGGTCTCGCCAATTTGAATACGGTCTATTTCATCGCGCGTCAGATAAAAGAGATTTTTCTCCTGGCGTTTTTGATCAGAGAATGTATCGGTCGCAAAGATTACGGTCTGGGCCGGCATCGGAATGCCGCGGACCGAAACCCCTTTGACGTTGACGATGACATATTTCTCAATTTCCAGCGGGAGAGATTCCAAATAATTGCCAAGATGCAGGGAACTCGTATCAAACGCGGCATAGGTCTCCGGATGGACTGACCAACGCAGGAAATAGTCCTGATAGGCGGTGAAGGGGATTATGAGGAGTATTAAGCCGACAAGGACTGTCGCCTCTTTTCTGATGCGTTCAAGCTGCGCCTTGTAGTCGGGCCATTTTTGCCGTTGCGCTTCAAGCCACCGCGAAAAATATCCCCAGGATGCCGCAGCTCCCAGGGCTGCAAGGATCATTACCGGCGGGATCATGCCGATGGAGCGGAGGGCATGGGGCAGGCCCTCGCGCGTCAATATGGCCGGGAGCGACATCGCGACGACCCAGGTCCCCAAAACGACCCCTATGAGACCTGGTCTCATAGCTAAAGAGATGATTCCCGCAAGTAAGAAAGCGGTGACTAATGGGTAGAGTTGGGGCTGGCAATTAAAGTTGTGCCGCCAGTTGCAGTCGCCTTTCGCAAAGAACATGCCGATGGTCAGGAGAGTTGATCTTCCCAATTCTTTGAGCGGGGATGCCGAGGAAAATACGGAGATCTCGCCGGCGCGATTGAGAAAATCGGACGGGCTTTGAATAAAGTATACGCCAAGCGGCAGCGCGGCCACCAATGAGGCGAATACGAAAAGAAGTATGACGCAGGGAAGGCAGGCGGCTGCGATCTCTTTCCGGCGCCATAGATACCAGAGGATGGGGACGGCAAAAATCAGCGCCATAAATCTAAAGGCGATATAGGTGTAGAATCCGAGGCCGGCAAAAATACCGGCAAGCACAAGGTAGGGGATCGCGCCCTTGCGCAGTCCCTTGAGTAAAAAATACATCGCAAAAGTTGCAAAAAAAGGAACGAGGATCGCGCGGAATCCAATGCGGGAGAAATTGAGGTGCCAGTAAGAGGTCGCGAGGAAGAAGGCGGCCAAGATGGCTACAGAATACGGATTTTTTACGGATATACGAAGGCCATTCCGTATATCCGTACCTTTCAGTATCCCGTAGCCTGAAAGTAACTCTGCAGCTAGAAGATATATGCCTAAAATAGTAAACGTCCCAAACAGGGCACTCACTACACGGAGAGCCCATGGTTCGTTGCCGAAAATCGCGAGCAAAATCGCCTGGAGATTGATGAATAATCCCTCGCGGCCGTTGTTTTCCGGATAAAATAGTTTGAACTGGCCGGTGGCAAGCGCCTCCAGAGCATTATTTCCGTTCATCGCCTCATCCGGGTAAAGCCCTGGCGGTATTTCAGTGATTTGGTAAAACCGCAAAAACGCGCCGAGGGTGACAATCGCTACCAGCAATAAGATGTGCCCCTTTTTCATTGGGTCCAGTATATAATAGGGAACTATACGTAGGTAACTTGACAAGTATTTCTTTATATGCTATACTTAAATCCTGTTAGTTCTTTGTCAGTTTGTATGGGTTTTGCCCACGCCGTGAGGGTGTCGCGGTACATCAGTTCCAGATTGGAGGATAGGAAGATGAACTTCTACGTGTCCACAAACAACAGCATCGTTGCGGTTATTTCGGAAGAACACGCCACCCGCTACGCCTTGGCCAGGAAGGCCGGCGGAGACCCCCTCGCAGTCGGCTGCAAGGTCTTTACCTTCTGCGGCAAAGAACGGATGGAGAGAGGCGTAGGCGTTGAGGAGCGCATGACGTTCAGCGGCACTTACGAAGACCTTGATCGTTTGATCAAGGCCGGGGGTCATGAGCTCATTCGCGGCGGCGCCGACTGGGATGGTTATGTCCCGTTCAGCAATGGTCATCAGTATGGCTACTGCCTGGGTGGCCTGCTGCCCGGCGACGTCGAAGAACGGCGCTGTTGCCATGAAGCGTCTCTCAACGATATTCGTTTCGTCACTACGCTGGGAGATGTGATCGAGGTCTTCGGCGCGGACGCTGTCGTAGGCAAAAAGCAATAACAGGTCTTTACGCCCGGAGGCGGTAGTCGCAGTTCCGGGCAATCAAAAACCAAAGGCACAGGAACGCCACCTGTGCCTTTTATATTTGTTTGTCTGACCGGACACACCCTTACAAACTCCAGTTTGCAAGGGTGTTGTAAACAGCTTTAGTGCGCTTTCCGCGAGCCGAACGCCCCGATGGTTCCAATCAATACCACAAAAACCAGCAGGCTTAGTAATAAAATGTTTAGTGGCGTGAACATACAAAAAGGTTTGTTATGTTATATTAGCGGACGGTTTCGCCGAAGCAAGAGCGCGAAAAAATAACTTGATACCACCAGCAGCACTCCCAGGAGGATGGAAAAGGCGACAAACAGGCGTTCAGTGATTGCCGCTCCAAAAATCAGAGATCCTGCCGCGATATTCCCAAAGTCCGCAAGCTTGTCCGCCAAGACCGCGCGCTGAGCATCATTCAACAGAAGCATAAGTCGTTTAGGTTCTCATCTCGTCCATTGCACTTTCAGTATGCTCCTCGTACTATCTTTGTCAACATTGACAAAATTCCTGATTCAAGTGTTTACCTGACCGGACAACACCCTTACAAACTTGAGTTTGTAAGGGTGTTGATACGGTCTCTACTCACTCGACATATCTCACAACTTCATCACCTCACGCACCTGCTTCATATCATCCTCCAATCGCATAAGACGGCCTTCGTGTGCTTCAAGTATCCGCTTCTCAATACGCTCAAGCCGACGAAAGACCTCTTCCAAATCCTCGTCTACCGCTTTAAATCCCTTATCCACCGCTTCAAACCCCGTCTGCATCTCCGAGCGCAATTGCTCTACATCACCCTTCTGTACCGTCGCGGCAAATCCCTTGCCTATCATCTCCGCTAATTGTTCGAGTGTCATTTTCTCTGCCATACAACCAGCGTAGCACTCCCGCCATCTCTGTCAATCCTATGATGTGGATAATCTCGGTGTACATAATTTGTACGCATCCCGCAACTCTACTATGATACAAGTATATGGCAGAGGAGCGCCAGCAAGAGCAGAAGATGTCTCCGCAAGAGGAGATAAAAGAACTTGAGCGCAAGCTTGAAGAGAAAAAGCGCGCGCTTGCTGTAGAGGGCGCTCCTACTATACCCGAAAAAGAAGTATTCCGCGAAGTGATGCGCGAGCATATCGGGGCGCCACAGCCACCTCCAACAGTCACCCCTCCGATTTCCCATATTCCTTCGGTATTGCCCGCGTCTCCAAGAGATGCCGTCGAGGACTCCAAGCGCGATGAGCAGCTCCGGATGCTTATTGAGCGCGCACTCACCCGCAATATCGCGAATGCGGTTGCCGCGGCCGCCAAAGAAAGCCCGTACCTCCTTGATGAGCTTCACGATCGGCTGGTGGATGAGTACTACGACAAACTCATCGCTCTGCGGAAAATTGATCCTCTGTGATGTGCCGTCTCAACCCCCGCGTACGCGGGGGTTGAGACGGCTAATTCGCGATGGAAGCCCTCACTCTATTCTATATTTATATTGCTGCGGCGCTGCCCTTGGCGGTGGTCGGGGGTCTTTTATTTGCGCGCCTCATTCTGCGGCGCCGCGGCCTTATCAGCCGCTCGCTCAATCTGGCCTTGCTCTCGGTGCGACTCCCCGCAGTCCATATAGAGCCGCAGCAGCAGTTGGGGATGCAGCAGATCCGCGAACAGATCGCCCTGATGGAGCAGCTTTTTGCCAATCTCCATCAGGTGCGTGATTCATTCATCCGGAAGTTCTTATACGGCAAGCCTGTCTTTGCGCTGGAGCTGACGGTGCCGCACATCGGAGAGGAGCTCGCTTTTTATCTCGCGGTGCCGCGGCGGCTTGCCGCGGCGGTGGAAAAGGCGGTGCAAGGCATTTTCCCGGAGGCGAGCGTGGAGCGCTCG
>CAYIGN010000049.1:0-299 GCA_964363055.1 uncultured Candidatus Saccharibacteria bacterium
CTCGGTGTAAACGAGACGCTCTGCCACTGAGCTAAGCGCCCATGTTGTTTTTGTTCCTCGCGGCGTAGTTGAATGCGAGGAAGTAATTGTTGAGTGAATCGGGCGTGACATTGTACTGATTCTCCCCCACAAAGTAATCGCATAGCACCTCGCGCAGCCGTGTGAGTTCCTTGAGGCGCCTGTGCCAGCGCGGATCAGTGATCGTAAGATCCAGAAGTTCCAGAGCTCGGATGAATGCCGATTCCGTCGAGCGGGGGCCTTGCCGCGCCCCCCCCCCCACCCCCCCCCCCCCATACCCT
>CAYIGN010000049.1:309-802 GCA_964363055.1 uncultured Candidatus Saccharibacteria bacterium
TCCGCGCGCGCCGCGACTTCGCTTCCAGTGTGTGCTAATTGCTCCGCCAGCGAAAAAGTGAACCATCTCCCGGCCGCAAGTTCTTTGTGGATAAAGCCCATATTAATCTACCAATGAATCAACCACTTCTCTAATTTTTTGCTGTGCTGCCGGATCATCCACTCCTCTGGTTCGGTTTCCAAATGATGGTCGGAGATTTATCATTGAATCAAACTCTATCCACTCCTCGCCGGTTCTATCAGGATAGATATTTATACCCCATATATCCCTCTGTAGGGAACCGTCTTCCAGGAGTAGCGCTTCTTCATCAGAATGGAGTTCTCCGCCGACTGCCATGATGCGCCGCTCCACATCCACGACCGCCTTTACGAAATCGCCGAATTGTTTTTCGGCAATGGCTTTCAGTTCCTGACGCGAAATTTTTTCGGTGACGATTGTCATGTGGGCTCGTCCAGACTCGAACTGGAGACCTCTACGATGTCAACGTAGCGCT
>CAYIGN010000049.1:812-5761 GCA_964363055.1 uncultured Candidatus Saccharibacteria bacterium
GACCTTTCGCATGTCAAGCGAACGCTCTAACCAACTGAGCTACGAGCCCATCTTTAATTCTTCCAGCGCGCGGAGCGCATAGAAACGGATGGTATCGCTGATGCCCTCTTCGTTGCGTTCCAGCTCCTCCCGCGCGAACCATTTTATGTCTTCGCTTTTCTCGTGATTGTCCGGCATGACCACCTTATCGGTATGCGCTCTAGCAAAGTAGGTAAGTGTGATGTGTTCGTGAGTATCAAGCACTCTGTGCCGGTTTAAGAACCTTGGGGCGATCAACTCACGATAATCCGCGCTCTCGTGTTGAAAAGGTCGGTTGTCTTCTAACTTGACATCCAGGCCCACCTCTTCTTTCACTTCCCGCACCGCGGCTTCATTCGGGTCCTCGTCCAATTCAATGTGTCCGCCCACTGAGAGCCATTTCTTATACTTATCATGTATCCTCAGCAGCACCGTATTTTTATAGACCACAAAAATCTCTACCGTAAAATCAATTTTGTCGTGGAGGTGGGGCATATGTGGCTCGTCTTACAGTGCCCAGTGTACATGCTTCTATGAGATGTTCAATAC
The DNA here is from genome assembly GCA_964363055.1 of uncultured Candidatus Saccharibacteria bacterium. Lineage (GTDB taxonomy): Bacteria > Patescibacteriota > Minisyncoccia > Sungbacterales > HO2-52-23 > CAYIGN01. The sequence continues at coordinate 1,380 of CAYIGN010000049.1, forward strand.
GTCCGTTTTTTAGCGACGGCGAGGAGCAGAAGTAGTACTCCTCCGCCAAAAAGGGTGAGATAGATGCTATAGCGTATCGCAAGGCCTCCAAAGTAGAAAAAAGCTATATGGATTGGGGCATCAATCAGGAGGATTGCCGCAAGAAATATGCGGAAGGGGATTTTGGTAAGACCTGCGGCGTATGCTACAACGTCAAAGGCGGCCTGTGAAAAAATTCGGAACGCGACAAATGTCCAGAATTGTTTGCGTCGCGACACCGCATCCTGCCATTCGTGGATCTTTTTGAGCGGTGCCACGTATGCGACCACTTGCTCGCGGAATCTACGCGCGATGAAGAATGCGCATACCACTCCTATCTCGGATCCGATAAAGTTATACAGCGCCGCTTTCCACCAGGGGAGGAATGTTAAACTCGCAATCGCGATCGGCGCGCCGGGCAGCGGAGCGAAGAGCGCGGTAAAAAATTTGGATACGACGATGACAAGCGGCGCCGCATAGGGATATTTTCCGATGATTTTCTCCACAAAACCGAACGTGTCAGTCGAGAACAGGGGAAACAGAAAAAGAGCGGTGACGACTATGCCTCCGGCTAGCCAGAGGACTACACGTTTATCTTTGAGCGCATTCATTTTCCTCGTATGAATGCCCAGAGATGTCCTAACATTCCTACGCCGAGCATAACTATTCCCCACAGGAGCAAGTCGTCTCTCGCAATCATGATGCCGATCCCCACGCCCACACAGACGTGGATAAAATCGGTAAATGCGGTATGGCGCTTGAAGTAGCCGTAGAGACGCCGTATTCCGCCTCCGATCAAAGGAAGATGATAGAATTGTTCGTCTATGCCCACAGCTTTATAGGGGTTATTTAATAACAGATGTTAATTTCTTAATTTATGTGATGATGCTTTCGGTTCCATCGGGGATCAAACCCGTATTGCCGGAGTTGCCCCGTCACCTAATTTGGACTGCCTTTCGGCCTCACCGGGATTCGAACCCGGGTACCAAGCTTGAAAAGCTCGTGTCCTAGACCTGACTAGACGATGAGGCCATAATGTTTTTGTCCAAACCGGGTGCGGGGTTGAATGCCCGGTTTCCGTTTCGCCCCCTCAGCAAAACCCCGGGCGATTTTTGACGCTCGCCGCGGAGGGCTCGCTAAACTTTCGCTCCTCGCGAAAGCCCGGGGAACGCTTCTATTTGACGCTCGCTTCGCTCGCGGATCAGAGGAAGCGATCCCGCGAAACGCAGTGCGTTTCGCCCCGCCGAAGCCAAGCAGTTGGCTTCGGCCCTATTAGAAGATGGCGGCACTATTTAGAGTATGTACGAAATTGTGACGAAAATCAATCGTATGTCATTTGCGTTTTCTCATCAGAGGGTATATATCTTGATATAAGAAGTATCGGGGTTCTTTGGACAACCTGCGTAAAAAGGGGGGTGCGGTATGGCGCGCAGCGGTGCAGAGATAATAGCGCGAAAAATTTTGTGGCGTATGGCGGTCATCGCGACCGTCGCGATGACCGCTCTGTTTGCACTCTTTTCTTTCGGCGCCGAGGCGCATCAGCCGCTGTCGAAGATTTTGGTAGAAACGACGCTTCTGCCGGTAAAGGAGTGCAGGAGGGGGCAGCCGCCCGAATGCATCATTCATACGATTCAGCGCGGCGAGAAGTCGCTTGCATCCATAGGCCGCGCATACGGCGTCTCGGTCGCGCGGGTACGCGCTCTCAACCCGCGGTTAAAGCGTCGCCTGCGTCCCGGAGATGAAGTTGTCCTCCCGCTGACGACTCTTGAGGAGAAAATCATCAATGAGCTGCAGCGGGAGAATGAGGCGACGGGCGAGTGGGCCGAGACCATCAATGAAGCCAATAAGGTGCTTGCCCGGCGGGTGCGGGAGCTGGAGCGGAATCTTCTCCGTTCGTTCGAAGTCAGGGCTGCGCTGGTATTTGAAAAATGGGTGTTCGAGCGTGAGCTTGCGAATGCCCGCGACGTGATCCGGCTTTTGCGTGTACCCGCTTCTCGATCTGGCGGATTATCGCCGCCGTGCCTAGAGACCGGTGATTAGAATTTGTCGGCGGATGCGATCTGTATGTTTCTATGCGCCCCCTTGGGGGCGCTTTTTTCATGCGGTGAAATATGCTACATTCTGGATATGAGGTACGAAGCGGTTATCGGTTTAGAAATTCATGCCGAGCTCAAGACCAAGACCAAGATGTTCTGCTTCTCGCCCAATGATCCGGATGAGAAGCATCCAAATATCAACATCTGCCCGATTTGCATGGGGCACCCGGGGACGCTTCCGACGATCAATGAAGAAGCGGTGAGAAAAGTGATTATGACCGGCTTGGCGTTGAACGGCGAGATACCGGAGTTCTCCCAGTTTGACCGCAAGAATTATTTTTATCCGGATCTCCCCAAGGGGTATCAGATTTCGCAATATGAGCATCCGTTGGTGCGCGGGGGGTATTTAGATATCTCGAATCAGGAATCAGGAATCAGGAATCAGGGGAGAAGGATACGGATACGAAGAATTCATCTTGAAGAGGATACCGGACGGCTGATCCATGATAAAGCAAGCGGCGCTTCACTGATTGATTTTAACCGCGCCGGAGTGCCGCTGATGGAATTGGTTACCGAGCCGGATTTCTACACCGGAGAAGAAGTCCGGGAATTTGGCGAGGAATTGCAAAGAATCTTGCGTTATGTCGGCGCCTCGGACGCGGATATGGAAAAGGGACAGATGCGGGTGGAAGTAAATATTTCATTACGGGAATCAGGAATCAGGAATCAGGAATTGGGGACAAAAGTTGAGGTCAAAAACATCAACTCGTTCAAGTACGCCGCGGATGCGGTGGAATACGAAACCAAGCGTCAGACCGAAATTCTGGAGCATGGAGAAAAAGTGAAGCAGGAAACGCGCGGCTGGAATGAATTCAAGCAGGAGACGTTTTCTCAAAGAACCAAAGAAGAGGCCCACGACTATCGTTATTTCCCAGAGCCGGATCTGCCGCCGCTTAAGATCTCGCGCGAATTTGTCGAAGAACTGCGGGCGCAGCTGCCCGAGTTGCCGCAGGCCAAACGGGAGCGGTTTGCGAGAGAATACGGTCTTGAGATGCAGACGGTTGAGACACTGGCGAGAAATAAAGTATTCGCCAATTATTTTGAGGCCGCAGCGGGTGAACTAAAAGAGCACGATACCGAGACCCCGGAGAAGCCGCGAAAGGATTTGATAAGGACGCTTGCGTCGCTCATGACAGGCGACTTCCTGCGGCTTCTGCGAGAAACATCAGCCGATGTCTCGGACATCCGCATCACGCCGGAGAATTTCGGGGAGTTAGCCCTTTACCTTGCCGAAGACAAAATCTCCAATCTCGCGGCAAAAGAGATTTTGGAAGAAATGTTCCGCTCCGGCGAGGACCCCTCGGACATTATTGATCGCCTCGGTCTCTGGCAGCTTTCGGATGCTGCGGATTTGGAAAACATAGCACGCCATATAATCGAAGAAAACCCCAAAGCCGTGGAGGATTACAAAAAAGGCAAAGCCGCGTCGCTGCAATTTCTCGTCGGACAAGCAATGAAGGACTCGCGCGGCAAAGCCAACCCCAAGATGGCGCAGAAAATAATTCAGAAATTACTTCTGTGAGAAGACCTCGGTCTGCGAGTAAAAAATCTTTTTCAGAGACGGGCAGGCAGTTGACGATTCCTTTGATCATTCTGTATACTATACATTGATGACAAGCATTACCCTCCCTAAAACTCAATATGATATATTGAAGCGGCGCGCGGTCTTGTACGAGAAGATCCTGCGGTCTCTACCTGAACGGAAATGGGGCATCGAGGAGTATACATCGGAGCGCGTACGCGAGTTCATGCGTGAGGACAAGATAGGCGCGGTGGTGCGGACGAGGGCGAAAAAGATGCTCTCAAAACCAAAATAACGCATGCGTGCGGTTTTTCTTGATGCTAACGTATTCTTTGCGGCAGTATGATCCTCAACCGGTGGATCGTATTTTATTATAGAACTTGCCAAGTCCGGTAAAATCGCGGCGGTTACTGTAGCCCACGCTGTTGCCGAAGCCGAACGGAATATAGGACACAAGTTAGGCGAGCGTTCACTCCGCGCACATTACGAAAACTTACTTGCGATGAAACCAACCATTCAGTCGGTGGCGGATATACCCTACGGGTTGGAGCGCGATCTCATAGCATCTCTGCCGGAAAAAGATATACCGATCGTGGCAGGAGCAGTGATTAGCGGAGCCGAGGCGCTGATTACGCTCGATCGAAAGCATCTCCTTGGGAACCAGCGCCTTCGAGTGCTTGATCTGCCGATCAAGATTATGACCCCCGGCGATTTCATCCAAAACTATTTCGTATGACAACCCAAAC
>CAYIGN010000050.1:0-5379 GCA_964363055.1 uncultured Candidatus Saccharibacteria bacterium
GACCGACCACATCCGGAGACGATCCATCCGCCTGGCGGATTATCCGGCCGGACGGGTGAGCGTAGTGGGCGTCCCGCAATACGATCGCTATTTTAATCGGGTAGGCATTGAGTCGCGAGAGTTGCTTCTCAAGAAGCTCGGCGGCGATCCCCGAAAGAAGCTGATTGTATACGCTTTCTCGGGTAAACCGGGCTTTGAGATTGAATGGGAAATCGTCTCCCTCCTTGCTGAGGCGATCCAACGCGGCAGAGTGGACCGGGATGCGCAAGTCCTGCTCCGTCCCTATCCGCGCTACGATATTCCTCAGGAGAAGTTGGGAGCGGTCCGCAGCCAGTACGGATTCCTGATCTCCCAATCCGTAACTCATCCCGAATCCTACTCAGGCGGATGGGAATTTGATCCGGCGGCGATGTCGCTTGCGGTCAACACTCTGGCCCACGCTGATGTGGTGGTGAATATGTTTTCCACTTTTTTCATTGAAGGGGCGATTTTTGACAAGCCCCTGATCGGCATCGCCTTTGACGGTAGAGGGTCTCGTCCCTATTGGAATTCAGCGGTTCGATTTTTTGACTGGGATCATCTGCGAGAGTTGAAGTCCATGCAAGGAGTATGGATTGTGAAGGATGAAGAGGAGTTGATCCGGGCGCTCAATGCCTCACTGCGCTCACCCGGGCACCTGCGAGACGGTCGGCGAAGAATCGTGGCGCAGCAGTGCCAGTTTACGGACGGCTGCTCGGGCCAGCGTCTGGCCGCCGCCCTGCTTGATGCCCTAAATAGCTGACCATGACTTTGCTTTTCAGTATTGCGTCACCAGTTGTTTTTCGTAATCTCTTCTTTTTCCCTCATAGCGTATATGCCCGCATGAAAGAGATTATGCGCGAGCGCCGAGATTTGAAGGTGGTGTTTGTGCTTCCCCGCGGACATCAGCGTAAGTACCCGGGATTCGTAGAGGAATGTCGGGACGCCGGAGGAGTGGTTGAATTTGTTTCAGTGCCGCTTGCCAAGGGTTTGCCGCAGCGCATTTTTTATTTTCTCTATTCCTATCTTATATATACCGGGACTACCAGAGTGATGGCGACCATCGGCACCCGGCCGGATGAGCCGCCGGCCGGAGGGCGATGGTATCTGGCGCCGCTAAAGCACTTGATTGCCGCCACTCTCGGCCGCTTCCGGTTTATCAAGCGAAAAGTAGTACCGTGGCTCTATCTTAGATTCTTCCGTGACCGGCCGTTTGCGGATGTGTTCGCGCGCCACAGGCCTGATGTTGTGTTTGCCCCGCATCTATACGGCTGGTTTGACGCCGTGCTCTTGGCTGAAGCGCGGCGCTGGGGGATAAAGACCATCGGGATGGCCGCCGGTTGGGATCATCTTGATAAATATTTCCTGCCTTTTCAGACAGATACCCTCTTGGCGCAGAGTGAACAAGTCAAGCAGGGGGCGATTCGCTTCCAGGCCTATCCGCCCGAGCGGATTGCTTTGGTAGGATACCCGCATCTTGATTTCATCCTCGCTCGGGAATATGTGATGGCGCGCGGGGAGACGCTGGAGCGTCTCGGTTTCCCTCCGGAAGCCAAACTAATTATCTATGTCTCGGGCAGTGCTTACTGTCCGGATGAGCCGGATATCATTGAGACAATTCTTTCCTGGGCGGATGAGGGCAGATTTAACGCGGACGTGCGTCTGGTTATACGTCCATATTCGGGGGGTAGAGGCAAGGATAAAGAATTTGATGAAGAGAAATTCCGCCGCTTTGCCCATCATCCGCGAGTGGCGATCTTCCGCCGGGATTTTTGGGGGGATCTTGAAAAGAGCATTTATTTTATAAATATCCTGCGGCATGCCGATGCGGTGGTGGCGCTTTACACCACTATGGTGCTGGAAGCGGCCGCGCTTGACCGGCCCCTGATTGCCCCGGCCTTTGACGGTTATCATCACCGGCCGCTTCATCGCTCCATTCGGCGGTTTGAGCAGTTTGAACATTTCGGCGAGGTGCTGAGTATCGGGGCGCTCCGCACCGCCCGGGATTTTTCTCAACTATTCCGCTTTCTGGACGCCTACCTTAAAAACCCGGAGCTGGATAGAGACAAACGCGAACTCTTAAGACGCAATCTTTATTATAAACTTGACGGAAAGGTCTCAGAGCGGATTGTAGAGCGTCTCATTTATGATTGATAAGATCTGGATTCCGCTTGCAGCGCACGCCCGGCTGCTAAAGGTGCTCTTTGGCGGATATAAACTTCAGATCGGAATCCTGATTGTTTTGGGATTTTTGAGCGGTCTCCTGGGGGGGCTGGGTATAGGAGTGGTGATACCGCTCTTCTCTTTTGCGGTCAAAGGCGGGACGCTGGGCGCCGATTTTATCTCGCAGAGCGTCTCTCTGACGTTCGGCTATTTAGGGATTGAGCCCACCATCACCATCTTTCTCCTGCTGATTTCCGGGCTTTTTGTTATCAAAGCCATGGTGCTTTTGCTATTCGGGCGGATGATTTCCCGCATCAGCAATGATTTTGAAAGGCAGACCATGGATCGAATCTATCGCCTTACCTTCTCCGCGGATTGGCCCTTTCTGCTTCACCAGAAAATCGGCCACCTCCAGAACTTTCTGACCGTCAACGTGCAGCATGTCTCGCGGCTGATGGTTTTACTCAGCACCAGTTTTCTCAACTTTGCGAACTTCTTGATTTTCTTTGCGATCGCCCTAAAACTCTCCGCTACGGTAACACTTCTTGCGATTGGTTTGGGCATAGTGATCCTCATCGCCTCTCGCCCTCTGCTCCGGCGCTCGCGTTCTTATTCGCGGGCCAGAGCCAACCTCAGCGCGGATATTGCGCATGAAGTGAATGAGAATACCACCGGCTTGAAGCTTATCAAAGCCATGAGCAAAGAGTCGGAAGCGACCCGCCTGGGGCTTGATTTCTTTGAGCGTTCAAAGATCTTCCAGATCAAGGGTTTTATAGTGAAGACCATCAATACGGTCGCGATTGAACCCTTGAGCACCATATTCGTAATAGTCCTCTTTGCGGCGCTGTATCACCGTCCGCAGTTTGATCTGGGCGTATTTGCGGTTGTTATTTATTCCATTCATAGGATTTTTACTTACGTAAACAATCTTCAGGATTCGCTTCACTCGGTTACGGCTTCGCTCCAATACGTTCGGCAGCTAGTTTCCTTCCAGGAAGAGGTGATGGCGCATCAAGAGACCGACCGGGGACAAAAGGCGTTTCAGTTTGACGAGCGCCTGGAGTTCCGCGAGGTAAGTTTCTCATACGCCAGTCATCTCGCCCCGGCGCTGGAGCGAGTGAGTTTTGCGGTGCAGAGAAGCGAGATGGTCGGCATTATCGGGCCGTCGGGCGCCGGTAAAACCACCATTACCGATCTCCTGCTGCGGTTGTTTCGCCCCACCGGCGGAGCGATTCTCATTGACGGAGTAAATGCTGAGGAAATAAATCTTAAAGAGTGGCGAAGGAAAATCGGATACGTTCCCCAAGACGCTTTCTTAAAAAACGATACGATTGCCAACAACATCCGATTCTATGATGAGGCGTTGAGCGAAGAGCAAGTCATGGGTTTTGCCCGGATGGCATATATGACGGATTTGATTGGACGCCTGCCGCAGGGATTGAAAACGCTGGTGGGCGAGCGGGGGGTGCGTCTTTCCGGAGGCGAGCGCCAGCGCATAGCCCTGGCGCGCGCCTTTGCCCATTCTCCCAAGATATTGGTGCTGGATGAAGCCACCAGCGCCCTGGATCACGAGTCGGAAGTTACGATTCAGAAAGCAATTGCCGATCTCAAGGGAGAAGTTACCATCATTGCGATCGCCCACCGCCTATCCACTATTATGCATGCGGATCGCCTGATTATTATCCGCGAAGGACGGGTGGTTGAAGAAGGAATACCTCAGGAGCTTTTGAAGAACGCCGATTCTTATTTTTATAAGGCGCACCAGATTATAGCCGCATGAAGGATTTGGGAATTATTACGAGGTGCCGGAGTTGCCAGAGCAGACGTCTGCGTCCGTTCTTTAATCTGGGCGCGCGGCCGCCCGCCAATTCGCTGCTCAGCCATCCTCGGCAGAAAGAGACACTTTATCCGTTGTCGCTTGACTGGTGCGCTGAGTGCGGATTGGCGCAATTACACCAGACCCTGAATCCGCGCCTCCTCTTCTCTCAGTATCTCTGGGTTACTGGAACTTCCGGGACAGCGCGAACTTTTGCCCAGACCCTCTATCGCGCCGCTCTCGCCCGCTGTCCGGGATTGAAACGCGGATATGTTTTGGAGGTTGCGAGCAACGATGGCACGTTCTTGCTGCCGTTCAAGCGCCGCGGCTTTACTGTGCTGGGCGTGGATCCTGCGCAAAACCTGGCCGCAATCGCCCGGCGGCGCGGTGTGCCAACCCAAACCGCGTTTTTCGGGGAAGAGGCGGCCCGGGCCATAGAGACAGAGCGCGGTCAGGCGCGGCTGGTGATTGCTCGCAATGTCCTGCCGCACGTTGCCGATACACGTGATTTCGCGGCCGGGCTGGCCGGTATTTTGCATCCAGACGGGGTCTTGGCGGTTGAGGTGCATTATGCCAAGACCATGCTAAAAGAACTGCATTACGACGCGATCTACCATGAGCATCTTTGTTACTTCACACTGCACACTCTGGAGCGATTGCTGAACGAATTTGGACTTTTGGTCTTTGACGCGACTCCAAGCCCGATCAGCGGGGGATCCATCGTAGTATATGCCACCAAGCATAAACAGCCGGAGCGAGCAGCGGTCGGGCGCTTGCGCAGTGCAGAAGCCCGAACCAAGGCAAATGCGTTTTATTCCTGGCGGAGTTTTGCCAAGCGAGCCGGGGAGCATCGCCGCGCCTGGCGCGCGCTTTTACGGAAAGAATCGCGCGGCGGGAAGCGGATCGTGGGATACGGCGCCTCGGCACGCAGTTCCACCCTGCTTAATTTCTGCGGAATTGATCGTACTATGATTTCGGTGATCGCCGATCAGAATCCGCTCAAGCACGGCCGCTGGACCGCGGGCTCCCGCATCCCGATTAAAAAACCGGCCGAGGTTTTTGGCAGTAAACCGGATGCGGTCTGCATCCTTGCTTGGAACTTCAAAGATGAGATAATGGAGGAGGTCCGGCGCAGGTTCGGGTATCGCGGAAAATTCATTATTCCGCTCCCGCGCCGCCCCTATGTAGAACCCATCTCAAAATTGATTTTTCCACGGTTTTTGTCATTCCCACGAAACTTGTCCCCCGAGCTGATCGGGGGCAGGCTCTCACGAAACTTGTCCTCATGAAAATGGGGAGTGGGGAGTGGGAATCCAGTAAATAAGGTGAAATCTGGATTCCCGATCACGCCTGTCCTCGCATAAGCGGGGATCGGGAATGAC
>CAYIGN010000051.1:0-5025 GCA_964363055.1 uncultured Candidatus Saccharibacteria bacterium
CTCCTCCGCTCACTCCCAGTGAGTTATTCAGCCATAAGGCGCCCTCGCGCTGTTGATAATCAGGTCCGACATTAAGGGGAGGAGCGGGGTTGTTCTGCGGGGGGGCAGTGGTTGGTTCAGACCATACTGCCCGTACTTCCTGAAGGAATATTCCTCCCAGGAGAAAGGCGCCCAAGAAGGCAAGAATACCTATTGAGATACGAGTAGTAGTATGGATGGTGTGGGTGGGGGGATTGAGAGACGGAGGCATACGAGTGACTCACTTAGTTTAGTATTTTCATTTTTAGTTTTACATAGGGATTCGAATCTATTATAGCATGGTAGGTTTCGGCATCCAAAACCGCTTTCTTTATGTTGTGGATAACTGGTTTCGAGATCATAGTGGGGATAAAAAATTGGCCGTAGCCGGGAAAGGGATTCTTGGTAAGAATGTGATTCTCTCGCAGGTTCCCCGCTGAGAAGAACGACGCCGAGACCTATCGAGCCCGTCTTTGGTTAAAAAGTGAAAGTGAAGCCGCTTCAAGGTGTATGGAATTACCCAATCTTTCTCATCGCGGGATGAAGCTTGAGCCCTGGCCCACGGACTATGACGATCGCTACCTGCCGGCCGCTCACCAGGACTCGTGGTGCCCGGAACTGGAAAAGGCCCCGCCGGAGGCGCGCGAGCGCGTGATACTTTTTAAGCTCAAAAACATTCTCGCCTGGGCGTGGCAGACCAGCCCCTTTTACCGCCGCAAATGGGAGGCGGCCGGTGTCCATCCGGAGATGGTGCGCTCGCTTGAGGACTTTGCCAAATTTCCCGTGGTGACCAAGCAGGAACTCCGCGCTACCCAGGATGAACATCCGCCCTTTGGAGGGCATCTGTGCGTAAATCCCGGGGAGGTCTCGCGCGTGCACGGCACAAGCGGCACTACCGGCACGCCCACGCTCTTTGGAATTCACAATAGCGACTGGCGGCGCATTGCGAATGCCCACGCCCGCATCATGTGGGCGGCCGGGATACGGCCCTCTGATACGATCATAGTCGGTTCGCCTTTTAGTTTGTACGTCGGCAGCTGGGGCGTGCTTGCCGGCGGCCAGAGATTGGGCGCTACCATGCTGCCATTCGGCGCCGGCGTCTCCGGTCAGACCGCGGTCGCGGTGCGCTTGATGGAGCGAGTCAGACCGACGTGTTTCTACGGTACTCCTTCATACGCGCTGAGGGTGGCTGAAGTGGCAGCCGCGGAAGGTTTGGACCCCAAGCGCGACTTTGGGCTCCGCATCATGTTTTTTTCAGGCGAGCCGGGGGCCGGGATCCCCGCCACCAAAAAGAAAATTGAAGATATATTCGGCGCGGCCGTGATTGACATGGGCTCCACCGCCGAGATGACTCCTTGGATGACCAATGGCGAGTGCATCAAGCGCACCGGCATGCATCTCTGGCAGGATATTGTCTATGCCGAGGTGTGCGATCCGGCGACATTCAAGCCGGTCCCCTTCGGCGCTGAAGGTACACCGATTTATACCCATCTTGAGCGCATTTCTCAACCCATGATTCGGTTTTTGTCCGGAGACCTCACGCGCTGGGTGGCTGATCCTTGCCCGTGCGGGCGCACTTACCCGCGTCTGCCGCAGGGCATCTACGGCCGCATTGACAATATGCTCGTGGTGCGCGGGCACAATGTCTATCCGCATGTGGTGGAAGATACGCTCCGCGCTATTCCCGGCCTGGGCGAGGAGTTTCGGATCATTGTCTCGCGCCAAGAGGCGCTGGATGAATTCGTGGTTGAGGCTGAGTATGATGAAGCCCATCAAGAGCCCGCAGCCCGCGCGCTCTTGGCGGCCAATGCAATAGAAAAACTCCGGCAGGCCCTGGGCGTGCGGCCGGTACTGAAGCTTCTTGCGCGGGGGACGCTGGAGCGCACCGAGTTCAAAGCCAAGCGCGTCATTGACAACCGCGAGCTTTTCCGGCAGGCGCTCAGTTCTTGAAACAAAAAAGGGTCTGCTGGAGATCCAGTAAACCCTTGCGAAACTGACGGCTTTTCCCTGCGGAGTGCCATTAGAGGAATGGACATCTGTCTATGGGGACGAGTTCAAAGTCGTCATTCACGCCGTTCTCAATGGGAGGCGTCTGGACCGACAGAAATTCAAACCCCATCCCGAGCTTGGCCGCAAACGTATGCACGGTGCCGGGGAGGACGTCAAACATATCTCCAGATTTCACCTTAAGCCAGAGGCCGATGTATGCGAATCCTTCCTCCGATTTTAGTTCGGAAAGGTGCTCTTTCCTCCCCAGGATACTAATGAAGGCGCGAGCGCGCATGTGCTTGTGGGCCTTATGACTCAAGTCCGTGGGCACGCGCACGAGCTCTATTTGCATTTTTTTGGGCAAGAGGCGATGCGCTTTGAGCAGCGATGAGATCACATCTTCAGGTAAGCGCGTCTTTGGAAATCCGTGGTATTCTTTCATGTTCGCCAGCAAAGTTCTCACTTCCTCGTCCGAGCGTTCTCTCAACCATGCGATCAGTTCCTTAGAAACGTCGTGGAGCGTTTCCCGCGTCATGTCTTTTCCTCCCTCTCCCATTGGACTCGTTTTCCCTTATTTATGTTTATTATCCTTTACAAGGTGCAAAGTTACTTAATGAGAATATACGAGGTGCGGGCGGGCTGTCAAATGACCCATATAAAAAATTGGCCGTAGCCGGGGAAACAACCTAATGAGTTCTAAGTTGCTTTCTCGGCTACGGCCGTTGTAGGTGTCCCGACTGGTCGGGACAAAAGAGAATTGTTGGGAAAGAACGGTAAATGTGGAGAGAACGGCTGTGGGCTCTGAAGTCAATTTTATCGCGTAAGCGTGAGCTTTTTTGCTCGAGGGGTCAGATGTTATTCACACCCCTCCTCTCCAACGAGAGCTATTCTCTCACACCGATGAGAGCTATGCAAACCGAGTTATCCACACGTTAAAACCCACTTTCAACATTTCGTACGATCGTACAAATTGTTGAAAGTGGGCTGTTTTACTTTACTTTTTGAATCTTGGAAATTGAAATGCTGATGGACAAACATCGGCGAGCGGGCATAGATCACATCGCGGGTCGCGCGCGGCGCAAACGGCTCGGCCGTGATCAATCAAAAGGTATGTGGTCTTGAACCAGTCCTTTTGGGGGAGGAGCGTCATTAAATCCTGTTCAATTTTTTCCGGATTGTCTGATCGCGAGAGGCCGAGGCGTTGAGACAGGCGGCGGACGTGGGTATCTACCGCAATCCCCTCGGCGATCCCGTAGGCGTTGCCCAGGACGACATTGGCGGTTTTGCGGGCAACCCCGCGCAGGGCGAGCAATTCCGGCATGGTTTTGGGCACTTTCCCATTGAATTTTTCTTTGATCATCCGCGCCGAGGTGAGGATGCTTTTTGCCTTGGCGCGGTAGAATCCGGTCGGCTTTATCATCCGCTCAAATTCTTTCGGATCGGCTTTGACGTAGTCCTCCAGCGACCGGTATTTTTTGAAAAGCGCGGCGGTTACCTCGTTCACTTTTTTGTCGGTGCATTGCGCCGAGAGGATGACCGCCACCAACAGTTCCCAGTTGTTGGAGTAGTTGAGGACGATTTTGGCCTTGGGATAGGCGCCTTTGAGCCGCCGGATGATTTCACCCGCGCGTTTTATGCGTGCCTGACGCGACTCGATCTTGGGCATAGGAGTAAACCGCATTCCCAAACGACATTCGCACATTCTCAAGAATGTGCGAATGTCGTCAGTGGGGTTTGTTTTGTATAGCGTGTCTCTGTATAGCGCGTCTCGGTATGACGAAAAACCAAAGTGAGAGGACTACGAGGAGTGCGACGTTGGGGATATAAATCCAAGGATTTGACCAGTGCCAGCCGTCAAACCGATACTCTGAGATTGGCCAGAGAAACGGGGTGGGGAAGAACTGGCGCGTGTGGCCGAAAATATCAAAAATAACATGGAGCCCCCAGGCAGCCATCTCCCACAGTGGTTTTCTGCGAATAATCCAGACGAGAAAGAAGGCAGCGAGAAATATGACTAAGCTATGGGTCGGTCCATAGAGCGAGTGAATGTAGTCAGGTACCCAGCTGTCATCGTTGACATTCGTAAATAGCGGCGGTCGCGACGCCAGCCCAAGATAGGTGCTCACAAAAAATAGCCCGAACGAGAAAAGGTCCGGCGCGAATCCAAATCCAAACGCGGTCCAGAAACTTCTCCGGTTTTTTCTTCCAAAAGCGACCGCACCCCACAAGCCGTGGGAAAGTGGATCCATATATTCATAAGAGTAACACAAATAGGAGTATTGCTGTATCTATCCAGCAGTAAAGAGCCAGGGTTTATTCAAACGTATTTCCTCCGGCGTCGGTAGTGGTGGAGGTCTTGTCGGTGAAGATGTGGGTTCCGTTGAGTTTGAAAGTCGTGCCGCTGATGGTGGGCGTGGAGGAGGCGGTGAGGAAGAGGCCGAATGTTTCGGTGGTAGTATCGCGGTGCTCTCGGATGATAGAATCCGCGATAAGGGTTGAGGTGGAGGATTGCATCCAGATGCCGATCGCGTAGTTAAGTTCAATGATGGAATTATGGATTTCAAGGGCTGCATTCTTCAGCCGCAGCGCGCCCTTGTCTGGATTAAACGAGCTTCGCGGACTCCCGAAACGAACTCGCGTATATGTCAGGGTCGAGGTCGCAGTACTCTGGGTGAAGGCGATATTCGTCCAGTCGCCAGGCGCGGGCGCGCTAGCAGAGCCGTCATTATTCGTATCACCGCCGAAAGTGTCATCCTTGAGCGAGGTAAAGGCCACATTATTCGCATCAGTGCCTTTGGCAATCAGGGCGCCTGCGACTGAAAGGGAGCTAGTATAGTAGTCGGAGAATTTTACGACTGTACCCGGCATGAGCGTCAGAGTAGTGCCGGCCCGCACCGTGTAGGCGCCGCCGATGACATAGGGCAGATTGGCGGTGAAGGTATAGTCCTGGGCGATGTTATTCCCGATAATGATTCCATTGTAGCCATTTCCCGAAGCGGTGTTGCCGGAGAAGGTGGG
>CAYIGN010000052.1:0-4965 GCA_964363055.1 uncultured Candidatus Saccharibacteria bacterium
AAGAGGATGTCGCCGGGCAGGAGGTTGGTAAGAAGTGCGGCCAAATCCCCGATCCGCTCGATGGCCGGGCCGGAAGTGATGCGGATTGAGGATTGCATCTCGCGAGCAATGAGATGCGCGAGAGTGGTCTTGCCCAGGCCGGGCGGGCCGCCCAACAATATGTGTTCAATTGGTTCGCGACGCTGCCGAGCCGCATCAATCAAAATGCGCAGGTTCTTTTTGAGGCGCTCCTGGCCCACAAATTCGTCCCAGCGCTGGGGCCGGAGGCTTGTATCCAGAATTATCTCCTCGCCTTCCCGCTTCTGGGTCAGGCGGCCTTCATTTGACATATAGGTATTTATTTGTTATAATGATATATCAAATGGCGCGTCCTACGCCTTCTTTTGAATTTTGCCAAATACCTTTTCTGGATTGTCGCTCCTTTAGGCCAAGCCGAATTAAACGTGTCCTCAGGCCGT
Source organism: uncultured Candidatus Saccharibacteria bacterium (assembly GCA_964363055.1). Lineage (GTDB taxonomy): Bacteria > Patescibacteriota > Minisyncoccia > Sungbacterales > HO2-52-23 > CAYIGN01. The sequence goes on from CAYIGN010000052.1 coordinate 459, forward strand.
GGGCAATTAGGGTTGCGTACAGCCGCCTTAAGGGGATCGCGGACATCAGGGCCTGCTGGTTGCCGGTTTCCGGCGTACTGGAGGGTGCCTGCGCCCGGTCCTATCCTCCGCGAGGATTCGCGGAGCAATTGCCCACGACCTGAGGATATAGGGATTCGTTTATCATTCGCGTATCTCTATACGCCCACCACCCGCTCCAATTCCGCAAGATCAGTAATTCCAGTCAGAACCTTTAGTAAACCGTCTTGACGCATAATGATCTGTCCTTGGGCAAAGGCCTCTTTTTTGATGGCCGATTCAGACGCGCTTCCGAGAATCAGGGATTCAACCTTGTCATCAATCAGGATTATTTCGTAGACCCCGGTGCGGCTTTTGTAGCCAATGCCGTTGCAGGCCGCGCACCCATCCGGATTGGCGCCAAAGATAGTCCACTCATCTTCCTTTGGAATGGGTACGCCCGCGGGGAGGAGGGCCAGTTCTTTTTTTATCTCTGTCCGCATCTGGCTTTGCTTCTCCTGCGCCACTCTGCAGGAGGTGCAGAGTTTTCGCACCAGCCGCTGGGCCATGGCGACGTTGATCGCCGGCGCGATGATCGCCGGCCTTACTCCCAGATCAATCAGTCGGGGGATGGTGCCGGAGGCATCATTGGTATGCAGGGTGGAGAAAACCAAGTGTCCGGTAAGAGAGGCATGCATGGCGGTCTCAGCCGTTTCCAGATCCCGAATCTCGCCCACCAGTATCACATCCGGATCCTGGCGCACAATTGCGCGCAGGCCATTAGCAAAGTCATACCCTTTGTCTGGATCCACCTGGGTCTGTTGAATGCCAGTGAGACGATATTCAATCGGATCTTCAATGGTGATGATTTTGATTTCCGGAGTATGGATGGCGCCTAGAAACGTATACAGAGTTGTGGTCTTACCCGATCCGGTCGGGCCGGTGGTTAGGATCAGGCCATTGGGCTTTTTAAGTTCTTTCTCAATGGCTGCGGCAACCCATGGCTGCAGGCCGAGATCTCCCAGAGAGATCTCAATAGAACGCGGATTCAAAATGCGCAAAACTATGTTCTCGCCATTGGGGCCGGGCAGGATCGAGGTGCGTACTTCAATTCCCGCGCGATCCATTTGAATGGTAAATCGTCCGTCCTGGGCGCGGTCGTGGATGTTGAGCTTTAACTCGGATATGAGTTTGATCCGCGAGAGAAGGAGATTATAAAGCTTTAAGGGAAGAGATGACGTGTCGTGGAGGATTCCGTCCAGCCGCAGCCGCAGCCGTACTCCTTTTTCCTGGGGCTCGACGTGCACGTCCGAGGCCTCGGTTGCCAGAGCGCCGGCCAGAATCACTTCCAGCGCCTCGGAGGTGTTCGCAAAAAAGCGCTGCTCAACCTGATGAGTCAAGTCCTGAATGGAATGGATTTCTTGTTTGAGGGATGCCAGTTTTGCCGGAGATATAGCAATTGCTCCGGCGCTGGCTTCATGCTCCGGCGGAATTTTGCCATAGATCTGCCAGGCGCGTTCCAGTCCCGGGCGCGAGACCAGGTAGAGCTCATAAATATAACGCTGATTTTCCAGCCCTTTCAGCACGGCCCCGGTTTCATTTTTATTTGGATCGCGGACCGCGATTTTGAGGCGGGAGCCGGCGGCTTGAAACACAGCCAGTTCCCCGGTTCGCGCTTGTCCTTCGGGGACGATTTTTATAGCGTCGGTATCGATCGGGAATGCAGAAAGGTCCAGATACGGGAGTTTGTATTTTGCGGCAAGCAGTTCAGTTACCTGTTCCGCTTCCTTGCGGCGCAGAAGCGAGAGCCGGCGCTCGGTTTTCTCCTCGTCGAATTTGGCCATGGAGTAACCTCGAATACATTAATAATCAAGTAGATTCGCGATTACTCTGTTATTGTACTTCAGGCCGTCTCTGCGAGCAAAGCGGTGAGCCGGTCCTCGGCATCCTGGAAGTTGGCGAAAGTCGCGTCCAGGGCCAGAGCCGGATGATTGCGCATCTCTCCCGGCTCGCGGTTGGCGATTGAGGCGAGTAGTGCGGGCGAGGCGTGAAGAATGGCTTGAACCGTGCGCCTGGCCGGATCCTGCCAGAGCAGGACATGCATCGGATGGAGAGAGAAAAAGCGAGGCAGGGCTTCCAGTACGGCCGGCACGTCAGCACGGCCGCGGCCGGTTTTTTCAAAGTCCTCCGCAGTAAGGAAAGACCAGAGCACTCCTCCGCCCTTGGTTTCTTTGGAGCGAACCGCGGCCCGGGCGACAAGCTGTAGCAGGGTCATTGGCCGCTCTCCCTGGGCCATGGCCGCGGCCCGGGGCTGATCCGCCCCGATCTGCAGTAGATCCGCAGCCGCAAGATGAGTCCCGACCCGGACAGGAGAGCGGAAGTTGTCGGTTTTGCTGATGATGCCGGCGAGAACAATGGTGGCGGACTCGGGATCAAGCGATCCGGCTTGAATTGCCTTCATCAATTCGTAGGCCGTTTCGGAGAGCGCAGTTTCTTCGGGCAGGAGTAAATTGACTTCGCCGTAGGGCTTGTGTTCGGCCGCATTTCCTATGTTTATAATCGGCGTCTCGGTGAAAAATTGGGGCTCCACTCCGAGTTGGGCGACCGAGAGCGACTCTATATCCGGGACACCGATAGCCACCAGACAATCGCACTGCACCTTTCCTTGGCCGAAGGACAGGGCGTTTTCGCGGATGGGCGCGGATTTGGGCGACAGTATTATCTCAATTTTGTCCGGATGTTTTTCATAGCGCAGTTGGGCAACCGGTGAATTAATCGTATCAACTCCGATTACGAATTCATGCGTCAGGGATTGGGGATTGAGAATATGAGAAAACTCCTGCGGCGGTTGAGGTGCGTCCAGGGCGACATTGGGCAGGAAACCAACTGATTTGTCCTGGCCGGACAGCATCCGGGCAATGACTTCGGCGGCGGCCAGACAATCCATGGTCGGGTACCTGTCGAGAACCAGGGCGATATGCTCGCTTTTGGCGATAAGATCGCGCGCTTTTTGTTTTTCGGACTCGAAATCCACGTTGCCCTTATTCGTAGCGTACTCCTTTGATTTGTCAAACAGAGATGGGGAAAACTTTTTCTTCCACCGCGCTCTGAAGTCACCCTTGATTTTTTATTTGAGATGGTGTATAATAAAAATTAACGCGGACAACATAAGGGATTGATAATTTTCCCGAGAGGAGGAATGAAAATGCGGAAAATCGTTTTTGGTGTCCTCGTGATTGCGCTCTTTATAACAGGATGTATTGGAGAGTTGCACCTCACCTCTCCGGTGCCGCGGACAATGATTCGCACTGGCGCGAACTCATACCTTGAAGTCGTGCCGAAAGAGGCTCACATTGAGTGGGCTACTGAATGGCCTTTCTCGTATCCGTACGGGAACAAGAGCAAAGGAAGGAGGCAGTGATGCGCGTAATAAGATTTTTTGTTCTCTGCACGGTGTTGCTGGTCGGCGCGGGCTGCGAGGTGAGATATGTCCAGCCGCCGACATATGTTTTTACTCCGCGTCAATTCGAGCAGATTCAAGAAGGGAACGCGGGCAGGCGGGTGTGGGTGTATAGCCGCGGGTCCCGCGAGCTGCGGAGTCCCATCAGTGACATCGAGGCCACCGTGGGTGATCTTATTGAAAGCGCCTGCGGGCTCACGATGGTGCAGCGGTTCGAGGGCAGTGTCCCGGCCCATAGATTCCGTTTGCAGATTGATCAGACGCTGACATCCCAAACCGAAGATCTCGGGTGGGACAGACGTGTACGGTATCAGCTGTACCGAGTCGAGGCCAAGATGTATCTGGCGACCAACGACGAGTTGATCGCAACCGGGGTTGGCCGTGCGGCGTTTTCGGGCGAAGTCGAGGCGCGCAGGTTTCAGGCGCTTAGGGGATTGATCCGCGGGATAGAGTTTCATCCCAAATCCCCGGACGCGTTGGAAGGAGCGCTCCGGCAGGCCTTTACCGGCCTTTGCTACCGCATTAAGCAGGAGCCGCGTTCTGAATTGCCGGGGCCGCAATCGCAGATGAAGGAGAGAGAAAATGTCTCATAAGATTGTCCTTTTGATCGGGTTATTGGCAGCAGGAGGGATGTGGGGCTGCACCATCATGGTGCAAGGCGGCGCTGGCGTTCCCCCGGTGTATGGGCCGCCGGCATACTCGCCTACGCTGCCGATTGCGATCGGCGCGCCGGCGCCGGAGTATACAGGAGGAGATGCGCGCTGGCTGACGGCCTGCGAGCCGCCGTCCTGCTACGAGTTTAGGACAAGCGGCGGCGGGCTGGGTGTACAAAAGTCCGGCCGCCTCGTGGGCACGCGGGGCGTGCCGCTGGTGCGCAGCGGCCATGAGATCCGGAACAACAAGATCGTTCCGATCAAGTGAAGCCGCGAGCCGCGGCGCGAGCAACTTATCACCCCGCCGATTCTTCGGAATCGGCGGGCTTTTCTTTTCTTTTCAGCCCCTCACTGTACACACACTGTTCGATCGAACAGTGTGTGTACAGTGAGGGGC
>CAYIGN010000053.1:0-4858 GCA_964363055.1 uncultured Candidatus Saccharibacteria bacterium
GCGGATTTCTGCTCATCCGCCTTCTCGGGGCTCTGCGTATCTCTGATACCGTATCACCCCTGTCAAGACGCGAGGCGCATTTCGCAGCAGCGGAATCGCCCCGTCTCCGGCGGCGGATGAGCGGCGAAATCCGCACGATTTCGCCTTCAAAGCCATTTTTGAGATGGGTTCTGCTCGTGATCCGGCAGTCAGCGAATACACACTTCGATGCAGGGAAGATTAACTTTTAGCTGCCTTATCTGCGGCATCAAACACATCCCCTTTATAAATCCATACCTTGACTCCGATTGTCCCGTAGCTCGTGTGGGCGGTCTTCTGGGAATAGTCAATGTTCGCGCGCAGCGTCTGCAAGGGTATGCGTCCTTTCTTGGCCCATTCGTAGCGCGCCATCTCTGCGCCGTCCAACCGCCCCTTGAGTGCGACTTTTACTCCTTTGACCTCCTTGGCGGCGATCACCTTTTCCACGGCCTGCTTGAGCACCCGGCGAAATAAAACGCGCTTCTCGATTTCCTCCACTATCCCCTGCGCGACAATTGCCGCATGGGTCTCGGGCGAGCGCACTTCCTCGATCGTCAATTTTATCCCCTCGCCTTTTTTAAAGATCGGGCCGCCGACTTCTTCTTTTCTTACGCCGGCGCGACCGTGGTTCTGTGAGAGTTTATAAAGGTATCTCCCAATCTCCTGCTTTAGCCGTTCGGCTCCTTCTCCGCCGCGACCGATAAGGATGCCCGGGCGGGCGGTTTTGATGATGACATGCAAAGCATTGGGGGAACGCTCAATCTCTACACGCTCAATGTGGCTTGCCCGAAGCTTTCTTTCCAGCCACTGCCGGAGCAAAGTATCCTCGCGGAGATATTTCTGGAAGCGCTTGGCATTAAACCAGCGCGACTGCCAAGTCGTGAGGTGGCCGATGCGGAAAATGTATGGATGGACTCTATGAGTCATGATTATAATACTTCATCGTTTCGGTGTTATAATTATAGTCATAGTTATCGAAAATCAAATGGCTTTCCTCTGAAATATGCGCCGGATGAAACCAGTGGCCTTGGGCTTGACAGTAGATGGCTTGGGAGATCTTTCTCCAAGCCTGGGCCTGATCTTTTCTCCCCGCAAATCCTCAAGTCCTGCTTCGCGCACCGCCGGCGCCGAGATGCTCCTCGCAGGCGGGGCAATAGCTCCCTCCGCCTCCAAAACCACGGTCAAATGACTGGTGCGCCGTCGGATCGGCGCGGCGCGGCCAAAGGCGCGCGGCCAGTATTTGGTCGTGACTGGTCCCGGATCCACCCGAATATCTTTTACCACCAATCGGCCGCTGGTAATACTAAAATTGTGCCGAGCATTGGCTGCCGCAGAACGGATGAGTTTGATAATGGGCTGGGCTGAACGCTTCATCCGGTGACGCAGCTCCAGCTCCGCTTCTTCGCTCCCCATACCTTTAGTAACCTCGGCGACCAGCCGCACTTTGCGGGGGGCGATATGAAGATGCTTCAATTTTGCGGTGATCTCCATACAATTCAATTCTAGTCATTTTTCTTTCACTGCGGCGGCCTTTTCTTTCTCGGCTTCCGCCGCTTTTTGTTCCTGCTCTCTTTGCATTCTGCCGCCGTGTTTGACGAACTTACGCGTGGGCGCAAACTCGCCCAGACGATGTCCGACCATATCCTCCATGATCCGAATCTCCACAAAATTCCTGCCGTTGTGGACGCCGAAAGCATAGCCGATCATCTCGGGGGTAATCATTGAACCCCGTGCCCAGGTTTTGATCACGGTCCGGCTGCCCGGCGATACCCGGGACACATGCTTTAAGATGCTGGGGTGAATGTAGGGACCTTTCTTTAAACTTCGCGACATATAATTCAATTACCAATCACCAAACCCGAATCCCGAAAAAATACCCAATCCCCAGAACCGCAATTTTGGGAATTGGGTATTTTTTCGGGATTCTGGTTTGAATATTGGTCGCTCACTTTTTACGCTTTGAAAGAATAAACCGATCCGACTTCTTATTCTTCTTCCGGGTCTTCACTCCTCGTGCGGGCTTGCCCCACGGTGTCGCCGGACCACGGCGTCTGCCAATCAGCGCCCGACCTTCTCCGCCGCCATGAGGGTGATCTACCGGATTCATGGCCGATCCTCGAACAGTGGGCCGAACTCCCATATGCCGCGCTCTTCCGGCTTTGCCAATGGTCATAAACACATTTTCAGGATTGGACAGCGCGCCGATCGAAGCCCAATTTACCGAACGCACCATCCGTACCTCTTTGGACGGCATCTGAAGGTGAGTATATTCGCCCTCCTGCGCCAAGACCGTGGCTGTGCTGCCGGCTGAGCGCACCAACTGGGCTCCTTTCCCCGACTCAACCTCTACATTATAAACCATAGTACCGACCTGGATCTTAGCAAGCGGCAGGCGATTGCCGACCTCCGCCGGCGCCGTATCTGATGTAACCACCTCTCTCCCAACCATGAGCCCCTGCGGCGCCAGGACATACCGTTTTTCGCCATCCCGATATACGACCAGCGCAATGAAACTGGTGCGGTTGGGGTCGTATTCAAGGGAAACAACCCGCGCCGGAGTGTCGCGCTTGTCGTAGCTAAAATCAATCTCGCGCCACAGGCGCTTGGCTCCTCCGCCCTTGTGGCGGACCGTAATCCGGCCGGCGCTGTTTCTACCGACATAGCGTTTGCGGCCCCCAGTCAGGCGCTTTTCCGGCCGGGTCTTGGTCAAGATCGCTCTCCACTCAATGAATTCGGCCTGACGACGGGCTGGAGAAGTAGGAGGATACTTTTTCATATTTGAGGATTGATCATTGTATTTCGATGCTCTGTCCTTCTTTCACCCTTACCATTGCTTTCTTAAAACCCGGCTTCCATCCGATGATGCGACCTCGGCGGCGCTCTTTGCCCGGCATATTGGCGATCCGCACTTCTTCTACTGTAACACCGTAACGGACCTCTGCCGCCCGCTTTACTTCGATCTTATTACTTCCGGGCTGGACTGAAAATACATACCAATTCTGCTTGCCCAAGGCGGCGGTTTTCTCGGTGGTGCGAGCATGACGCAGAACCCCGCCTCCGATTTTTGCGATTTTCTTATCGTCTTTCTTCTCCCCGTCCTGGGCGACCGCAGCCGGCGATTCCTGCTCTATTCCATTGTCTTGCTTCTCTCTCTTTTCTCCAAAAATTTTTCTCCAAAAAGCCACAAAACTTCATTGTTACGTTGTCTTCACTGTTACATTGTTAAAATTTATTAACTGCAACTAACAATGTAGCGATATGACAATCTAACAATTTCTATTTGAATTTTTCAATCGCCTGTTTCGGCAGCAAAATATATTTATACCGCATCACCTCGTGTGCATTCAGGTTTCTCGCTTCATCAACGCCCGCGTAGGGGAGGTTGCCTAGCGCCCGGCGGGCGGAGTCGTCTTTGCCGGCGAGGGCTACGAGAGCACCCCTGCCTTTAGTAATCTTGCCAAACTCCGCTTTCCCTGAAAAGTTCCGGAACATCGCCGCTGCGGTTTTGGTCTTTGCTTCCGGAAACTTCAAATCATCCACCACGACAATCTCATTATCCCGCGTCTTGGCCGAGAGCACTGTATAGAGCGCTTTCTTTGCCATCTTTTTATTTATCTTCTTGGCATATATTTTTTCGCTCCTCGGCCCATGCGTTACGCCTCCTCCCTTCCAAATTGGCGAGCGGATGGAGCCGTGCCGCGCCCGTCCGGTTCCTTTCTGACGCCACGGTTTTTTCCCGCCGCCTCTGACCTCTCCTCTGGTCTTAGCGTGCGCAGTCCCGCGCCGCTTGTTGGCCGCGTAGCTCGTCACCACCTGATGCACCAGATCCGCATTCCATTTCAAGCCGAACACGCGGTCCGGCAATTCAACCATCCCGGTTTCCTCTCCTGATTGATTGTAGATCTTGACTTGCATTTGGAACTTTCCTAAATGTTACGGGGAGGACGCCTCGCCCTCTATGGTTTATTGTTTACCCCCTGATTTCTATCAAAGTACCCCTCCGGCCCGGAATGGCTCCTCTAATCGCAATTATACTATTTGCAGTATCAACTTTTGCGACGCTAAGATTCCGCACTGTTACTCTTTCCCCTCCCATTCTCCCTGCCATCCGCATACCTTTGACGACCCTACCTCCGGCTCGGCCGCCTCCTCCGCCGATGGATCCCGGCTCGCGATGGGCGTGCTTGGTGCCGTGAGTCGCGGGCGCTCCATGGAAGCCGTGGCGTTTGACCACCCCCTGAAATCCTTTGGCCTTGGAGATGCCGCTTACTTTAATTGTATCGCCCTCCTGGAATAACGAGACATCAATCTTATCTCCGCGAGTTGGTAGTTGGTAGTTGGTAGTTGGTAGTTCCCTAAGACGGAATTCGCCCACATAGCGGAAATTGCCGAGGCCTTTGAAATGTCCGCGCTGCGGTTTTTTTATATTTTTCGGTCTCCTCTCGCCCGCGCCGACCTGCACTGCCTCGTAACCATCGCGCTCTTTATTCTTTACCTCTAAAACCGTATTCGGAGTCGCGCGTATCAATGTTACCGGCACCACCCGGCCCTCGCCGTTGAAAATCTGACTCATCCCGATTTTTTCTCCCAAAATAAATTTCATACAAAAAGCGCCTCCCCGGCGCTCTTTACTTTACGACGGGCGGGCATTATTTTCCGTTATCGGGAAAATAATAGTGATATCTTCATAAGACAACCGATGAGCGAATGAATCGCTCAATCCTATCCCACAATATCTAGAACCCATCTCAAAAATGGCTTTGAAGGCGAAATCGTGCGGATTTTGTCGCAAAGCCGCCGCCGCAGGGGCGATGCGTATCAGAGATACGCAGAGCCCCGA
>CAYIGN010000054.1:0-4802 GCA_964363055.1 uncultured Candidatus Saccharibacteria bacterium
CCTTCGTTTTTGGCGGCGGCCACGAGCTCGGCGGCAAGTTTCTCATGCATGGGCTTGCCCTTGGCGCGGCGCGCGGCGTCCAAAATCCAGCGACACGCCAAAGCGAATTTCCGATCGCCCCGCACTTCGCGCGGCACCTGATAAGTCGCGCCGCCTATCCGGCGCGATTTTACCTCCAGCACGGGACCCACGTTCTGGATCGCGGCTTCGAAGGCCTTGAGCGGATCCTGCTGATATTTTTTTTCAAGCAAATCAAAAGTGCGATAGAAGATCTTCTCGGCCACTGATTTTTTGCCCCGGCGCATTACGTAATTGATAAACTTGGCAACCTGCACGTTGCTGTATTTGGAATCGGGGATGATTTCTCGGGTAACTTTTCTTTTACGTCTCATACGATGTTGCTCAATGCCGAACGACAAAGGACGAAAGTTAGCGTTAGTCGTTTGGCTTTGATCTTTTGTCTTTTGTCTTATTTCGGTTTCTTCGCCCCATATTTACTCCTCTGCTGTTTCCTTCCTTCCACTCCGGTAGTATCCAATACTCCTCGCACCACGTGATACCGCACTCCGGGCAGATCCTTTACCCTGCCGCCGCGGATGATCACTACCGAGTGCTCCTGCAAATTGTGGCCTTCACCCGGGATATAGGCCGTCACCTCCATACCATTGGTCAGCCGCACCCGCGCCACCTTGCGAAGCGCGGAGTTGGGTTTCTTGGGCGTCATGGTGGTCACCTTGATGCAAACCCCGCGCTTGAAGGGCGATGCGTAATAAACCGGCCGGTTGCGGAGCACATTAAACCCGCGCTCCAGTGCCGGAGCTTTTGATTTGTAGCGGCGCAGTCCGCGGCCATGTTTGATTAACTGATTGATTGTCGGCATACAAAAAACAAAAGAAGAATAACAAAATATCAATCTCCAGTCAATAGAACGACCGAACTTCTATGATATAGGCAGTGAGCCGGTGATCAGCCGGAAGGAAAAAAGAATTATCGGCACGAGCCATCGGCTGAAAAAGAATATAAAAATGAGGAGCAAGAAGAACCCGTACTGCTCAAGAAGATATTGCAGCCCGCGCCATTGGTAGGGAAGAATAGCAAAGAGGACCTTTGATCCGTCCAGCGGCGGAATAGGGATAAGGTTGAAAAAGGCAAGTCCCAGATTGAGGAGAGTGATGGTGCCGGCAATCGTCACAAAATTAAAGAGGAATTGGCCCGCAACCAAATCCGGAATAAATCGCAGCAGCAGCCCGAAGACCACTGCCAGCGAGACATTGGCCAGCGGCCCGGCAACACCCACCAGCGCAGGCCCCCATTTCTGATTCCTAAGATTATATGGATTATACGGCACTGGCTTGGCCCAGCCGATCAGGATCGGACTCTGGGAAATCACCAAAAGCACAGGGAGGATCACGGATCCAAAAAGATCCATGTGCGGCAGAGGATTCAGGGTTAAGCGCCCGGCATCCTGGGCAGTGCGGTCCCCCAAAGCCAAGGCCGCGTATCCATGCGATACCTCATGGATCACCACCGAGAAAATCAGAATCGCGATAAAAAATAATGGCTGGATTGCGCTCTCCATGGATTTATGGTAAACTCTCGAAAGTCAAACGACGAACGACCAAAGAAGTGAAAGAAAAATCATCCTTCGGTTTTTGGCTTTCATCCTTTGGCGTTATTCTCATGAAGACCTGTGCTATCTGCAAAAAAGGATCGGTCTTGGGCGGCAGGCGCTCGTTCCTTAGAGCCCATTATAACCCAACCGCGACCGTAAGAAAATACCCCAATCTGCAATGGGCGAGATTGCCTTCGGGCCGACGGGCCAAGGTTTGCGTCAAATGCCTGAAAACTCTCTACAAAAAATGAGAATCGTATCCATTCGCTCCGACGGTATCGCTCGCCGCAAAACAGTATTTATCCCTTTGTTCCAATCGCAACGGCTCTCTGATCTGCCGTTGATCGCGCAGTTCCTCGCCCAGACGCGACGCTTACTTCTTGCTTTCGCGCAAAATCAATTCAAAGGGGAAGATGGAGAGACCAAGTCCCTGTGGCTTTCTTCCTCGGGGTCAAGTCCCGAGCGGATAGTCCTTTTCGGCTTGGGAGAAAAAACCAAATGGCACGAGCGCAAAGAGCCGCTGGTCGCGCGGCGCATGGTGCGCCATGCCAAAGCCGAGAAGATCGACGAGTTCGCGATCGCACTCATCGGCTCGGCGCGGCTTTTTTCACAAAATGCGCTGATGGCCGAGTTTGAATACACCAAATACAAAGAGAGGCCCAAAAGCGGGTGGCCCGAGGTAAAAACCGTTTTCTTGGGAGTTGAGCCGCGGCTGATCGCCGAAACAAAAAAAGAGATTGAGCAAGGGGTTACCATGGGACAAGAGGTCAACGCCTGCCGCGAGCTTGCCAATACGCCGGGCAGTGATATGACTCCGGCCAAACTTGCCGCGGCGGCAATCGCGGTCGGCAAACGCACCGGAGTCAAAGTTAAAATTTTGGACGAGCCGCAAATCAAAAAGCTCGGGATGGGCGGGGTGATAGGAGTGGCGCGCGGTTCGGACGAGAAGCCCAAATTCATCATTCTTGAATATATGAAGGGACTACGCGGGCAAAAACCCTTGGTGCTTGCCGGCAAAGGCGTAACTTTTGATACCGGTGGAATCAACCTGAAGCCCGAACCCTATATGTCCGACATGCATATGGATATGTCAGGAGGCGCGGCTGTAATCCACGGCATGGCCGCAATCGCGCGGCTGAGACAGCCGATCAATGTCGTCGGCCTCATCCCTGCAGTAGAGAACATGCCCTCCGGGTCCAGCTACCGGCCGGGCGATCTTCTCAAATCCCTCTCCGGAAAGACGATTGAGGTCTTAAACACCGATGCTGAGGGACGAGTGATTCTTGCCGACGCCCTGACCTACGCCCTGCGCTACAATCCTGCGCTCATCGCTGATTTTGCTACCCTCACTGGCGCCGCACATGTCGCGCTCGGCAACTATTGCTCCGCGCTCTTTACAAATCGGGAGCGTCTGATGGATCCGCTTGGAAAAATCGGCCGGGAATCCGGCGACTATGTCTGGCCTCTGCCCCTCTGGGACGAATATCTTGCCGAGATCAAAGGCACCTTCGGAGACATTGCCAATATCGCAAAGCAGGATCGCTACGGCGGCGCAATCCATGGCGCGAAATTTCTGGAACAATTCGTGAATGACACCCCATGGGCGCATATTGACATAGCGCCGCGCATGACCGCGGTTGACTCCGACTATCTTGCAAAAGGTGCGACTGGCGTAGGGGTACGGTATATCGTGGAACTCGCAAAAGCGTATCCCCAGCTGAATCTCGCATAACGCCGCTGTACACACATTGTCCGATCGAACAATGTGTGTACAGCAGATCTATGATTCGTGTTTTTCTCAGCCGCATCAAAACCCGCGATGGCATCAATCTTGAAGGCATCTACGTCAAGCCGCGGCGAAAAAGCAATATCGCGCTCGTCTGGCTGCATGGCCTCGGATCCAACTTTGCACGAGGACAGACCCTCATGGAAGAACTGTCCGCGCAGTGCCAAAGAAACAACATCGGCTATTTTAAGTTCAACAACCGCGGACACGACGCGGCAGTGTCCATACGAAAAGATAACGGGAAAAACCAATACATCGGCGATGCATTTGAGAAGTTCACCGACTGCGTCCTTGACATCCGGGCGATAATCGGAAATGCGCGAAAGCTCGGGTACCGCCGCATTATTCTTATCGGCCACTCCACCGGCGCGAATAAAGCCCTTTATTACATTTACAAAACCAAAGACCGCTCGGTAAAAGGACTTATCCTCTTGGGGCCGGTCAGCGATATTGCCGCCGGACGCAAAAAGTTCGGCACAGCGGGCCTTGCGCGGGGCGTGGAACTCGCAGAGAGATTGTCGCGAAAAAATCCCGCAGCGCTCATGCCTGCATTGTACGGCATCTTCTCCGCGCGGCGATTCCTGAGCTTGTTTCGGCCGGGGGGCGCAGAAGACGTATTTCCGTACCTGAATCCCGGGACCTCATGGAAAGAATTAAAGGGTGTACGAGCGCCTATTGCAGTCATCTTCGGTCCCCGCGACGAATACCTCAATCGTCCCGCAAAAGAAATCATAGAAATTTTCCGCAGCCACGCTTCCTCGACCAAATCCTTTTCGGGCGTTATAATCAGAGGCGCGGATCATGGCTTCCGCAAAAAAGAAAAAGAACTTTCGCTAGCTATTATTCAAGAGATCCAAAAATGGGGGCTCCTATAAAAGAACAAAAGAAAGTCACCTGTACTGACCGACACGGCAAGACATACACCGTTCCCGTGAACGAGTTGACGTTCCGGCCCTCAGTATATGCCGTCATCATCAAAGACGATCGGGTGTTTCTTTCCAAACAGTGGGACGGCTATGACTTCCCCGGAGGCGGGATCGAACTTGGTGAGACGATCGAGGAAGCGCTCATCCGGGAAGTAAAAGAAGAAACCGGGATGGATGTACGAGTGGGCGATCTGGTAACCTGCGAAACTTCATTTTTCAAGCTGCATTCCACTGGGCAGTATATCCATTCGCTTCTCCTGTATTATCTTTGCAAAATCGTAGGAGGCGAGATATCAACCGCATTTCAGGACGAAAGCGAAAAACAGTATATGGACTCACCGGAGTGGATCGACTTAAAAACAGTCGAGTATATTAAATTCTACAATTCAGTGGACAGTCTTGCAATCTTGAAAGAGGCGGAGAGGATCAAAAAGTCATCATGCAAAAACGGGCTGTAGTATAATGGTAGTACGAGTCG
>CAYIGN010000055.1:0-4788 GCA_964363055.1 uncultured Candidatus Saccharibacteria bacterium
GGCTATGAAATCGGCGGCGGCTCCATCCGCGAGCATGATCCAAAAGTACTGGAGGCGGTGTTTGAAATAATGGGACATCCAAAAGAGGCTGTACGCGAGAAATTTGGGCATCTTCTGGATGCGTTTGAATTCGGCGCGCCGCCGCACGGCGGCATTGCCCCGGGGATTGACCGGCTGCTTATGATTCTTTTGGGTGAGCCCAACATCCGCGAGGTGATCGCCTTTCCCAAAACCGGCGATGCGCGAGATCTTATGATGGACGCACCGGCTGAGCTCGACGAAAAACAGCTGCGGGAACTTCATCTCCGGATTGAACGAGAAAAACGGATTGAAGAAGAGAAGCAAGCATAAACTTAATCATCACTTATCCGCGACCGCTGGTAAATGCTTATTTGTACACTTATCAGCGGTCGCGGATAAGTGCTAAAATGGGTTGTATGTCGCGTGGATTGGGGACGGTACAACAGAAAGTACTTCTTTTACTTCTTGGGGGTCTCGCGCTTGGATTATCCGGATCGCCTGCGAGATATTTTCGGATCCTCAAAGCAATAGGGAAAGGATGGCGGGAGATCAATCATCAATCGTTGCGGCGAGCGATCCGATCGCTTTACGCCTCGCAGCTCGTTGAGGGGCGGGAGAATCCGGACGGCACGCTCACGCTTGTATTATCCAAGAATGGGAAGAGCCGCGCACTTACCTTCAAAGTAGAAGAGATGAGAATCAAAAAGCCAGAGCGCTGGGACGGGAAATGGCGCGTGGTCGTCTTTGACATTCCCGAGAAACGCAAGAAGGTGCGTGATGCGCTGCGCGGGCACCTCCGCCAACTTGACTTTTATGAGTTGCAGAAGAGCGTGTTCATCCATCCGTATCCTTGTGATAATGAAGTGGATTTTCTGATAGAGTTGCACCAAGTCCGTCCTCATGTCCGCACACTCATTGTCCACTCGGTTGATAATGAACTCGATCTGAAAACAAAGTTCCATCTGGCATAAACACACACTTACCAGCGATCGCTGGTAAGTGTGTGTTTTATCACTTACGAGCGATCGCTTATAAGTGATGATTAAGTTTAATGTTGGATCCAAGAATCAGGCGCAGGGCAGACGGGGTTTACAAGCGATTCAGGGCAGGTATATAGTTTAGTCAGATAGAAATTCGCGGTACCTTGAATATGACGCGGATATGTCAGGAAAGGAGACGTGGACCATGAATATGATGCAGCTCAACGAACACCTCGGAAAGGTTGAAGACGTCGTCCGGGAAGTCGGGGAGGCGATCATCGACACCTATAGCGGAGAGATTACCGACACGCATATCTACCGCGGGCACGAATCCTCGACCGTGGACATTTTCGCAAAGGGAGTGATGCAGACGGCGCTGGAGCGGCATTTGCCATATTTTGAAGGCATCCTCCGCTTTGAGCTCCGGCCGTATCAGAAGACACTGCTCGAGATCAAGGAACACATGCCTCTGGTCTTGATCATTGACGAACTCGATGGGACGACGAATACCAAGCGGTGTCTGGCGAGCTGCCTGGACTTTGCGCCGCTTGCGACCATCTCGCTTGCGCTCTCATTGAGTGAGTCCCTTGAAGGTCTGGTCATTGGGGCGGTGTATGCATTGGACCAGCGAGAGGTATTCTCGGCCATCCGCGTCGAACAGGACCAGTTCCTTGCATTCCATAACCGCTGCCGCATGCTGCCGACGGAATTTACCCACACCAGAGGTGATAGCCAACGCCGGATCATGGTGATTGGCTACTCCAACAGCCACCGGCGGGAGAAGGGCGAACTTGAGCAACTGCTCTATGACGCGGGCTTTCGGATCTATGAGGGTTGCCGCGCGTCCTCGGTGGATATCTTGAATATGCTGCGCAACGCCTTTGACGCGTATGTGGACCTGCGGCGATTCTGGTCCACCAAGGTAGGAGGCGAAGAGAAGGAGGCAATGCTTCAGGTCTACGATGTCGCCGGAGTCGTTCCGGTCGCCGAGGGATGCGGACTCGTCGTCACCGATGCGGAGGGAAGGCCGTGGAAGAAGTACTCATTTGACGAAACCATCTCCCTGGTCGTCGCGCGGCCGGATATTCATGCGAAGATCATCAACATCATTGCCCCGCTTGTTGCTGACTGGCAGGAACGCCTTACAGCAAACGCCTAAGTCACCGTACCTTATATAAAAGCCATGCGGATAAACCATCCGTATGGCCCTTTTTTGCGCCTTCTCATCGTGAGGTAGGTGTTAACAATGAATGGATGGCGATTGCATAATTCCCCCCTTTTCTTTTTGACAGTGTGCGTATATAATGAGGATACTATGAACTCTCCGGCCGAGGAAATCAAAGCCCGTCTTGACATTGTGGAATTTATCCAGTCCTATGTGCGGCTGGATAAAGCGGGTATCAACTTCAAAGCCCTCTGTCCTTTCCACAGTGAGAAGACGCCTTCATTCTTTGTGTCCCCAAGCCGCCAGCTCTGGCATTGTTTTGGCGGGTGCGGCGAGGGCGGCGACATTTTTAAGTTTGTGATGAAGATAGAGGGCTTGGATTTCCCCGAGGCGCTTCGGCTGCTCGCGCAGCGCGCCGGAGTGGCTTTGAAACGCGAGGATCCGCGGCTCCGCTCGGAGCGCAATCGCCTGTATGATATCTGTGAGGCCGCGGCGGAAATTTTTGAACGTAATTTACTCCGCACTGCCGAGCCGAAAGAGTATCTCCGCTCGCGGGGGATGACCGAGGAGACAGTGCGTTCATTCCGCATAGGATGGACGCCGCAGAGTTGGGATTTCCTCCTCAAGGCGCTCGCTCAAAAAGGATTTAAGCCGGAAGACGCGGAAAAGGCCGGATTGGCAGTTCGCTCTGAAGACGGTAATTCGTATTATGATCGCTTCCGCTCGCGCATTATATTCCCGATTACTGATGTGAATGGCCGAGTGATCGGCTTCGGCGGCCGCATCTTTCAACCTACAACCTACAACCTGCAACCTACAACCTCCGAGGCTAAGTACATCAATACGCCGCAAACCTTGATCTACGACAAGTCGCGCACACTTTATGGATTTGACAGGGCCAAGCACGAAATTCGCGCCAAAAATCAAGTGGTGATTACCGAGGGATATATGGATTGCGTGATGTCGCATCAGGCCGGCATCCGCAATACAATTGCGGTCTCAGGCACGGCGCTTACCCCTCACCAAATAAAGGTCCTGCGCCGACTCTGCGATACGATGATTAGTTCGTTTGATACGGATGCGGCCGGCGAGTCGGCGACCAAGCGTTCCCTGGGTCTGGCGGCTCAATTTGAATTTGGCCGCCTGATCGCGGCTATCCCCTCAGGCAAAGATCCGGCCGACACAGTAAAAGAAAATCCGCAAGCGTGGCAACGGGCAGTGGAGGAAGCCAAGCCGGTCGTAGAGTTTTATTTTGAAAAGGTGCTGCGCGCCGAGGACCCGCAGAGCGTTGAAGGGAAGAAAAAAATATCCTCGGTCCTCTTGCCGCTCGTGGCTGAACTAAATGATGAAATTGAAAAAGCGCATTGGGTCTCGCTCCTGGCTAGGCGCTTGTCGGTAGCCGAGGACGCGATCTGGAAGGAACTCCGCAAAAAGGCACCAGCGCCGGGTGATTATAAGATGCCGATGACGGAAGAGAAATCGGCCGCTCCATCGCGCCGCGAGCTTCTGGAAGATCGGTTTCTGGCATTGCTCGTCTTGATGCCGGAGGAGCGATGGAGCAGGACAGCGGAGACGCCGCGAATTACTTTTGGTTCAGCGCTGAATGAGCGTCTGTTTCATACGATAGCCGATGGCGCCGGAGCCGCGGCTCTGCCGGAACTGACGTCTCACCTTGAAATGCTGCGCTTCAAAGGCGAGAGGCTGCTGGAGGTAGTTGCCGATTTGGAGACAGAATTCAATCTCTGCCGCAGGGAGCTTGAGAAAATGGGCGTCAGAGAGCGGCTGGTGGAATTGGGCGGGCAGATTGAGCGAATAGAGCGGGAGGGCGATCATCCTGCCGCCGTACCGCTACTGGAGAATTTCCGCTCGCTTTCGGAAGAGCTGCGAGCGCTATCGTAATCTATAACCCGCATTCTCCGAGCGAAGTCGAGGAGATACCTTTAATACCGACCTCTTCGCAGGTCCGAGGTTCACTTTCTTTCAAACGTGGCAAAAATCAAATCAAGATCCAAAAAGAGATCTCCCTCCAAAAAATCTGGGGGAAAATCAAAGGCCGCTCCCAAATCAGCGGCCTCTTTGGCTCGCGCCTCCAAGAAATTAGCGGCGCGTGAAGCCGAGGAGAAAATTCAGGCGCTGCTTAGCCGCGGCCGAGAACGCGGCTTTGTGACGTACTCCGAGATACTTTACTACTTTCCAGCGATCGAGGACGACCTCCTACTGTTAGAAGACATCTACGAGCGGTTTGAGCGGGAGAATATTGAGGTGCTCGAGACCAAGACATTTATTGCCGAAGGGGAACCCGTCAAAGCCCCGAGCCGGAGAACCCGCGAGGAAACAATTGACTTTGATCAATTAGCGCAGGATTCGGTGCAGATGTATTTACGCGAGATTGGGAAGATCTCGCTGATCTCGGCGGATGAGGAGAAAGAACTGGCGCGGCGGATTGAGCGAGGAGATGAGGAGGCGCGAAAAAAAATGACCCAAGCCAATTTACGGCTGGTGGTCTCCATCGCCAAGCGCTATGTCGGCCGGTCCCCGCACCTGACCCTGCTTGATCTTATCCAGGAAGGAAACATCGGGCTTTTCAAGGCAGTTGAGAAATTTGACTACCGCCGCGGCTAC
>CAYIGN010000056.1:0-4413 GCA_964363055.1 uncultured Candidatus Saccharibacteria bacterium
TCTCCGAGCTATAAAAACAGATTTTGCCGGGTTGGTCGTGCCAATAAGGATCTGCTTCATGACTGATACCTTATCAGATCGTCCCAATTCGCACAACTGCAGGACCCCTTTTTATTCGTCTATAAAGAATCGCCAGGGTTTCTCTCTCCACTCTCCGGCATAATGAACTCCGATCCTCTTACCCCTCCGCATCGCTCGAGGATTTATTTTGATGCCGCGATCTTCAATCCAGAGGCCAGACCTTTTCGCAGCCGGCTTCGTATTGAACCGGCGGTCAATATCAAAATGCAGGCACACTTTTCCCGGACCATCCGCGCCATCTAGCGCGACTGCGCGGATAAGTACGGCAGCCGGATACTTCTCCGCCTCAGTCACGATATTCAAGCAATGATACATCCCATATACCAGATATACATACCAGTATCCGGCCGGGCCGAACATCACTTCAGTCCGCGGGGTCCGGCCTTTAGAGGCGTGTGATGCGCGGTCATTCGGTCCCACGTACGCCTCCACTTCGATAACCATCCCTGCAATCTCCCGCCGGCCGATTCGTCGCACCAAAAATTTGCCAAGGAGTTCTTTGGCAACCCGGAGCGTCGGACCATAAAAAAATCTCTTTGAGAGAATGCGCCGCAATCGCTCCCGCCGGGATTCGAACCCGGGTTACATGGATGAGAACCATGCGTCCTAGACCGGACTAGACGACAGGAGCAAAAGAATAGCCGCCTTAAGCGGCTATATGATACCACATACGTTTGGAAAAACCAGCGCATAACCATTATGAATACGCCGGCGCCGGATCCTCCAGCGAAATCAATATCTCCCAACATCCAGGGCAACGAAGACCTCCGTTGCCGTCATATTTGAGGAGGTAGGTCTTCTGACACCGCCAGCATTTCATAAACACACCTTCAATGGGGTGGCCTACCGGTACCGGTGCGGTCGGTTCTGCCATTATCGTCCCCCTCGTTTTATAGGTCTTATAGGTACCAAAAAACTATTTTCATCTTCACACTACATCCTCTCGGTATTTTATCAAACGAGATATCCATTGATAAAACTTGATACGTTCATTGCGTTGGGGTTGGATTCTTTTGCAACCAGTAGGGCTCCTGGCGCACCAATAAGTATTTGGCGCGCGCCGGCTCGGCCATTATTTCTTTCACCACCCGCTCCATCCGCATCCCCTGGCTGCCTTTCACCAAAATCAAATCCGCTTCTTCAATCATCGGGGTAAGACCCTCAATGGCCGACAATGAGTCGTCAAAAAGGAAAATACGCTCCGCACTCATACCGCGCCGCCGGGCCGCATCGGCAATAAATTTCGCCCGCGGCCCTACGCAAAACAGCAGATCTGCGGAATCGGCCGCCAGATCCCCGATCGCGCGGTGCGCTTGCTCGGCATAACGCCCCAGCTCCAGCATATCGCCCAAAACCGCGATCCTTCTTTTTCCCGGCAACGAGCGCAGGGTCTCAAGCGCCGAACGCATGGCATCCGGCGCCGCATTGTAGGTGTCATCCAGAATCCGCGAATGATTTTTTCCTTCAAGCAGCCGCATCCGTCCGGGCGGCGGTCGCCAGCCGGCCAAGGCCTCGCTGATTTCAATCAGATTCATACCCAGCGCCAGCCCCGCACCGGCAGCCGCGGCCGCGGCATAGGCCGGCGGCAGTCCGAACGCCCCCTCAAGCCGCACCGGCACGACACTGCCGTTATACTCCAGTTTGAAAGCAATGCCTTTGGGCAGAACGGTATTTTCCGCTTTTGACTGATCTGGGAGCGCGGCGTTTTGAGACGCCGAGTTTTTGACCGGCGCGTCATTAAAAATAATCCTCACTTCGGCATGCGACTCCCGGCCAAAAGTCAGGATATGCGCCGGAGTTTTCTCCCGCATGTCAGCCGCGGCGCAGTCGTCGCGGTTCAGAATCGCCCAACCCTCGACCGGCAAGGCCGCGATCAACTTCCCTTTTTCGGCCGCAATCTCCCGCGCATCTTTGAAAAACTCCACATGCGCCGGTATGCCGCCGATGGCCGTTACTACCGCAATGTTCGGCTTGGCAATCGCAAGCGAAATATCCATATCTCCGCGCCGATCCACGCCGTACTCCAACACCAATACCTGCGGGTACCGGTCAGAGACCGACGCGGACAGGCGCCATATAACGCGGACAAACGCGTACGCCCATTTAAGGATATTCCGCCCGTGGTGCGGTATGCCGAGAATCGTGAGCGGCAAACCGATCTCATTATTATAATTTTTCTCGGCGGTGCGGACGCGGTACTTTTGCTTTAGAACCGCATAAATTGCGAGCCGCGCGGAGGTCTTGCCGACCGACCCGGTAACGCCGATGATCGTCGGATTATGTTTATGGATCATCGCGCGCGCAAAGGTCGCGAGTATGATCCTCAAGATATTTTTCATAAAATTTCCTCAGTAATTATGATGCTCGGCTCACTCGAAAATACGCAATTTCGCTGCGAAACGGAGTTTTTAGATGACCTCTATTTCTCATCCGGCGGCACCTCGTAATAATTCAAGATAAACTCAGCCAGATCATGGAACGCCGGGGTGAGTGTCGGCGCTGCAGAACGTTGACTCTTTGGTTCGTTCAGCTGTAAGAAAATGAGAAAGCGCGGGTCAAAAGCGGGCGCATAGCCCACAAACGTATGGATCACCTCATCCGAATATCCCCTACCGTCTTTACGCGGGACCTGAGCTGTGCCGGTCTTTCCGGCGACAAAGTAGCCCTTGACACCGGCCCTGTTCTCAATGCCATTGCGCACAGCCGAAACCAGCATTTTGGTAATGGTCTCAGCGGTCTGGGCCGGGACGACCTCGCGCACAACCTCCGGGGTATGACGCACCTCATTACCGGAGTCATCAATGATCTTCTCCACCACATAGGGTCTCATCAACCGCCCGCCATTGGCAATTGCGCCGATCGCGCGCGCCAGCTGCAGCGGCGTAGTAGCAATGCCTTGCCCAAAGGAAGCGGTTGCAAAATCAATCTCGCGGCCCGATGTCAAATTGGAGATATCACCGGCGATCTCGCCCGGCAGATCAACTCCGGTCTCCTCGCCTAAACCAAAACGTTCTAGATACTCGCGCTGGGCCTCTGGTCCGAGCAGGCGCGCGACATGTACCGCGCCGGTATTGAGTGATCGTTCCAAGACCTGGGTCATTGTCTGCCAGCCGTAGGAGCGCTGGCCATAATTATGGATGGCAACACCCCCGATGCGTACAATACCGGTGTCTTGGTAGCGAGAGTCGGGCTGGACTTTGCGCTCGGCTATTCCGGCTGCCATGGTAAGGGGCTTGACCACTGAGCCCAATTCATACCTGGACTCCACCGCCGGATTCAAGAATATGCTCAAATCCTCCTGCTGAGAAAAGAGATTGGGATCAAAGGTCGGATCCACTGCCTCGGCCAAGATCCGCCCGGTCTTGGGCTCCAGCACCAGGATTAGGGCTTGACGCGCTTCTGACTTCTCACGAGCCAAGCGCCCTATTTCTTCGGCCTTGCGCTGAATTGTATAGTCCAGGGTGAGTACGAGCGAGGAACCATTCTTGGGAGGGACCAAAATCCGCCTTCCCAGCGCAATCCAGAATCCGGCCGCGTCTTTGGCGCCCTCCAGGATTCCTTTGCTTCCGGCCAGGTCCTCATTGTATGTGCGCTCAAGACCATATTGCCCCGCTTCTTCGCCCTGCTCGGCGCTGACAAAACCGATCAGATGCGCGGCCAGCCCCGCGTCGGGGTAGACCCGGCGCGTCTCATCCTCAAAGGAAAGGCCGGGGAGCTCGAGCGCGGCAATGCGATCTACGGTCTCCTCGTCTATTTTGCGCGCGATAATCTCGTATGGATCATCTATTTTTGAAAGTTTGCGCAGTACCTCTGCTTCGTCAAGGCCAAGCGTCTGGGCAAGTTCGCGCGCCGTCTCTGACGGATTCTCAATGCGGCTGGGGGAGGCAACCAGCACTTTATAGTTTTGGTTGAGCGCCAGGGGGACGAGATTCTTCTCTCCGTCCTGGACAAAAATAATGCCCCGCTGGGAGGCAAATTCCTCTACTCGGCCATGCTGTTTTGCCGCGAGGTCCAGGTACTCGCGATGGTGGACAATCTGCATGAGAAAGAGCCGTACGGCCAGCGCTCCGCTTGCTACCAAAAAAAAGAGGAGGATTAAATTCATCCGCCTCTCCAAAATCCGCTCAAACGCCCTTCTCATTTTTCTCTCTGAACAGCCGTTAAATTAGAACCCATCTCAAAATTGCCCTTCTGTCATTCCCGATCCCCGCTTATGCGAGGACAGGCGTGATCGGGAATCCAGATTTCGCCTTATTTACTGGATTCCCACTCCCCACTTTCGTGAGAGCCTGCCCCCGATCAGCTCGGGGGACAAGTTTCGTGGGAATGACA
>CAYIGN010000057.1:0-4412 GCA_964363055.1 uncultured Candidatus Saccharibacteria bacterium
ATTCCGCACCTTCTTTTTGATCGTTCGCGGCGTTATATCATGTTCTTTGTTATAAGCCATCTGACGCTCACGACGCCGTTCGGTTTCTCCCACCGCGCGCTTGATGGATCCGGTCATCACGTCCGCGTAGAGCACCACCTGCCCGCGCACATTGCGTGCCGCGCGCCCAATCGTTTGAATGAGCGACGTTTCGGAACGCAAAAATCCTTCTTTGTCGGCATCCAGTATGGCGATAAACGAGACCTCGGGCAGATCCAGCCCTTCCCGCAGGAGATTGATGCCGACGATAACGTCATGCTCTCCGGCGCGCAGTTTGCGCAAAATCTCCGGACGGTCCAGGGTCTTGACTTCCGAATGCAGATACTCGGCCTTGATGCCGGCTTCGGCGAGGTACTCGGCGATATCCTCGGCCAGGCGCTTGGTAAGCGCCATTACGAGCGACCGCTCGTTTCTGGCAATGCGTTTTTTGATCTCGATGATTACATCCTGTACCTGACTCTTAGTCGGTCGGATCTCAATCTGGGGATCAAGGATGCCGGTCGGGCGGATGAGTTGCTCGATGATACAGGTTGTAGGTTGCAGCTTGTAGGTTGTAGGACAGGATTTTTTACTTAACTCCAGTTCGTACGGTGCGGGCGTTGCTGAGACATAAACAACTTGCGTTATTTTCTGGTTGAACTCCTCAAATTTGAGGGGCCGGTTATCTATCGCCGAGGGCAGGCGGAAGCCGTAGTCCACCAATACGTTCTTGCGCGCCCGGTCGCCATGATACATGCCTCTGAGCTGCGGGATTGTGGCGTGCGACTCGTCAATGAAGACGAGGAAATCCTCGCCGTGCGCGTAGCGGAAGTAGTCAATGAGCGTGTGGGGGGGAGTGCCCGGAGCGCGGAAATCAAGCTGCCGGGAGTAATTCTCAATTCCGTTCACGTAGCCGGTGGAGCGCAGCATTTCAAGGTCAAATTCGGTACGCTGTTTGAGCCGCGCGGCTTCCAGGATCTTATCATGCTTTTTGAGCTCTGCCAGCCACTCGCCGAGCTCCAGTTTAATGTTCTCCAAAGCGAGTTCCAGTTTTTCCTGCGGAGTGACGAAGTGCTTAGCCGGGAAGATTTTGATAGTTTGTAGTTTGTAGTTTGCAGTTTGTAGGATGCGCGATCGCTTTCTGATTTCAGCGGCTCTATTGTTCTTGATCTCGGCTTCAATGATTTCTTCCCCGGAGGGGAGATGGATTTCCACGACATTCTCTCGGACGCGAAAATGCCCCTGGCGCGGATCAATGGGATTACGGCTATACTGCAGAAGGATGAGACGGCGCAGTAATTCTTTTTGTGAGATTTTCTGGCCGACTTTCAATTCCACGGAGACCTTTTGGTATTCCTCCGGACTGCCCAAGCCATAGATGCATGATACCGAAGCAACGATGATGACATCTTTTCGCGTAAGAAGCGATGCGGTAGAGGCATGTCGAAAGGCATCAATCATCTCGTTGATCTTGGCGTCTTTTTCAATATAGGTGTCGGTCTGGGGTATGTAGGCCTCGGGCTGATAATAGTCGTAGTAAGAGACGAAATAGTGCACTGCGTTTTCGGGGAAAAACTCTTTGAATTCTTGATATAGCTGGGCGGCGAGGGTTTTGTTGTGGGAGATGACGAGTGCGGGTCTTTGTACCCGTTCAATCGTCCAAGCCATGGTCGCGGTTTTCCCCGATCCGGTAACGCCGAGGAGGGTCTGGTGCGCAACCCCGGCATCCGAATTCGCCGCCAGCTTCTCTATGGCCTGCGGCTGGTCGCCGGTGGGTTTGAATGTTGCCTTGAGGTTAAATTTCATGGTAGGGTTTTGGAGAAACGGGCGGCATTAGTCAGAAGGAGGATGGGATGTTCTGGAGGGCGATAGTCATTGCCGTCTTCTTGCTCTTTGTCATAAGTGTGGCCGCCTTGCTGTTTTGGCGACTGCATGATAGAGGGACGGGCGGACGATCAGCATGGTTTAGGTAACTAAAACGGAGGGAGAATGATGGGGACCGGGTTCTTGCCAAGCTCTGCACGTACGACCCTACGCACCACAGGGAAGATTGATGAGGAAGGCATGCGGGATCTCCTCATGCCCGGCGTGGATATGCCTTATGAGGCGATTTATCCAATCGCTAAGGCATATGATGCAATTCCAGGAGTACAGCTGCAGTTTTTCCAGGGATTGTATGAAGCCGTATGCGCCCAGGGAGATGCGCTTACAAAGTATTTAGAAAGCGTAATATCTTTGTTTCCGCCCTTGCCCGTTGATGCGGCGCAACTGGTTCAGTTTAGCCACCATGGAGGATTTGATGTGTGGCGGAGGGAGTGGCACAACCAAGCCGTCCGATTCGTGTACAGGCAGGCGACGCCGATTTTGATCGCCTACGCTTCACTCGCGGGTCTCCCCTATTTCCTGCGTGGTCTTGCGAATGTTTGCGTTGTCGTTTCCGGATGGATTGACAAGCAAGATATGCCGTACTGCGGCTACGAGTTTTCTCGTGGTTCGTACGATGCGGGTCGGTCCCTTGATGTACGGCTGATTCCAAAAGGCGAGCGGTTTCCCGAAAGCCCCGTCCATTTGGTAGACGACACAATGGCGCGAGGGGATACCCTCGCAAAGATTCAAAGATACTTGGCGGGCTGCGGCAACTATACTATATGTCCGTCCGTCATCTGTCCCGGGAACAGCAACCGATTTCCTGCAGACGGCGAAACAATAGTGCGCTGGCAGGCGGCGTGAGCCAGCCGATTTGAGAAAATTTCAGACAAGCCCCTTCGGGGGCTTTTTCTCTGCCGAGACAAATACCCGTGGACACTTTTTTTAACAGGAGAAAGAAGATATGATGTATATGCGTTATGATTTGCTTCATAGAAGGAGTTGTGATATTAAAAGCTGAGCGTTTTACGGTTGTCAGTACCAATGGGGTAGGTTACCGTGTGTTTGTCAACCCCGATACTCTTCAAAAAATACCGGAAAAAGGCGCGAAAGTCAAGCTCTGGACGCACCAGCACGTGCGTGAAGACGCCTTGGAACTCTATGGATTTGTGCACTATGCGGAGCTGGATCTTTTTGAAACATTGATCAGCATCTCTGGGATCGGCCCAAAAGGAGCTCTTGGAGTATTGAGCATAGCACCGGTGGATACGCTCAAAAAAGCGATTGCGGCTGGCGACACTTCATACCTGACGCGGGTCTCGGGTATTGGCAGGAAACTGGCCGAGAAAATAGTGCTTGAATTAAAAGAAAAAATGGCCGGCCGCGGAGTGTCGGTGGATGCGCCGGAGTTGAAAGAAGAGGCGGATGCCCTGGACGCGCTTGTGTCGCTGGGCTACTCCCAAAAAGAAGCGCGGGAGGCGCTTGCCGGCGTGGAGCCGGGAGTCGTCCGGGTTGAACGCCGGGTGGCTGAGGCGCTGCGGCGCCTCGGCGGAAGGCAATGATCTCTCCGCGTTCTTTTCTTCAATCCGTGGAGTGGGAGGAATTGCAACGCTCGCTCGGGCGCCGGACCTGGCGGGCGGAAGATGTTTTAGTCATCCAACATTCTCTGCCCCCGGGCTTAATTATCTTTATTGTCCGTGACCCGATACGCGAATTACGCCTTACGGTTTGGGAGGCGATACGTCACATCGCGGAAACGGAAGAAAGCGGATTCCTGAAAATAGATCCGTTATATCCTCCCGAAGTCCGCGATACGAGATACGAAATCCGTAATACCAGATCGCTCCAGCCCCGGCAGACGATCATCATAGATCTCGCGAAATCGCAGCAGGAGCTATTGGCGGATATGCATGAGAAGACCCGCTATAATATACGGCTGGCGGAACGGAAGAATGTCGAATATCGAATGTCGGACGGCCGGATGAATTTGACGCGTTTTGGCGCCTGCTGCGGGAGACCGCGGCGCGGGACAGATTTCATACTCACGAGCGGATGTATTATGCGAAGCTGCTTAGTATCCGATCGCCTGATTTTTCCAACGAATTATTTTTTGCCGAATATCGCGGCAAAGTACTGGCAGCAGCACTCGTCAATTCCTACCGTCCCGTTTCAAACTACCAACCGCCAACCACCAAGCTCTCAACCGCTACCTACCTTCACGACGCTTCCAGCCGAGAGCATAGAGAAGTAATGGCTCCGCATCTCCTGCATTGGCGGATTATTCAGGAAGCCAAACGCCGCGGCTTTCAGTATTATGATCTGTGGGGTATTGGTGAGAAGCGCTGGCCCGGCCTCACCCGCTTCAAAAAAGGATTCGGGGGCGAGATGGTGCACTATCCGCCGAGTATTGAAATAGTGTATCGGCCCCTGCGATATCGGCTGTATCGGCTCGCGAGATTATTGCGGCGCAGATTACTATGGCAAACAATTTTCGCAAAAAGGACTCGGCGCGGATTGTCTGGGACACC
>CAYIGN010000058.1:0-4378 GCA_964363055.1 uncultured Candidatus Saccharibacteria bacterium
GCGTCTTGACAGGGGTGATACGGTATCAGAGATACGCAGAGCCCCGAGGAGGCGGCTTTGCAGAAATCCGCCGATTGCAGCCCAAATGCATTTTTGAGATGGGTTCTAGTCATTCTCATGGTTCTATAGCTCTCTTGCACCTTCTAACCTCAATATCTCCTCTGCCAGCTGGCGGTACGCCTTTGCCCCGTGGCTATACGGATCGTATTGCAAAATTGTCTTACCAAACGATGGCGCCTCGGCCAAACTCACATTGCGCGGGATCACCGCCTGGAATACATACCCCGGAAACTTGCGCCGGATTTCTTTGGCCACCGCCCTATGCAAACGGGATTTGCGGTCATACATAGTCAGCAGCGCCCCCATGATCGCTACTCTGGCGCGCAGGTTGGCATTTACCAAACGGATCGTGTGGAGCAGATCAGCCAGCCCCTCAAGCGCATAATATTCGCACTGGACCGGAATGATAATCCGCTGGGCTGCGGTAAGAGCATTGACTGTCAAAAGCCCTAAACTTGGCGGCGAGTCAATGATAGTAAAATCATATCTCCGCCGCACGGGTTCCAAGACCTCTTTCAGTTTATACTCCCTGCCCCGCATGTCAACGAGCTCCACCGCTGCTCCGGCCAGGGCCGAGGTCGCGGGAATCAGATCAACCGCCAAGAACTGTGTTTTCTTGATAATGTCTTCAGTCGGCACTCTCCCAATCAGGGAATGATAGATGCTTCTATCCAGTTTGCGCGGATCTAATCCCATGCCCGAGGTGGTATTGGCCTGCGGATCAAAGTCAACAAGTAAAATCCGCTTGCCGAGCGCCGCCAAAAAAACCGACAAATTTTGGGCAGAGGTACTCTTCCCGACGCCCCCTTTTTGATTACACAAAGCAATGACCCGAGCCATACGTTCCCATCATACCCAAAAATGGTTTGTCTTTCAACGCCGCGCCGCGGTTGAAATTTAACCCATTTTTGCTACACTCCCCTTGCGGGCGAGTGGCGGAACGGTTTACGCGCGCGCCTCAAAAGCGCGTGGGAGCAATCCCGTGTGGGTTCGAATCCCACCTCGCCCATTTCGTGATTATCATCCCGATTAAAACAAAAGTGCTTGTGCCTCCGCAGGATGATCTCCTCGCGGCGATTCAAGATGCCCTCCCCAAAATCGAGGAGCATTCCATCCTCGCCGTCACCTCCAAAGTTGTAAGCATCTGGCAGGGACGCTGCGTGCCCAAATCCGAGTATCCCGACAAAGACGAACTGATCAAAAAAGAGGCGGATAAATATCTCCCGCGCGATTTTGTGCCCAACCGCTGGGTAATGCATACGATCAAAAACAATCTCTTCATCCCAAGTGCGGGCATTGATGAATCCAACGGCAATGACTACTACATCCTCTGGCCGCGCCATCCGAAAGAAAGTGCGAAGAAATTATACGATTGGGCGCGCGAGACGTACAAAATAAAAAACCTCGGCCTTATGATCACTGATTCGCACACCATCCCTCTGCGCCGCGGGACCCTCGGCATCTCGCTTGCGCACCACGGTTTTACCCCGCTCAAGGATTATCGCGGCGAGCGCGACATTTTCGGCCGCGAGTTTCTGATTCAAGTGGCGGACATTGCCGACGGCCTGGCAGCAGCCGCAGTGGTCGCCATGGGCGAAGGCAAAGAAACTACCCCGCTTGCAGTTATTACCGATGTTCCGTTTGTAGAGTTTACGGATAAACCCTACCGACCCGATAAACCGTTTTCATCGTTTGAGATAGAAGAAAAAGAGGATCTCTATTATCCCTTGCTGTCCTCAGTGCCGTGGCAAAAAGGCAGAGGAGGCACTCACCAGCAGGGATAGCGATGGATTGTGCCAGTCCGCGTTTGGGGATTTGATTGGGGGATTTGAGGCGAAAAACCTAAATTCAACACTTACGCGCGGTCGCGCGTAAGTGTTGAATTGCGCCCGTAGAGACCCCATTTCAACATCCAATTCCGATCGGACGGTGTGTTGAAATAAATCCCCACACCTTCCCGCGGGCCCCCACACCTATACATAGGTGGTTGGGGGCGGGGTATTGGACCCCACGGGAAGGATTTGAAGCCGCCATTCATCCCTGCGGTTCATCCCGCACTTAAAATTAAGTGCGGGACAAGGAGACCGCAGGGTATTCTGGAAGGTGTGGGGATAAAATCTTATTGAGCGCTACTGAGGCGCGACTTGAATAAACAATGCATTGCCCATGCCGTAGCTACACCCACGATTGCGCCGCCGACGATGTCGCTCGGCCAATGGACGCCGGCTGCAACCCGGCTGATCCCGATGCTCATTGCCGCGAGAAAAAATAGAATGCTTGTCTTGGGGTAATAAAAGTAGACCGCCGCCGCGACCGCAAAAGAAAGCGCGGCATGTCCCGAAGGAAAAGCCCCGCCTCCGGCGTGCGGCACGAGTTGGACAACATCTGGCAATACTTCAAAAGGCCGCGGCCGGTTGTAAAAAAATCGGATGAGCTCGGTAATAACATAGCGACTTACAATCGCGGCGGTTGCGGCATGCACTAAGAGCCACTGATTGCGCCCAGCCAAGCGCCGCAGGCGCGGGAACGCAAATGGTACTATCACCAATGCGGCCACTGCCAAAATCATCACGTACCAGAGATATATCGCGTGGAATATAATTGCCCAGTCCCAAAACGTAGCAATACCGGCCCATGAATGGAACCAACTAAACACCGTGATGTCCAATCGCGTAAGAAACCCCATGAATGTCAAACACTTCAATACATCAATGTATTGAAGTGTTATATTTTTGCTTTGGCAAGCGTTACAAGATTTTTGAAGAGTATCGCAACTGTAAGCGGACCCACACCGCCTGGGACCGGAGTGATATACGACGCTTTGACAGATACCGATTCAAAATCAACGTCGCCGACGATTTCTCCGGAGGACTCCGATGTCCCCGCATCAATGACGACCGCACCATCCTTCACTTTATCGCCGGTAACGAGCGCCCGCTTCCCTACGCCTGAAATAATAATATCGGCTTGCATGAGCAGGCGTTCGGGATTTACGGTTTTTTCGGTTATCAGAGTTAATGTCGCGCCTTCCTGCGCGAGCCACAATAGCGCGGGTCTCCCCACTAAATTCCCTGCGCCGATTACCGCAACGATTTTACCCGTGTAATCAATCTTGTATTCCTCAAAGAGCGCCTTTATCGCTCCGGCCACCGGCGGCATCACCGGACTTTTGCCAACTGCAAAATTTCCGATCGAGCGCGCGGACAGCACATCCGCGTCTTTCTCCGGAGGAATCGCATTCAGGATATACTGCTTATTGATTTGCGGCGGCAGAGGCAGTTGGATGATAACGCCCGTATTTTTCTTCTCGTGCACAATTTCGGCAATCCGCTTGCGGAGATCATTGGTGCTGATGGCGGCGTCAAAGTTATACACGCGTAAGTCAATCCCGACTACGGCCGCGGCCTTTTTCTTCTCATTAATGAATTTCCGCACTACCGGATCATCGCCGACCACGACGACCGCAAGCCGCACTTGTTTTTGGGAAGCGGCGACCTCTTCCTTCGTGCCCGCGAGTATCTTCTCGGCAAGCGCCTTGCCCTCAAGAATTACCATACGAGCGTATGGTAGCGTGCAGGACTAAAAAAGGGAAGGTCGTTGACCTTCCCGCCGGCTACGGACATCCGCCAGTTCCCACTATCCCGTATATCCCTACCGTAATCAGCGCAATGAAGACGCCTGTCACCACCCCAGCAGCAAACGACGGATCGGCAAAACTGGCTTCATTCCGAACTGCCGATGCGCGAGAGGGCAGACCGGACGCTACATATAATACCGCTAATACCGCCGCCACGATGCCGACAAGCGCCAGCAGCTGCAACGCTTCCTGTATGCTGACGTGCATAATTCACCTCCTCTCAGAAATTCATCTAGAACCCATCTCAAAAATGCATTTGGGCTGCAATCGGCGAATTTCCGCAAAACCGCCTTCTCGGGACTCATCGTACTTCCAGTACGAATCATCCCTGCGGCGGAGGTTTTGCGGCGAAATTCGCTCGTGCTCGCCCGCAAAGCCATTTTTGAGATGGGTTCTAAAAATCAGCCAGATGATTACCAAAAAAATCATAAAGGCGGTTAAGGCATTCACGTCTCCCCTCCTCATTTCTCACAGATTTTTTTTATCAAAGAACCCTACGCGTAATCACTGATGGAATGGCGATGCGGATGCCGGAGGGATCAGTAGGTGCTGCTGGTGCGGCGCTTTACTTCACGAATAAAAATAATTTTCTCACCAGAGAGTACTTTGAAAAGTACCCTATACGATCCCACCCGCCGACGCCACGTGTCTTCCCCGCCGCCGAGCTTAACTATATCGCCA
>CAYIGN010000059.1:0-4023 GCA_964363055.1 uncultured Candidatus Saccharibacteria bacterium
AATCACGCAGGGAGTGCATGTAAATTTCAAAAATATCCTTGATTCCAGCCGCGTCAAAATACCTTTCGGTGTAGCGCAAATCGGCAAGGCGTTCCGCAATGAAATCACGCCGGGCAACTTCACTTTCCGCTCTAGAGAGTTTGAGCAGATGGAATTGCAGTATTATGTGCGGCCGGATGCGCAAGTGCCGGCGGACATCTTTGCGCAGTGGAAAGAGCGGCGGATGGAGTGGTACAAAAACCTGGGCCTCGGTAATCTGCGCCTTCGCGATCATGCCGTGGGAGAGCTCGCCCATTATGCCAAAGCCGCCTGCGACATCGAGTATGACTCGCCCTTTGGCGGATGGAAAGAACTTGAGGGGATTCACAATCGCGGCGATTGGGATTTGACGCGGCATGCGCAATTCTCGGGACAAGACCTCACGTATTTTGACGAGGAGGCCAAAGAGCGTTACACCCCGTGGGTGATTGAGACCTCGGGCGGAGTGGATCGCGCCGCGCTATTTTTTCTTGTTGATGCGTACCATGAAGACGGCGATCGGACGATCTTGAAGCTCCACCCGCGCCTTGCGCCTTACAAAGCCGCGGTGTTTCCGCTATTAGCCAATAAGCCGCAGTTGGTTGAAAAAGCGCGCGAGATTTATAAGTCGTTCCACCCTCCAGCCACCAACCTCCAGCCCATCGTATGGGACGACCGCGGCAACATCGGCAAGCGCTACTACGCGCAGGACGAAATCGGCAC
Organism: uncultured Candidatus Saccharibacteria bacterium; assembly: GCA_964363055.1. GTDB lineage: Bacteria > Patescibacteriota > Minisyncoccia > Sungbacterales > HO2-52-23 > CAYIGN01. The sequence goes on from CAYIGN010000059.1 coordinate 742, forward strand.
CCCATTCTGTATCACGATAGATTTCCAGACGTTGGAGGATGACACCGTGACGGTGCGCGACCGCGACACGGCAAGGCAGGAACGAGTTGTGGCAAAAGAACTCGTCCCGTACCTCGGCGGAAAAATGGGATAGGGCAGCGGCAGAGCCCTTGACGCTTATACACCATGGTGTATAATGTAGTTATTATGAATAGAACCCAAATTTATCTCCCCAAAAGCCAGCTGGATGCTTTGCGCCGGGTGGCGCGGGAGCGGAGCGAGACGGTATCCGAGGTTATCCGCGCGCTTATACGGCGCAACGGAGAGGCGTCTCCGGCGCGCCGCAGGCCGCAGGGCGCCGGCCGGACTCTTTTTACCGTGCTTGAAGAGATAAAAAAGAGCGGTGAGCGCGGCCCTCGCGATCTTGCGGAGAATATGGATAAGTATCTGTATGGAGAATAGAAGCCGCGTATTTGTCGATTCTAATTTCTTTGTCGCCTTTTTCAACCCCGCTGATTCTTTGCATTCCCGCGCCGTTGCCGCCGCGAAGAAATTGTATCAGGATGACGCGGCGCTCGTCATTTCAAACTTTATATTTCTGGAAGTGGTGACCGTTATTTCCCAACGGGTTGGCCGGGAATCGGCTTTACGAGTCGGAGCTCATCTCCTGAATGATCCGCGGAAAATAGAGATTATTCATATAGATCCTTTTCTGCAGGATTCTGCTTGGCGCATATTTCAATCAATACCGAAAAAGGATGTCGGATTTGTTGATTGCAGCATCCTTGCGGTTCTGCGCGCCGAAGACATCCGCTCCCTGCTCACTTTTGATGCGGCGGATTTCAGGAGGGCTCTTAAAAATACGCGCGTCTCTTTTTATGGGGAGTAAAATCGTTGCAAATATTATGCGTAGATTGGTCAAGATATTATTTCCATTCCGCACAAAATACCAACACCTTCGCGACTATTGGCGGCACAGGTTGTTCGTGGTGATATTTTTCATTGGTGATTTATGTCATTTTCGGCGGCAAAGATAGCACTGGAATTCGCGGCTGAGGCGCTTGCGGTAAAGACGCGGCAATGATACCCTGTATTTATGAAGCGCATCACTCAATTTATATGCCTACAATCACGATCCCCAAAGAATCAGTAAGATACGAGGATCTCGTTGCGATCCCACGCGAGGAATACGAAGCTATCACAAGGCTGAGAACAGATCAATTTATTCCGACTGCGGCGCAAAAGAAGGCCTTGATTAGGGCCGAAGAGAATCTCAAGCGCGGGAAAACGCTTTCATTAAAGTCGCGGAAAAAGTGTTGCTGGTTTTTGGTATAGAGCGCAGAACATCAAGAACGTATTGACGAAACTATGTTCAAAAAAACCACGCTTGAAAACGGCCTGCGCATCATCACCGCACCCATGCAAGGCACCAATACGGTGACGGTCTTGGTTCTGTGCGGCACCGGCTCGGACTACGAAGCAAAAGAGATCAACGGCATCTCGCACTTTTTGGAGCACATGTTTTTCAAAGGGACGAAGAACCGGCCCACGCCGGAGGCGATCAAGCACGAGCTTGACGGGATGGGGTCAATTTCCAATGCCTTCACCTCGCATGAGCTTACCGGCTATCACGTCAAAGCTGCCAAGACCTATTTGGACCAGTCGCTGGAACTCCTCGCCGATATTTATAAAAATTCACTCCTGCCCGAGGAAGAGATTGAGCGCGAGCGGCAGGTGGTGGTAGAGGAGATGCATAAAGACCGCGATACGCCTACGTTATATATATGGTGGGTGTGGGAGCGGCTTCTGTACGGAGATCAGCCCGCCGGATGGGACGTGATCGGCGAGGAGGCGATCATCCGGCGTCTGGGGCGCGAAGATTTTGCCAATTATTTCGCGCACCAGTACGTCGCGTCCAACACTGCGGTGGTGGTCGCGGGCAATTTTGAAGAACAGCCGACGGTTGAAAAGATAAAGAAGATTTTCAGCGACATCCGGCGCGAGCCGCCCATGCGGACCAAACCGGCCGTCAGCGAGACCCAGGACAAACCTGCGGTGCATCTTGAATACAAAGAGACCGACCAGACCCATATCACCATCGGGTATCGGGGTTTGGACGCCAACGACCCGCGCCGCTGGGCGGCGGATGTGCTCGCAGTGCTTTTGGGCGGCTCCTGGTCCAGCCGGATGTGGGATCGGATCCGCGACAAACTCGGACTGGCTTATACCGTGATGACCGGCCACGAGTGTTATTCAAACCGCGGATACTTGGTTACGTACGCCGGAGTTGATCACAAGAACGTCGAGAAAACCATCAGCGCGGCGCTTGAGGAATACGGCAAAGTATGCGTTGATCCGCCCTCGGCCGCGGAACTGAAGCGGGTGAAGGATTACATCCGCGGCACGACCTTGATAGGCCTGGAGCAGTCCAACGCGGTAGCCAGTTTTGTGGGGGGCGAGGAGATGCTGACCGGCAAGCCCCAGACCCTGGATGAAGTTTTTGCGAAGCTCGATTCAGTGACGGCCGGCGAGATCTGCGCCGTGGCAAGCGACATTATCCGGCCCGAGCGGCTGAATCTGGCGATGATTGGGCCTTTCAAAGACCCTGCGCAGTTTGAAAAGATCATCAAGCCGGTGTAGGATCAGGGCATATGCCCCAGCGGGACGTCAGCACCTATGCGCTTTCCACCTGGACCATGCTCCGGTTCCTTGCGATACTTTTGGTATTGGCGGTGACGTATTTGATCCGCGACATCATCATTGCTTTAGTATTTGCGGTGATAGTGGCCTCGGCCTTTGAGCCGGGGATCGAGTGGTTGCGCAATCGCCGGGTCCCGCGGATTTTGGCGGTGATTTTTCTGTATCTTGTGATCGCGTTTGCGATCCTGCTCCTGGTGTATCTAATCGTGCCTATCATCTTGGAGGAGCTGCGCACGCTCTCGGTCAGCTATCCGCTTCTTATCGAGCAGGTGCGGGAGGGCATCAATCGGGTCGGGACCCTGCCATTGATCTCCTTTTTTGCCGAGAACCTGGGCGGCCTATTTGACGTACCCGCGCCTTACTTGGAGCGCTTGAGCGGCGGGATAGTCAGTTTCGCCTCGGCGGCGTTTGGAGGCATCTTCTCTTTTATCCTTATAATCGTTTTCTCCTTCTACCTCGCGGCGCAGGAGAAGGGGATTGAGAATTTCCTGCGGCTGGTGACGCCGCTGCAATACGAGCCCTACGTGATTGATCTCTGGGAGCGCTCCCAGCGCAAGCTCGGCCGCTGGGTGCGGGCGCAGATGCTTTTGGGCGCGATCATTG
>CAYIGN010000060.1:0-3875 GCA_964363055.1 uncultured Candidatus Saccharibacteria bacterium
CATCCGCCACAAATATATTTTTCTTGGCTGCTCCGGCTTGTTGGTCCTTGCCAGCATCTTTGCGCTTGCGGTGTGGGGATTGCGTCTGGGTATTGACTTCACCGGCGGCTCGCTCTTGGAGGTCGAGTTTACGGATCAGGGTCCATCGCCGCGGGAAGTGCGCGAGGCGCTCGCCTCACTTAATCTGGGGAGTATTGTTATTCAACCGACAGGTGAGCAAGGACTGATCCTGCGTTTCCGCCATGTGGATGAGCCCATGCATCAGGAAATCATTTCCCGAGTATCGGCAATCCAGGTGACGAGTCCTTTGCCCTCTTCAGTTCTTGCGCAGAAAAACTCGGGAGGGCGGGTTGTGGAAAAACGCTTTGATACCATTGGTCCGGCCATTGGCGCTGAGCTTAGAAGGCGCGCTTTCATGGCGCTGGGAGCGGCGATAGCCGCGATTGTGATCTACATTGCTTTTGCCTTCCGGTATGTGTCCCGTCCGTTGTCTTCTTGGAAATACGGAGTCGTCGCGGTCATTGCTCTGATCCATGATGTTTTAATTCCCACCGGTGTTTTCTCGGTCCTTGGCCGTTTCAGGCAGACCGAAATTGATTCACTTTTCATCACCGCCCTCTTGACGATCCTCGGCTTCTCAGTGCATGATACAATTGTGGTATTTGACCGGACACGGGAGAATCTGCGCAGTATCAAGCGCCCCGAGCCATATGCCGATACAGTTGGGCGCAGCGTCAACCAAACAATGACTCGTTCGGTCCTCACTTCGCTTACCGTCCTTCTGGTGCTCGGCGCGATTTTCTTCTTCGGAGGAGAGTCAACCCATAACTTCGTCTTGGTGTTGATCCTCGGGATTATTTTTGGAACTTATTCCTCGATCTTCATTGCAAGTCCCTTGCTTGTCATCTGGAACTCTGTGACTTTAAACCTTTTGGGCAGGAATATATCATCGCCCAAAGCACCGTCTGCAAAAAGTGAGTTTGGTCAATAATGCATGGATAAAACGTGCTGGGTTTACCCCCACACCCAGAAAGCCATAGGCGTAAGCCCGTGGATGAATGGAGGTCTTACGCGCGGAGGCGCGAAACAGCTATTGCCACACCCGTAAGGGTGTGGGGGTGTACTCATAGACGATAATATGGTATCATAAGTTTATTATGGTCATTGGAGCGCTTCCGTTTACCCCCCCGCAAGCCGTCAGAGAGCTGCTTGTATCACTGCCTTCCAAGCGCATGCGGCAGGTTTTGGAACGCCGCTTCGGCCTGAAAAACGGCCGGGGAGAGACCTTGGAGGAGATAGGTAAGAGCTATAAAATTACCCGCGAGCGGGTGCGGCAGATCGAAGCGGATGCTATGCGCCGACTCCGTACGATGGCGGCTGGAGCATTGGAAGATTTTTTCCGACCGGTCACCCAAGAGCTTCAAACCCGCGGCGGAGCAGCGGCTCAGCAAGAACTTTTTTATCTTTTTGCTCCCAAGCGCTGGCATCCTCATCTGCGACTGCTTTTGAGCTCGGCCCCGCAGTTTTATTTTTTTGCGGAGAGTGATGAGTGCCATCCATATTGGGCGCTTGACCGCTCAGCCGCGGCCGGCACTCAAGCGGCTCTTAAAGAGATCATGGGGCGGCTTGACGAGCGAGGTAAGCCGGTGGATAAGACCGCCCTGTATCAGTTGATGTCGTTGGAGCAGAGGAATGAGTCAGTTGCGGATGCCTATGCGCTTGCCGACTCGTATCTGGGGATATCCAAATTAATCGCGGCCAATCCCTACGGCGAATACGGTCTGGCTATTTGGCCGTCGATCTCACCCCGCGGGATCAAAGATAAGGCCTATGTCGCACTCTCCAAACAAGGCAAGCCAATGCATTTCCGCGACATCGCAATCGCGATTGATCAGGCCGGCTGGGGGAAGAAGCGCGCTCATGCGCAGACCGTCCATAACGAACTTATCAAGGATTCGCATTTCGTGCTGATTGGCCGGGGCATGTATGCTTTGGATGAGTGGGGATATTTACCGGGTACAGTGCGCGATGTTCTTGCTTCAGTGCTTCAAGAATCGGCCGCACCCCTTGCGCGAGACGAGATTATACGCTTGATGTCCGAGAAGCGCATTGTCAAGCCTCAGACGATTCTGCTCAATCTCCAGGATCGGAGTCGTTTCAAAAAGTTGGAGGATGGCAGATATACCCTTGCGTAAATTCAAAACGCGATACCCGGATGTCACAACCGCATCTTTAAACCTAATGGTTTTACATTCAATCCTCTTGGGATGATCTCAGAATGATTTTTTCATCTTGATTTTTGTTTATTTTTTTAAATTTTCTACAATGTTCCTTGATTTTTCTGCATTACAGAATATCGGCTCAAGGTTCGCGGCATATTGGTGGCTGTGGCTTTTTTTGCTGATTCTATTCCTGTCTTTGCGCATTTGGAGGATGTATATCCAAGAGTATTACAAGAAGATCACCAACCCCTGGATGATGCTTGAACTTCGCTTCCCGCGCGAGACCACCCAGCCGCCCAAAGCTATGGAGCAGGTCTTTGCCGCACTGCATGCGATTCGTAACTCCGCCTCGGACTTTGAGGAGAAGTGGTGGGACGGCGAGACACCGCTGTGGTTCTCGTTCGAGGCGGCGAGCTTCGGGGGCGAGGTGCACTTTTATCTCTTTATCCCTGCGATCCGCAGATCGCATATAGAGGCGACCTTCTATGCCAACTATCCGGATATTGAGATCACCGAGGTTGCCGAGGATTACATTTACCGCTTGCCCCCTACTGCCGCGGAACTCTACGCCAAAAGATATCGCATGTTCGGAAACGAATTGCTCTTGGCCAAGTCCGGCACCAGCCGTCCGGCGGTCTACCCCATCCGCACCTATATTGATTTTGAAGCGGCGGTAGTGGAGAAGGAGATTGATCCGGTCGCGACCCTTCTTGAGACCCTGGCGCGCATCAAGCCCGAGGAGCACCTGTGGATGCAGATTTTGGTGAGGCCTAAAGTGGATAATTTCATCCCTGCTTTTCACAAGGCGGGTGAGGATGAGATTGAGGGGATCAAAGAGCGCGGCCGCTTTGCCCGAACCGCTGCCGGCCAGGTGGTCATTGATCCGATCACCGGCCTCCCGGTCTACACCATCCCCAGTCCGGCCGAGACCGAGCAGATGAAGGCAATTGACCGCAAGGTTTCCAAGCCGGCCTTTGATGTCGTCATCCGCTATCTATATATAGCCCCCCAAGGAGTTTTTTCCTCGAGTTTCGGCCGGCGTTCAATTTTCAACGTGATGAATCAATATGCCAGTGAATCGTTTAATAAATTTGGGCACCATGTCTTTGCCTGGACCCTGGCTAAACTCTGGTATGCGCCCTATATTTTCCCGATGCGCCGCGCCGCCGCGCGGCGCGAGTGGCTGTATGAGAAATATCGCTCGCGCACCATGTATCCGGATACTATTACTGAGGCAATCTTCAAAATGAAATTATTTCACTGGGGATTCAAGCCATGGGCCCGATGGAATACGGTTTTGAACACCGAGGAACTGGCGACAATTTATCATCCTCCCACCCAACCGGTCCTGACCGGTCCCTTGGTCCGGCGAGTGGAAGCGCGCCGGGTGGGCCCGCCGGCCGGCCTGTCGATCTACGGCGAGGGAGAAGAGGAATTGCCCGGCGTGGAAAAATAAAAGTTTACGATGTTGAAAGTGATAGAAATACCCAGAACCCATCTCAAAAATGGCTTTGAAGGCGAAATCGTGCGGATTTCGTCGCTCATCCGCCGCCGGAGACGGGGCGATTCCGCTGCTGCGAAATGCGCCTCGCGTCTTGACAGGGGCTCTGCGTATCAGAGATACGCAGAGCCCCGAGAAGGCGGATGAGCAGA
>CAYIGN010000061.1:0-1497 GCA_964363055.1 uncultured Candidatus Saccharibacteria bacterium
AATTCCCGCCCCCGTTTTCACGAGGGGAGACTCCAGCGGGAATCCAGGCAGAGGATCCAGTTCTGGATTCCCGATCACGCCTGTCCTCGCATAAGCGGACGGGAATGACAGGAAAAGTAATTTTGAAACGGCTTCTATCCATAATTTTGGTCTAGCGCTTTTCAAGGACGGGGTTCAATGCTCCCTCTGTATAGATGTTGGATGCATTCCATAAGAGCCACCCGTGATCTTCCACGCGCTCGGCAGCTTCAATCTGCATACGAATCTTATCTACTCCATGCGGCCGGCCGGCGGCCCGGTCTTCATCGTGGAAAAAGTCCTCCAACCACGGACGCAGCCGAACTGAGCTCGGCCGCACTCCAACTGGAGAGGTTGTCGCGCGCGATGATGTCGCGAGCCGCCCGTCAAGAAAATCGCGCGCAAAAAACAGCGAGCGCTCCACTACCACATTCGGATTGGCTCGCGCCTGGGCAAAGGTGTAATTGACGTCCTTCAACCCGCGCCCTATGTCGGACGCCGTATAAAAGCCGCTGTAATAATGGGACGGATAGACCATGGGGGAAATGTAATCAAACGCGTCACCAATGTCCTCTAGTCGCTGGCCGATACTCGCATCCTCGCCCTGCGCTGCGACGTATCCGAAAAGATCTGCGGAGAGGATAATGTCCGGCTTGTGGGTCTTAAGACCATCGCGGAGGAACGTGAAGAAACTTCTCAAGACCTCGTGTTTGGACATACTTTTGTCCCAGACCGGATATATGGCCGCATCCACGTCGCCGTCAGACGGAAAGCGGATGTAATCATACTGCAGCTCATCAAATCCCATATCAATCATGCGCTTTGAGAAATCGAGCAGATAGGCGCGCGCCTGAGCCGAGGCAGGATCGAGCCAGTAGCCCCCGCGCTTATCCCGCCAGAAAATATCCTTGGCTGTCTGACTTTCAGTGTTGGATGCTTGAAGTTTGGCGTTTTTGACGACGAGGTGCCGCTTCCGATTACATTCACCACCAACTGTCTTGGAGTTCTTACGCGTGAGGTACCACTCCGGATGCGCCTCGATCTGGGATGCGTCTTTGAAAGCGGCAATCCGCGCAATCGTCCAAATACCCCTTGCTTTCAATTCGTCAATGAGCCGCCTGAGACGCTCCTCATTGTAATCGGGGCCGCAGACCTCTTTGACATCAATTACGATGCCGTTGATCTCGGTTTCGTCCGCAATCCGGATGATTCTCTCTCTCAGGCGCGTTGCGCCAGCACCCGCGTCGTTGGCCACATCCGCGGTCATGTAAAGTCCTTTAATGTTGGACGATTTCTCGCGCGCTTCGGCAATGAGTTGAGCACTTGACTTGCCGACGATACGCGGCTCGGTACTGGCCAATCCCATCAGCGCCGCGCCCTTTTGGGCGAGCGAGCTCACGGGGAGTGAAGCATATAAACCGACGAAGGCCCCGCCGGCAAAAAATGCGCGGCGGGCGCGGCCCTCTTCCCGCATGCCCA
>CAYIGN010000061.1:1507-3554 GCA_964363055.1 uncultured Candidatus Saccharibacteria bacterium
TAGAAACGCGCGGCGCTATTTTGGTGGACCGCCCCGACTCCTGGAATACTAATGGATTTTATCCGCAGCAGCAAATTCTTTACCCCCACACCTATACATAGGTGTGGGGGTTTTTAATTGCCGGCCGGAGCCATATAATTATTGTTCCGTTAGCGTATTTTATGCCGCGGCTGCTGTCAATCTATTTTATTTCTACACCTCATTATCTGGATGGTCCTACTTTATTTTTGCGTACCCCCTTGAAAGGGATGAGATCATACTTCTGATCCATAAATCTCCCGCTCGCAAGATCGCGCTTGGTCCAGCGCATATTCTGGCGGCTTTGTGTCTGATCGCGATTTTTAACCGATCCTCGGCGGCCTGTAGCTTTGGGCGGATTCTTTGCCATATGCATTATTGTCCTATTGTTTTATCCGGCACCTTATAGAATACCCTGGGGTGAAGGCGCCGGATTTATCCTACTGCGCCGCGCCCTTGCAGCCAAGATCAGTTATACACAGGAGATGATACCGCGATACTGAAGCTGGACATCAGCGACTTTAAGGTGATCTCCAGTTTTTTTCTCACCTTTTTACTGCTTCACCCAGCCGCAACGGGAGGAGGCGGCGTTTACGGATCAGAATTGCCGCAGTTGCCAATGTGGGCAAAGCCATCAGGCGGACTGCCCACTGCGGTCCGAGCGCCTCGCCCAGATACCCGATAAGGAGGGCGCCGAAGGGTGCTGTGCCACGAAAGAAAGTGACATAGATACTCATTACTCTTCCGCGGACCGAGTCATGGATCGCATGCTGCACTATGCTCTGCATCACCGACATCTGGGCAAGCAGTGCGAGACCAATGAAAAACATCAGCCCCAGACCGACGCCAAAGTGACTTACAAAGGAAAAAGACAGAAGCATCAGGCCCAAAAGTACATTCCCGCCCAAGATGAAGGGCGCCGGACCTACGCGCGGCAGGAAGAAAGATATAGTCAGAGTCGCACAAAGCGCTCCCAGACCCACCGCGGTATAGAGGTAGCCGAGCCCGGAAGCCCCTTGTCCGAAGACGTCAGCCGCAATCACCGGCAGAATGGCGGCATACGACCAGCCGAATACTGAGATCAGCGCGACAACGAGAATGATGAGCCGAAGATCCGGCCGGGAGAAAGTATAGGACAGGCCCTCTTTCATTGCCGTGATAGGATGAGGATGGGTCTCTGGAGCCGGCGTATCGGCGCGGATGAATGCGAGCGAAACGATAACCGCAAGGAAACTAACGGCATTGACGAGGAAGGTGCCGCCCAGGCCGATCAGGGCAATCGCAAGCCCGGCAAACGATGGGCCGATGATCCGCGAACCATTGAATGCGGCGGCATTGAGGACGATAGCTGAGGCCAGGCGTCTGCGCTCCATGATCTCGGCAACAAAGGTCTGCCGCGCCGGGACGTCCAGCGCATTCACCATCCCGAGTAGAAAGGCCAGCACTGCGATGTGGTATAGGGTGATGATTTCCAAAATGGTGAGGAGGCCCAGAATCCCTGCAAAAAGCATCGGAAGGGTCTGGGTGAAATAGAGGATTTTTTTGGTGTTGAAGCGGTCCACAATCACTCCTCCGATAATGCCAAAGAGAAGAATTGGGAGAGAGCTCAGGGCATTGACGAATCCAACCCAGAATGCAGAGTGGGTCAATTCAAATACCAGCCATCCCTGAGCCACAATCTGCAGCCACGACCCTGTCAGCGACACGAACTGTCCCGAAAAGTAGATCCGATATTGGCGCTGCCGGAAGGCCGGGAATGCGCCGAGTCCCGACTTAATCCATCGCCGCGGCAGAGCAAAAGACATCTCCGGCGTAGGCCAGACAAGGTAGTTATTTAATTTTTTGAGACGCTGGATCATAGAATGAGCGGGTTAGAAGTTCAAACAAAAAAAGGCACCACCGCCTTTCTATCTCCGGTATACAGAAGTAAAGATATACCGCTCAATATAACCCGTCCATATGTGGATAAGTTAACTAAACTGTAATTTTGCCACGCGTTGTCCCCACTCCTCATGTGTCATTCCCGCGT
>CAYIGN010000062.1:0-3553 GCA_964363055.1 uncultured Candidatus Saccharibacteria bacterium
GCGGGGATCGTGAATGACAGAAGGGCAATTTTGAGATGGGTTCTAATTACCTCTTAATATTCTTATGGAAGAACCACATAAAACCATTGAAGGAGTAAAGATAATACCGCTCAAGCGGATCCCGGACGAGCGGGGCACGATTATGCATGGCATCCGCAGCGATGAACTAAATCATCCCTTTGGAGAGGTATATTTCAAGAAGTTGTACAAAGGCGTTATCAACGGCTGGCACGTGCATGAGAAGGTGATTTTAAACTATATCTGCCTGCAGGGTATGATTAAGTTGGTGCTTCACGACCTGCGCCCCGAGTCGTCCACCTACCAGCAGTTCCAAGAAATATGCTTTGGCGATGATAATTACTGCCGGGTGCAGATTCCGCCCGGGATTGCCAATGCGTCCAAGGGGCTTTGGGCCCCATACGCTGTCCTCTGTAATATCGCTTCCGAGGCGCATAATCCCGACATCCGCTATCGGCGGATTGATCCCCACTCCGGAGAGATCCCTTACGACTGGACAAGAAAAGATTTTTAGGATTTATGATTATCGTTCGCGCGCCACTGCGAATAAGTTTTGTCGGCGGAGGCACTGACCTCTCCGATTTTTATCGGCATTCTCCCGGCCGAGTCATTTCCACGGCGATCAATCAATATGTATATGTGGCGGTCAACCGCACTCCGCTGATGAAAAAGGTTTCGGCCCGCTACTCTCTTGGGGAGATGGTGGATCATCCGCGCGAGCTTCGCAACGACCGCATCCGGGAGGCGCTGCTTGATTTGGGGATTGAAAATAGCATTGAGATCGGTACATTTTCGCACCTGCCCGGGCACACGGGTCTGGGATCTTCATCCAGTTTTTCGGTGGCGCTGATGAAGGGTCTTCATACCGCTTTGGGTAGAAACATTGACAAGCGCGAAGCCGCGGAGGAGGCGTGCCGACTGGAGATTGATTTGGTGGGAGACCCGATCGGGAAGCAGGATCAGTACGCCGCCGCGCTTGGGGGATTCAATGTGCTTGAATTCAGGCCGGACGAATCAGTGATGATTGACCCGGTTCTTCTTGACTACGAGCGGCGGCATGGATTTGAACACCATCTCCTGCTTTTTTTCACCGGTATCCACCGGCCGGCAGCAAGCGTGCTGACCGAGCAGAGAGCGAATATAGAGCGCACGCGCCCGACCCTGCAGGCAATGGCCGACTCGGTCTTTGAGTTTAGGGATCGCTTGCTTGATGGCGATTTTGAGGGTCTGGGAATCATGCTGCAGAGCGCCTGGGAGCGGAAAAAGACCCTGTCCTCCTCAGTATCTAATCCGGTGATTGACGGGTTGTATGAAGCTGGAATCACGGCCGGGGCCTGGGGCGGGAAGATTTTGGGCGCGGGCGGGGGAGGATGCTTGCTTTTTCTTGCGCCGCCCGAGAAACATCCGGTGATTCGCGAGACAATACGGAGGCGCGCGGGGCAGCATTCTCTATATGATTTTGAAGAAATCCCGGTAAGATTTGCGCAGTCAGGAGTTGAAATGATGGTGAATAGCGATCATTCCCGCATGCTGTAGTTCTTCAGCTATGGAAAAATACATCCGAAATTTTGCGGCGAAAGTGACCGCGGCGCTTGCCAATCTGCCTGATCGCGAGATTGCGCGAGCCATAGGAATAGTGCAGGCGACCTACGAGCGGGACGGCCGGATTTATATTTTCGGCAACGGCGGTTCTCTGGCGCTTGCGACCCACTGGGTCAGCGATTTCAACAAGACCGTTTTCAGCCGGCATCTGGACAAAGGAGTGCGCCGGTTTCAAGCCATTCGGCTCCCCACTACTGAAGAGGAACTCACGGCCTGGGCCAATGACGTGGGATTTGAAATGGTTTTTGCCGGGCCCCTGGAGAATTATCTCCAGGATACAGATACGATAATCGCGATCTCGAGCTCCGGCGCATCACCCAATATCATCAAGGCGGTTGAGCTTGCCCGGAGCCGCAATGTGCCGGTGATTGGACTCTCCGGTTTTGACGGAGGACGGCTCAACCAGTTGGCTGACGCCAAGATTTTTATTCCGACCGAAAAAGGGGCATACGAGGTGGTGGAGAGTGTCCACGGGACGATCCTGCACTTGATGACGCGGTATTTCAAGGACTATTTTGATCATGCGCTTGGCCAACAAAACCTATGAGAGTATTACTCACCGGCCATCGCGGATACATAGGATCAGTTCTTAGCTCGCTTCTCGTGGAGCGCGGCTATGATGTGATTGGATACGATACCGGCTACTACCGCGGCTGCGAGTTATACCCGTGGGATCCCGGAGGCAGCGAGATACAAAAGGATATCCGGGATGCGTCCGCCCGGGATCTGGACGGGATTGAGGCGATTATCCATCTTGCGGCACTTTCCAATGATCCTCTGGGAGAACTTGATTCTCGGCTCACTGACCAGATCAATCGCGACGCGACCATACGCCTGGCGCGGCTGGCTAAGGAAGCGGGTGTGAAGCGCTTTGTCTACGCCTCTTCGCAGAGTATGTATGGAGTATCGGATACGGACGCCGAGCTTGATGAGGAGACCAGCGAAAAAAATCCGGTGACGGCGTACGCGCGCACCAAATGGGAAGCCGAAGAGGAGTTGAGAAGAATCGCGGACCAGGACTTTGTCGTAGTATGCATGCGGCCTTCAACTATCTTTGGCGCAAGCCCGATGCTCCGTTCGGACATTATCTTTAACAATCTTGTCGGTTGCGCTTACACCACCGGCAAGATTGAAATCAAAAGCGACGGCACGCCCTGGCGGCCGGTGGTCCACGTGCGGGACGCGTCGCAGGCGTTTATTGCCGGACTTGAGGCCCCGCCGGAGCTTGTCAACGGCCAGGCGTTCAATGTCGGTATCCTGAACGGAAACTTTACTGTACAAGAACTTGCCGAGGCGGCCAGGCGGGCCGTGCCCGGGAGCGAGATCGTTTTTACCGGAGAGCACGGGCGCGACAGCCGCACCTATCGCGTTTCTTTCAATAAAATACTCTCGGTGCTCAAGGATTATTACCGGCCCGAATGGGATTTGGATCGGGGAGCAAGAGAGATGATTGAATTGTTCGACAAAATCGGTTTTACCGGCGATCACCTCCGCGCAAGATTTACAAACCGTCTTCTCCAGATCAGATATTTGCTGGATAAAAAGCAGACGGATAAGAATCTTCGGTGGTATTGAAAATAGTGCACCATGCCCTTATTGCATCAAGCGGTAATTTTGGCTGGAGGCCAGGGGATGCGGTTGCGGCCTCTGACCAATACTTTACCCAAACCAATGGCGCTGATTCACGGCCGGCCTTTTTTGGAGTATCTGATTGAGCGGCTGCGCGAGAATGGCATCACGGACACAGTCCTCCTTACGGGTTACCTGGCGGAGAAAATCAGCGCTTACTTTGGCGACGGCTCGCGCTTTGGAGTGCACATCCGGTATTCAGTCGGCGCGGTTGAGGACGAGAACGGTACGCGTATCAGAAATGCGGCGCCGCTTCTGGCGGATCGCTTTTTATTGCTCTATTGCGACAACTACTGGCCATTGC
>CAYIGN010000063.1:0-1413 GCA_964363055.1 uncultured Candidatus Saccharibacteria bacterium
GGACTGGAGAAAATATTTTACCGGGCACTGGAACTTCGCGGGCGTGCGCCAAAATAGCGGCCACGAAGCAGTATTCCCTGATGAATTGCCTCGACGGCTTATCAAAATGTTCAGCTTTGAGGGAGAAACCGTTCTTGATCCTTTTTTGGGAAGCGGGACCACCGCAAAAGTTGCAAAAGAACTGCAGAGAAACTCCATTGGCTACGAAATCAATAAAACATATCTGCCTATTATAAAAGAAAAAACAGGCATCGCATCTTCATCTCCGCGTGATGTCTCGGCGTTTCAGATTATCTCACAACAGGAACGGCATCTGGAACGCGGCCATCTGATTCCCAGACGACGGGCAACTATAAGCAATCGCGTCAATGATCCTGACTACTGGAAATTATTAAAGGAGAAAAGGATGTCGCCTATAAAAGTTTGAGTATTTTATGCTCTACGACGTCATCATCATCGGCGGCGGGCCGGCCGGGGCTGCAGCCGTGGTCTATACTGCTCGCAAGCGCCTAAAAACCCTTTTGATCACCGAGTCCTTTGGCGGCCAATCCATAGTATCGGACGACATTCAGAATTGGATTGGGGAGCCGCATATTTCGGGGTTTGACTTGGCGCAGAAATTTGAAGCGCATGTGCGGGCTTATCCTGATACGGTGGAGATAAAAACAGAGAGAGCAATTGCGGTAAAAGAGAAGGGGGATAATTTTGAGGTGCAGACGGAACAGAGCGTCTATGAAGGCAAGACCGTGATTTTGGCCGCGGGCGCGCGGCGCAGAAAACTCGGAGTGCCAGGCGAGGACGCATTCAACGGCAAAGGGGTCGCGTATTGCTCCACCTGCGACGCTCCGCTCTTCAGCGGCAAAAAAGTCGCGGTAGTCGGAGGCGGCAATGCCGGGCTGGAGGCCGTGCAGGATCTTTTTCCTTATGCGGCAGAGGAATACATTGTGTAGCGCAACGGGACTCTACGCGGCGATCCGGTAACCCAGGAGGAAATTAAGAAAAATCCCAAATTGAAACGGATTATCCTCCACGTCCAGACCCTTGAGGTTTTGGGAGATCAATTCGTCAGTGGGCTGAAGTATAAAGATTTGGAGACCGGAGAGGAAAAATCGCTTGGGGTGGGCGGCATCTTCGTCGAGATCGGGTCAGTGCCCAATTCCGAGATGGTGAGGGGTTTAGTGGAGTTGGATAAATGGGGCCAAGTAGTCATTGATTCCAAACACGCAACAACCTCGCATCCCGGCATTTTCGCCGCCGGCGACATCACCGACGACCCCTACAAGCAGAACAACATCTCGGCCGGCGATGCGGTCAAAGCCGCGCTGGCTGCATACAACTACCTGCTGAAGCGGGAGAAAACAAGCCCGGCCGCAGAGAGCGAGGTAAACCCCAACCACTAAACATCATCCGACG
>CAYIGN010000063.1:1423-3343 GCA_964363055.1 uncultured Candidatus Saccharibacteria bacterium
TGGTTATCAGATGACAACGTTTCTTGAGAGCACGAAAAAAATTATAGAAGATGCGGGCAGCATCGCTCAGATTCCGGCCGATCTTCTGACGCGGATCGAGACGCCGGATCGGGTGATGGAATTTGAGATTCCGGTCAAAATGGATGACGGGTCGGAGAAAAAATTTTCGGCCTGGCGGGTACAGCACAATAACGCCCTCGGCCCTTACAAGGGCGGAATCCGGTATCATCCCGCATCCAATCTTGACGAAGTAAAGGCGCTCGCGTCATTGATGACTTGGAAAACCTCGCTACTTGGGCTTCCCTATGGAGGCGCCAAGGGTGCTGTAGCCGTTAATCCGCGCGAACTGTCCGGCCGCGGTCTTGAAAATCTCTCGCGCGGCTATGTGCGCGCGATTTGGCGGGAGATCGGGCCGCAGAAAGACATACCCGCGCCGGATGTGGGGACGAATGCCGAGATAATGGATTGGATGGCGGATGAGTATTCCAAACTGGTCGGCTATTGGGAACCTGCTGCGTTCACCGGAAAATCAGTCGAGAAAGGCGGCTCACAGGGCAGGGAAGAGGCCACTGGCTTGGGCGGGTATATAATACTAAGAGAGTTTTTGAAACATGTAGAGATCTTAGTACTCTCCGCGGAGAGTACTAAGATCTCTACATCAGTTGCTATTCAGGGTTTTGGCAACGTCGGTAGCAACATCGCCCGGGTTTTATACGTAAATGGTTTTCGGGTTGTCGCAGTTTCGGATTCCAGGGGGGCACTTTACGAGCCGGGCGGGATTGATATCCCGCGGGTGATGGAGGTTAAAGCAAGGACCGGCATTATTGACCGCGGCACCTGCTTTTCGCTCCAGCCGCACCCGGGCCCGTGCCAAACCTTTACCAATAAAGAACTTCTCGAGCTTCCGGTTGACATCCTGGTCCCGGCCGCGCTTGAAGACCAGATCACTGCGGAAAATGCGGACAAAATCCAAGCCCGCGTCATCCTTGAGATGGCAAATGGCCCGACTAGCCGCGAAGCGGACGAGATGCTCGCCCGGCGCGGAGTGGAAATTATTCCTGATATTTTGGCCAATAGCGGCGGCGTGGTGGGATCGTATTTCGAATGGTTGCAGTCACTGGATCAAAAATACTGGAGCGAAGCGGAAGTGCTTGCCAAAATTGACGAGAAATTGAGCGAGGCGTTTGCCGCCGTCTGTGAGAAGAAAAAAGCATTCCACGCAAGCTGGCGCGTGGCCTCATATATACAGGCGCTCACACGGGTTGCCTCGGTGATGAAATAATTTTATAGTAGAAATATGAAACTGACGCATATTGCCATCAATGGGTTCGGCCGGATCGGGCGCTCGTTCTTCCGCGAGGCCTTCGGCCGCGGAGAGTTTGAGATTGTCGCGATCAACGACCTCGCGGATACCAAGACGCTCGCGTATCTCCTGAAATACGACAGCGTCTACGGCCGGTATAAACGCATGGTGGAGGCGCGGGACGGCTCATTTGCCGTGGATGGAAAAGAGGTGAAGGCATTGATGCAAAAAGACCCAGCCGCACTGCCGTGGAGGGAGCTTGGCATTGACATCGTGATTGAATCGACCGGTCTATTCGCATCGGACAAAAAATCTCAGCCGCATCTAAATGCAGGCGCCAGGCGGGTGGTGATTACGGCACCGGCATCCGGAGACGTGACTACCGCGCTCATCGGGGTCAATGACGATCGATTTATAAACCCCTTGCCGATCACCTGCAACGCTTCCTGTACCACCAATTCGGTGGCGCCGGTGATGAAAATACTTCTGGAGGAGCTCGGCATCAAAAAATCGAGTATGGTGACGGTCCACGGGTACACCGCGAGTCAGAAACTGATTGATTCGCCGGACGCCAAAGACATGCGCCGCGGCAGAGCCGCGGCGGTCAACATCGTTCC
>CAYIGN010000064.1:0-3066 GCA_964363055.1 uncultured Candidatus Saccharibacteria bacterium
TTTTAGAAGAATTTTTTGGTGGCGCGCGCAAATCGGAAATCGTAAAGAGTATTTTGCTTGGCGGCGAGCGTTAGCGAGCGGCGGCGGGGCGGCTGTTCTGTTCAGAAATTCCTGCTAAAATAGGTTTGAGCGGACTCGTAAATATACATCAAATCAAAAACACTCCCGACGAGTCGGGAGTGTTTTTGAATATTGGGAAGAAATGGAATATGGTAATAGATAACACTACCTAGATTTTTGACAATTTAGCGGTGATGAGGAACTCTGTGATAATAGGAGGTCGTTATGGAGCGATTGGGTATTAACGGTTTAGAGAGAGCGCGCTGGGCGACTATCAGGGCGAGCGGAGCGATCCTGGATGGATGGAATCTGGACGAGCACTATGAGCTTGCCTCCGGCCTCCACAGCAGAGTGTTTTATCAATTAAACCCGGTCTGGACGCGGCTCGAGCATCGCCGGCGGATGGCGCATCTTCTCTTGATGAAGATGAGGAGCGCGGGGATACACATCCGTAAGATCTCAGTGCTTTTGGGTCCGGCGATGGGTGCGGTGCCGCTGATCTACGCGCTTCAATCCTTTGCCGAGCTTTCCAAAACGCGTGCAGTGTTTGCCGAACACGCCAACGACGGAGCGTACGTAATCGGCGGCGGGTACCGCATAGGCCCCGATGATCAAGTGTTTGTCGTTGATGACATAGGGACAACTTTCGGTACGATCAGAAAAACTATTGATGCTGCGCATCAGGCGTGTAAACCGCATGGGTGGGAGGCATTGGTGATCGGCTTCGGGGTTCTTATAGAAAGAGCGTGTCCGGATCGTCTTGCGCCCGGCATACTCGCACCTGCCCTGAAGTATGTATGCGGACTTAAAAGCCCGGCCAATGCACGAGTATATATGTCATCGCAATGTCCGGATTGTGCCTCTTTGGTAAAGTTAGTGCCGCATAAGGCAAAAGACACCAAAAACCTGGAATTACCGTTTCAGGAATACCTAAGCTCTGACTTATACCATAAAGAGTAGGTGTGCAATTCCAGTGGATAACTCGCAGATGAGTGGCTTACATAAGCCACTCTTTTTATTTTTAGGCGGATGGTTGCAATTTATTTGAATATGTGAGAAAGTGGTATCAAGTTTAGATGAAGTGGGGAAAAGTGGATAAATATGTGGATAAGTTTGAATTTCTGTGGATAAACGATTTATATGCTGATTGGCGAGTACCAACATACGCTGGATACGAAAAAGCGGCTGGCGGTTCCCGCGAAATTGCGCAAAGAATTGGGAGAGCGGGCAGTGCTTACCCGAGGCCTGGATAATTGTCTGTTTTTATACCCCATGCCGGAATGGCAGAAGTTGACCGAGAAGCTCTCGCAACTGCCGGTGGGGCAGGGAAGCACCCGAAGTTTTCTGCGGCTGATGATGGCCGGAGCAGTAGAGGTGGAGCTCGATCAGTTGGGGAGGATTCTCGTTCCGGAGTATCTCAAGGCATATGCCGGACTAAAGCAGCAGGTGGTTATCGCCGGAGTATATAACCGGCTGGAGATCTGGGATGAGGAGCGGTGGAACGCTTACAAAAATGAGGTGGAAAAGAACACGGATATGATTGCGGAGAAATTGGGAGAATTGGGGCTATATTAGAATCAAGAATCAGGAATTATGAATCAGGGGGAAGAAAACGGATTAGTTGGGTGTTTAATTCCTGCTTCCTGATTCATGCTTCCTGATTCAAAATCGCATACGCCCGTCCTGCTGAATGAGGTTCTTGAAATCTTTGATCCCAAACCCGGACAGATCTACATTGATGCGACGGTAGACGGCGGAGGCCATGCTCGCGCAATTGCGCAAAGAGCGGGACCTACGGGGAGAGTGTTGGGCATTGATTGGGACTGTGATCTTATACGCGAATCAGGAATCAGGAATCAGGAATCGGGGATTAAGAATATAGAATTGGTGTGCGAGAACTATGCGAATATCAAAGTAGTTGCCGATGGGCATCGTATATGTGGAAAAGTGAACGGAGTTTTGTTTGATCTCGGATTCAGTTCCTATCACATTGAGAAGTCGGGGCGGGGGTTTTCCTTTGCCAAAGACGAGCCGCTGGACATGAGATACAATCCGGCCGAAAACAAATTGACCGCGGAGGAAATCGTGAATCGCTGGCCGGAACAAGCGCTTGCCGATATTTTATCCCGCTGGGGAGAAGAGCGATATGCCGGGCGGATCGCCCGCGCCATTGTGCGGAAGCGGAGCCATAAAAGAATCGGCACCGCATCCGCGCTCGCCGAGGTCATATACCGGAGCGTTCCTCGAATGTATCGGAACGCGCGTCTGGACCCGGCTACCCGTACTTTCCAGGCGCTGCGGATTGCGGTGAATAACGAATTGGACTCGCTTGCCGCGGTTTTGCCCCAGGCCTTGGAACTGCTTGCCGACGGAGGGAAGTTGATCGCCATCTCTTTCCACTCGTTGGAGGATCGAATTGTCAAAAAATTTATGCGTGATGTAACCATTAAAGGATTAGTTGAGCCGGCGATTGTGCGGCCGCTCCGGCCGACCCGGGCCGAAGTAATGGCGAATCCCCGCGCGGCATCGGCCCGGCTAAGGTGGCTCATCAAACTATGAATACGCTCGCCCAACTGAAAAGGGGTTACCCCACCAGATTGATTGGTCCCTGGCCCGGCCGAGTCCAGAATGGTTTTGCGGCGCTCAACAATGACGGTTGGATCACGATATTGGCGGTTGTCGTAATCAGTGGCGCGGCCGCGGCGTATCTCTTCTCGCTGATAGCAAGTTTTAACATTGGGTTGGAGACGCGCGCCCTTGCCAACGAGGGTCTGCGGCGAGAGCAAGAGGTGCGGCGGCTGGAGATTGCGTTGCGTGAAGGTCAGTCCCAGCTCGCATCGCGCCACCACGATATTCTTGAAAATATGGCGGCAGTATCGGCGGTCAGATATCTGATTCCGGGAGGTATCGCGGTATCGCAGGTCTCGACCATCACGTCCCAGTGATCTATCTAGAACCCATCTCAAAATTGATTTTTCCACGGTTTTTGTCATTCCCACGAAACTT